>DFXC01000123.1:0-21098 GCA_002383105.1 Hyphomicrobiaceae bacterium UBA4118
ATCTTCGTGATCGAGGCGCTGTCGGTCGCGATCCAGGTGGTGTCGTTTCGGATGTTCGGAAAACGGGTGTTTCTGATGGCGCCGCTGCACCATCACTTCGAGCAGAAGGGCTGGACCGAGCCACAGATCGTGATCCGGTTCTGGATCATCTCGGTGATGCTGGCGCTGGCCGGCCTCTCCACGTTGAAGCTGCGGTGATCATTTGATCCCCGTCACCTCCTTTGCGGGCAAGACGGTTGCGGTGTTCGGCCTCGGCGGATCAGGACTGGCGAGCTGTCGTGCCTTGAAGGCGGGCGGGGCGGAAGTGATCGCCAGCGACGATGGCGCCGAAAAACTCGCCGAAGCAGCCGCTGCGGGCTTCATCACGGCGGATTTGCGCAAAGTATCATGGGCGAATTTCGCAGCTTTGGTGCTGACGCCCGGCGCGCCGCTGACGCATCCGGCGCCGCACTGGACCGTGTTGGCAGCGCAGCAGGCCGGCGTCGAGGTGATCGGCGATATCGAGCTGTTTTGCCGGGAGCGGCGGCGTCATGCGCCGGATGCGCCGTTCGTCGCCATCACCGGCACCAACGGCAAATCGACCACCACGGCGCTCACGGCCCATCTCCTCGCTACGTCGGGAAAGCGCGTGGCCCTTGGCGGCAATATCGGCAAGTCGGTGCTCGACCTTGAGCCTTTCGCCCCCGACCTCATCTATGTCATTGAGCTTTCGTCGTTCCAGATCGATCTTTCTCCGTCGCTCAAGCCCGACGCCGCGGCGCTCCTCAACATCACCCCCGACCACCTCGATCGTCACGGGAAGCTTCACGACTATGCCCGCATCAAGGCGCAGGTCTTTGCGAAGTTGGGACAAGGCGCGACCGCGGTGATTGGCGTCGACGACCAGCCCTCCCGCGCCATCGCCGATGCGCTTTCCGGTTCGTTCGCGGTCAAGCGCATCGCCGTCGGGCGCGCCGTGGAGACGGGCGTCTGGGCCAAGGATGGCGTCTTGCATGAGATGGATGGAGGCGCCGAGCTGGCGCGCGCCGGCCTCGCGGGGATCGGCTCGCTCAGAGGCGCCCATAACTGGCAGAACGCTGCTGTGGCTTATGCGCTCGCCCGCTCGCAAGGACTCGCCCCCGCGGCCATCGCGCAAGGGCTCAAGAGCTTCGCGGGCCTTGCCCACCGCATGGAGCAGGTGGCGCGCAGAGGCAAGGTGCTGTTCGTCAACGACTCTAAGGCGACCAATGCCGACGCTGCCGGCAAGGCGCTGGCAAGCTTCACCGACATCTACTGGATCATCGGCGGCAGGCCGAAAGAGGGCGGCCTCGCGGGGCTCGAGCCCTTCTTCCCGCGCATCGCACGCGCTTATCTCATCGGCGAGGCGGCTGAGGCCTTTGCGCGCCAGCTCGGCGGCACCGTGGCGCACAAGCACTGCGGCACCCTCGATCAGGCGGTCGCTGCCGCCGCTGCCGATGCCGGCAGCTCCGGCGCGCGCGAGCCCGTCGTGCTCTTGTCGCCCGCTTGCGCCTCTTACGACCAGTTCGCCAATTTCGAGAAGCGGGGCGAGGCATTCCGCGACATCGTCATGGGGCTCGACGGCGCCGAAAGCGTGCAGGGGAGGGCGGCATGAGGCTGACCCGCGCCGACAAGAGCGTCCTCTCCGATTGGTGGTTCACCGTCGACCGCCTGATGTTCTTCGGCCTTCTGCTGCTGATGGGCCTTGGCCTCGTGCTGTCGCTTGCGGCGAGCCCGCCGATTGCCGCCAAATATAATCTCGAGCCGTTCTATTTCGTCCGCCGCCAGGCGGCTCTGCTCCTGCCCGCGGTGGCCATCATGTTCGCGGCCTCGACGCTGACGCCGAAGCAGATACGCCGGGCGAGCCTCATCATCTTCCTCACCGGCATCGCGCTGATGGCCGTGATCCTCGTCGTGGGGCCCGAGATCAAGGGCGCCAAGCGCTGGCTCCAGCTCGGCCCCGTCTCGCTGCAGCCGTCAGAGTTCGTGAAGCCGGCCTTCATCGTGCTCACCGCCTGGCTCTTCAACGAGGCGCAGAAGTGGCGCGATGTGCCCGGCATTCGGCTCGCGGTGGCGCTTTACGCTGTGTTCGCGGTGCTCCTCGTCATGCAGCCCGATTTCGGCCAGACGCTTCTCGTCACCCTCGTCTGGGGCGCGCTCGTCTACATGGCGGGCATCAATCTCGTGTGGATCGGAGCGCTTGGGCTCGCCGGGGTGGCCGGTATTTTCTCAGCCTATTTCCTCGCGCCCCACGTGGCCTCGCGCATCGACCGCTTCCTTGATCCCGCGTCTGGCGATACTTACCAGGCCGACCGCTCGCTCGATTCCTTTCTCCATGGCGGGTGGTTCGGCAGAGGTCCGGGTGAGGGGACGGTCAAGGACGTGCTTCCCGATTCCCATACCGACTTTATTTTCGCCGTGGCGGCCGAGGAGTACGGGCTGATCGCCTGCCTCATCCTGGTCGCCCTGTTTGCCTTCATCGTGCTGCGCGGCCTGTCCAAGGCCTCACAAGAGCCTGACGGGTTCATCAGGCATGCCGTGGCCGGGCTCACCATGCTGTTCGGCTTGCAGGCCCTGATCAACATGGCCGTCAATGTCGGCCTGTTCCCCGCCAAGGGCATGACACTGCCCTTCATCTCCTATGGCGGCTCCTCGCTGCTCGCCATGGCGTTGACCATGGGCTTTGCCCTTGGGCTGACGCGCAAGCGGCCCATGGCGGGACGGCTGAAGCGAAGCACAGCCACTGAGCCTGACGCCGAATCGTCCGGCCTCACGGAGAAAGCCGCTTGAGCGCGCGCCCGATCCTGCTCGCTGCGGGGGGCACGGGCGGACATCTTTTTCCTGCTGCGGCTTTGGCCCAGGAGCTTGCCCGCCGCGGCTACACCGTCGAGCTCGCCACCGACATCCGCGCTGAGAAATACGGCGTCGAGTTTCCGGCCCGGGCCATCCACCGCATTCCGTCCGCCACGCTGACGAGCCGTAATCCATTTGCGGTGGGGATGACCTTCTCGCGTCTCGGCATCGGTTATTTCGGCGCGCTGCGCCTGCTCAAGCGGATCGAGCCCCGAGCCGTCATCGGCTTCGGCGGCTATCCGACGCTGCCGCCGATCATCGCCGCGAGCACCCTAAAGATCCCGACCGCCATCCACGAGCAGAACGCGGTCATGGGCCGCGCCAATCGCCTGTTGTCGCGCTTCGTCGATAAGATCGCGCTGTCGTTCAAGCCGACCAAGCTGCTGCGTGCCGACGCTGAAGCCAAAGCGCGGGTGACGGGAACGCCGGTGCGCGACGCGGTGCTCGCCTACCGTGACGTCGCCTATATGCCGCCCGATGCGTCAGGGCGTCTGTTGCTGCTCGTGTTTGGCGGGAGCCAGGGCGCACATTTCTTCTCGCAGGCCATGCCCCCGGCGCTCCAGCTCTTGCCGAAGGAGATGCGCCAGCGCGTGACGGTGGTGCAGCAGGCGCGCGAGGAGGACCTCGACCAATTGCGCGAGGCTTACAAAAAGGCCGGCATCGCCGTGCATCTTGCGCCCTTCTTCCGCGACCTGCCGGAGCGGATCGCCAAGTCCCATCTCGTCATCGCCCGCGCCGGCGCCTCGACGGTGGCCGAGCTGATGGCGATCGGTCGTCCCTGCCTGCTGGTGCCCCTGCCGCATGCCCTTGACAACGATCAGCTCGAAAATGCAACTCGCCTTGAGCAAGGGGGCGGCGGCTGGTGCATCAGGCAGAAGGAGTTGACGGATCAGCGCCTCGCCCAAGAGCTGGAACGGCTGTTCGCCTCGCCCGAGCTCTTGGCAAAGGCCGCCGGAAAGGCGAAAGCCATGGCTGAGACCGATGCGGTGAGGAAGCTTGCCGACCTTGCCGAGGAGCTCGCGCGAGCCAAAGAGTAGGTGGAGTAGGTCTAAAGATGCATCTGCCCGCGCCCGACAAAACCGGCCTGTTCCACATCGTGGGCATCGGCGGCATCGGCATGAGCGCCATCGCCGAGGTCATGCATACCCGGGGCTATCGGGTGCAAGGGAGCGACCTCAAGGACGGCGCCAATCTCGAGCGCCTGCGCCGCCGCGGCATCGCTTGCCTGAACGGCCACGACCCCGACAACGTCAAGGGCGCTGCCTATCTCGTCATCTCCAGCGCGGTGAAGGCCGGGAACCCTGAGTTCGAGGCGGCCAAGGAGCGGGGTATTCCCATCATCCGCCGCGCCGAAATGCTGGCCGAGCTAATGCGCCCCTGCGCCACCGTGTCGATCACCGGCACCCACGGCAAGACCACCACGACCTCTCTCATCGCCGACCTGCTCAAAGGCGCTGACCTCGATCCGACGGTGATCGCCGGCGGCATCATCAATGCCTGGGGCACTAATGCCCGCATCGGCAAGGGCGAGTGGATGGTGGTCGAGGCCGACGAGTCCGACGGCACTTTCCTGAAGCTCCCGACCCAGATCGGGGTGGTGACCAATATCGATCCCGAGCATATGGACTATTGGCCGTCCCTTGCCGCCCTGCATCTCGCCTTCCAGCAATTCATCGAGGCGATCCCCTTCTACGGTGTCGCCGTCGCCTGCATCGATCATCCCGTGGTGCGCGAGCTTCTCGCAAAGCTCGGCGGCGCCGCCAATGGGCGCCGCACGCTGACCTATGGAGTCGCGCGCGATGCCGATATCAGGCTCAGCAATCTCCGTCCTGATCACAACCAAATTACTTTTGATGCCGATCTTGGGCCGGCGGTGAAGGGCGGCACGCGCAAGCTCGACGATCTCATGCTTCCCGTGCTCGGCCACTACAATGCGTTGAACGCTCTCGCCGCGCTCGCTGCGGCCACCGAGGCGGGCGTAAGCGACGACGTCATCCGCAAGACATTTGCCGCCTTCTCCGGGGTGAAGCGGCGCTTCACCCGCGTCGGTGAGTGGAATGGCGCCGTCGTCTATGACGATTACGCGCATCACCCGGTGGAGATCGCCGCCGTGCTGCGTGCCGCGCGCATGGCCGGCAAAGGGCGCATCATCGCCGTGCTGCAGCCGCATCGCTATACGCGGCTACAGTCCCTGTTCAACGAGTTCTCGGCCTGTCTCGACGATGCCGATATTGTCGTGGTGACGCCGGTCTATTCGGCGGGCGAGGCCCCGATTCCAGGCATCGATCGCGACGAGCTGGCCTCAGGCCTGCGCCGCCACGGCCATCCATATGTCTTGACGGTTGACGACGAGGAGGCCCTGGTCGAGACCGTCGCCACTGTCGCCAAGACGGGCGACCTGGTGGTCGGACTTGGCGCCGGCACCATCACCGATTGGATCAACGCTTTGCCGGCGCGGCTTGAGTCTAGGGGGCGGCCTTGAGCGGGTCAGACCTCGAAAGCCGGCTGGTCGCGAGCCTGCCTGAGTTGCGCGGCAAGCTGAAAGCCGGCGCGCCGCTCAAGGACTTCACCTGGTTCAGAGCGGGCGGACCGGCCGAAGTTCTCTATTCGCCTGCCGACGAAGCCGACCTCGCATATTTCATGAAGGGCACGCCCACCGACATTCCCGTCACCATCATCGGCCTGGGCTCGAATCTTCTTGTGCGTGACGGCGGCATCGAGGGCGTGGTCATTCGCTTGGGGAGAGGCTTCGGCGAGATCGCGGTCGAGGAGGGGTCGCGGCTGCGGGTTGGCGCCGCGGTTCCTGACGTGAAGGTGGCGCGCGCCGCGGCCGATGCCGGCATCGCCGGCCTCTCCTTCTATCGCGGCATCCCGGGCTGCGTCGGCGGCGCGCTCCGCATGAATGGCGGGGCGCATGGGCGCGAGACACGCGAGGTCGTGGTCGAGGCTCGGGCCGTCGATCGCGAAGGGAAGGTGCATGTGTTTCAGGTGGCAGAGCTTCATTATGAATACCGCCATTGCGGCGTGCCGGACGATCTGATCTTCACCGAGGCGCTGTTCCAAGGCGAGCCGGGGGAGCCCGCCAAGATCCTCGCCGAGATGGATGGCATCGCCGCCTATCGCGAGCAGGCACAGCCCATCAAGAGCCGCACCGGCGGCTCGACCTTCAAGAACCCGCCGGGGAAAAAAAAGGCCTGGCAGCTGATCGACGCGGCGGGCTGCCGGGGGCTCGCGGTGGGCGATGCCAAGGTCTCGGAGATGCACTGCAACTTCCTCATCAACGAGGGCAATGCCACCGGCGCCGACATCGAAAAGCTCGGCGAGACGGTGCGCGCGCGGGTGAAGGAGACGAGTGGCGTCGAGCTTGAATGGGAGATCAAGCGCCTCGGCGTCCCGCGCTGAACTTTGCCTAAGACCCCGCGCAGGCATCATTCCGGCGAAAGCCGGAATCCAGTAACCCCTGTCTCACAACCAACATTTTGCGGCGGTTACTGGATCGCCCGGTCAAGCCGGGCGATGACAATTCTCATTTGACCCGAGCGAGCACCCCCTGTCCGTCGTCGTTGAGGTCCTCGATCGTCACCTGGCTTGCCTTCTGGTCGGGGCCGATCTGGAACGTCACCGCAAAGGGCATCTCAGGCATTTCCGGGGTCGGGTAGTAGATGAACAGGTCCCTGTCGAAATGCGTGAGCGGACGCGACTTCGCCCCGTTCGGCCCGAGCTTCAGCACGAGCAAGCCGTTCTCCTCGGCCACCACGGCGTCGCCCAAATAGTCATTGGCATAGATTCCGGCATAGGCCGAAACCGGGAGCGCCGGCGCGGGCGTTGCCGGCTTCGTGCCGTAGACTTTCTTGGCCGCCTCGATCGCCGGTCCGAACATCGACTCGAACACTGCGTTCCATTGCGAGGTCCAGTCGCTCGTCGGCGCGCCTTTGAACACCAGGTCGAAGAACGTATCGGCGAGGCCCTCAGGCAAGCCGGTTGGAAAAGCGTTGGCGAGGACCACGATGCCGAGCTGCTCCGACGGCAGCAGGCTGACCATGGTGCGCGCGCCCTGGCTGAAGGCGCCGGCATGTCCCCACACCGTGCCGTAGCGGCCGAACTCGACGTTCCAACCGCGTCCATAGAACGAGGGCGACCCGGTCACCGGATTCTTGCCGCGGTTGAAGAGCGGCTCATGCGTCGGCGCGATCGCCTCCTCTTTGATCAGCTGCACGCCGTTGTATTTGCCGTTGCCGAGCTCGAGCCGCATCCATTGGGCAAGATCGCGCACGTTGGAGCTGACCCCGCCCGCCGGCGCCTGAGGATCTGGATCGCGTTTGACGAGCGCCGTCCATTTCCCGTCCACCGGCACATGCAACTCAGCGCGGTTCTCATGAGTGAGGAAATCGGCGTAGCGCGAACTGCTCGAGCTCATGCCGAGCGGCTTGTAGAGTTTCTCCTCTGAGACCTCCTCCCATGACTTGCCGGTCGGCTTAGCCGCTGCGACCGCGCCCTCGGTCAACCCAAAATTGCTGTAGGCATAGCCCGCACGAAAGCTCGAGGTCGGCTTCAGAAAATGCAGGCGGGCGAGGATCGTGGCGCGGTCGAAGCCGAGCTCTTCGAGATCGTTGCCGGCATTGCCGGAAAGGCCGCTCCGATGGTTGAACAGGTCGGTCACCGTGAGCTGCTCGGTCGGATAAGTATCGTGCAGCTTGAAGCTCGGGTCGAGATCGGCGATGCGCGAATCCCAGGAGACCGCCCCGTCGCTCACCAGCGCCGCCACGATCGTCGACGAGATCGGCTTGGAGAAGGAGGCGAGCTGGAACACGGTGTCGGCATCGACCTTCTCGGGTTTGCCCACCTCCCGCACGCCGAAGCCGCCGAGATAGACCACCTCGTCCTGGTAGACGATGGCAATGGCGAGGCCCGGCAGGCCGCCATTGGCAACAGCCGCTTGCGCGAGTTTCTCGAGCTTGGGGATGGCGGCAAGCACCTTCTCCTTCGTCGCTGTCTCGGCACCCGCATTGGTGCAAGCCATCGACATCACCACCAAGGCCAATGCCATTGCGCGAAGGAAGCTGGCCATTGGGATCCTCTTGCGTCGGAGATGCGGGAAGGTTGCGGCAAGCTATCAGCCGCCCGCGGGCCGGAACAGCCCCGCCACCGCCTGACATGCCGGAATGAATCGGGCCCCGCGCCGATTCCTAAACCGCCCCGATTCAGCTAAAGCCGTGACCACCGGGGTGACAGCGGAGGACGATCCGATATGCCTGAGGCACAACATATTGCCGTTCTGATGGGCGGCTGGTCGTCGGAGCGGGCGGTGTCCTTGCGCTCCGGTGCGGCCTGCGCCGACGCCCTCGAAAAGCTGGGCTACCGCGTGACCCGGCTCGACGTGGGCCGCGACGCGGCGGCGCGGCTCGCCGAGACTGCGCCCGATGTCTGCTTCAACGCGCTGCACGGCCGCTACGGCGAGGATGGCTGCATCCAGGGTCTGCTCGAGACCATGGGGCTGCCCTACACCCATTCCGGCGTGCTCGCCTCGGCCCTTGCCATGCATAAGGAGCGCGCCAAGGCCGTGCTCGCCGCAGGCGGTGTTCCGGTCGCCGAAAGCCGCGTGCTGTCGCGGGCGGAGGCCGCCCGGGCCCACGCCATGCCCCCGCCTTACGTAATCAAGCCGCCGACCGAAGGATCGAGCGTCGGCGTCTACATCGTCCGCGAGGACCAGCGCCACCCGCCCCAGGAGCTGACTAGCGCCGAATGGATCTTTGGCGAGGAGGTCATGGTCGAGCGCTATATCGCCGGCCGGGAGCTGACCTGCGCCGTTATGGGCGAGGAGGCGCTCGGGGTGATCGAAATCCGCCCGGCCGAAGGTCTCGCCTTCTACGATTATGACGCGAAATACGCCCCAGGAGGCTCAATTCACGTCCTCCCGGCGCCGCTTAAACCAAATGTTTACCAATTGGTACAGAAGCTGTCCCTAGCGGCTCATAGGGCACTGGGCTGCCGTGGTGTCAGTCGTTCGGACTTCCGCTTCGACGACCGGCCAGAGGGCACGGGGGAACTGATCTGCCTTGAGGTCAACACCCAGCCTGGCATGACGTCGACATCGCTTGTGCCCGAGCTTGCTGCCTATAGCGGCCGCTCGTTCGGCGAGCTGGTGCGCTGGATCGTGGAGGACGCGTCGTGCAATCGCTAAACCCCGCAAGGGGGCAGGCTAGGAGCCGGGGGTCGTCAGAGACCCTTCTTGCGCGCGGCATCGCGTCTTCGCCGCGCGCCTCCCGCAGCCTGCCCGTGCTTGCGGGAACGCGCCGCATCGTCAAGCGGAGCCCCAAAGGGCTGCTCCTCGGCCGGCTCGGCCCAGATCGGGCGCGCGGCAAATGGCTGCTTCTGTGCGTGCTCTTCCTCGGCAGCGCCGTGGCCTATGGCGCCTGGATCGGCGGCCAGAGCGCGCTTGTCTTCGGCGCGCTCACCGGCGGGGTCGAACATCTCGCCGTTGCCGTGGGCTTCGGCGTGAAGAAGATCAGCGTCGAAGGCCAGTTGCACGCGACCGATGCCGAGATCACCGCGGCGCTCAAGGCCGGTCCCGATACCATGATGCTCGGCTTCGACACCGACGCCGCCAAGGAGCGGCTCGAGGCCGTCCCATGGATCAGGCATGCCCAAGTCATGCGCCTCCTGCCCTCGACGCTGCAGGTCGTCGTCGAGGAGCGCATCCCTTATGCCGTCTGGCAGAAAGACGGCCAGACCTTTGTGGTCGACGCCGAGGGCGTGGTGCTCGCGCCGGCGTTGCGCGAAGCCTATGCCGACCTCCCCCTTGTCGTAGGCGAGGGCGCGGGCAAAAGCGCTTCGGCTCTTTTCGACGCGCTCGCCCCCTATGAGGATCTGAGAAAGAAGCTGATCGGGGCGCTCAGGGTCGGCGACCGGCGCTGGACGCTGAAGCTCGCCTCCGGCGTCGAGATCATGCTCCCCGACGACAATGTCCCCGAGGCGCTCATCTCGCTTGCCAAGCTCGAGCAGGATCGGGGCGTGCTCGAGCGCGAGATCGCCGCGGTCGATTTGCGTTTGCTGGATCGGATCACGGTGCGCTTGCGCGAGACGGCTTCGGCCGCACCGCTCGAGGGAAGCGCGCCGGCAGAGGTGCCCACCGCGAGCACCAAGACGGTAGCTAAAAGGAAAACCTGAGAATACGGGACTTGAGGGCAGGGGGAATGGTCTACACAACCACGATCAGGAGCAAGCGCCAGCGCATCGTCACTGCGCTCGACGTTGGCACGAGCAAAATCTGCTGCCTGATCGCCAAGACCTCGCCCGTGCCCGACTGGTTCGAGGGCAAGGGCGACGCGGTGCAGTTCGAGGTGCTGGGCTTCGACCACACCCGCGCCGAAGGCCTCAAAGCCGGCATGATCGCCCATCTCGACAGCGCCGAGCACTGCATCCGCTCGGCGGTGGATGCGGCCGAGCGCATGGCCGGCGTCACCGTCGAGGACGTGCATGTGTCCGTCACCTGCGGACGCCTCAAGAGCGAGAGCTTCTCGGCGAGCGTGGCGCTGCCGTCAGGGGCGGTGCGCGAGGAAGATATTTTGCGCCTCCTGGCCGGCGGCCGCCAATATGCCGGCCGCGACAAGCGGAGCGTGCTGCACGCGCTGCCCACGAGCTACCGCCTCGACGAGAATGGCGGCATCAGCGAGCCCCAGGGCATGTGCGGCGAGCGGCTTGCCGTCGATCTCCATGCCGTCACCGCCGACGAGGTGGCCATGCGCAACGTGATGCTCTGCGTCGAGCGTTGCCATCTCGGCGTTGCGAGCCTGGTCGCGGCCCCCTACGCGAGCGCCCTTTCGGTGATCACGCCGGACGAGGCCAAGCTCGGCGTGGCCTGTGTCGATTTCGGCGCCGGCACCACCACGCTTTCGGCCTTCGCCGACGGGCACTTTATCCATGCCGACGCCATCGCCCTTGGCGGCAACAGCATCACCACCGACATCGGCCGCACGCTTGCCGCACCACTCGACTACGCCGAGCGGCTCAAGACGCTGCATGGCAGCGCCTTTGCCACGCTGTCCGACGAGCGCGAGATCATCACCTATCCCGCTGCCAGCGGCACACGGCAGCCGAGCCTGAACCAGATCACCAAGGCGCAGCTTGCCGTCATCATCCGGCCGCGCGTCGAGCAGATTCTCGATTTGATGCGGCGGCGGCTTGCCGCCAGCGGCTTGGCCTCCGAGGTCACCCAGCACCTGGTGCTGACCGGCGGTGGCAGCCAGCTCACTGGCCTGTCCGAGCTTGCCGCGAACATGTTCGGGCGTCCAGTGCGGCTTGGGACGCCAAGGTCTTTGGCCGGCCTGCCGGCTGTGGCTGCCGCTCCTGATTTCTCTGCGGCGATCGGCCTCCTGCTGCAATGGTCGCGCGGCGACGACAGGCTTTCGGGCCGTGCCGAGCAACGGTTCTTGCGTACCGGCACGGGGTATTTCGCCAGGGTAGGCGAGTGGATTAGGGACAATTTTTGATCGGACGAAGAGGGTTGCGCCGACGCTTCGCGGGGGAGCGCCGGACGGACCTAAGCAAGGGCAATCGCTAAGGATCGGAAGACCACCATGACCATCAACCTCAGAGTTCCAGATTTGACCGAACTCAAGCCGCGCATCACCGTTTTCGGTGTGGGCGGAGCCGGCGGCAACGCCGTCAACAACATGATCGCCTGCGGTCTGAAGGGCGTCGAGTTCGTGGTCGCCAACACCGACGCCCAAGCTCTGCTGAGCGCGACCGCCGAGCGCCGCATTCAGATGGGGGCGAACGTCACCGAAGGCCTCGGCGCCGGATCGAAGCCCGAGGTGGGCGCCGCCGCTGCCGAAGAGGCCATGGCCGACATCAAGGCCCATCTCGTCGGTTGCCACATGGTGTTCATCACCGCCGGCATGGGCGGCGGCACCGGAACGGGAGCCGCGCCAGTCATCGCGCGGGCCTCCCGCGAGGAAGGCATCCTCACCGTCGGCGTGGTCACCAAGCCCTTCCAGTTTGAAGGCTCGCGGCGCTTGCGCGCGGCCGAAGTCGGCATCGAGGAGCTGCAGAAATATGTCGATACGCTGCTGATCATCCCCAACCAGAACCTGTTCCGCGTCGCCAACGAGAAGACCACCTTCACCGATGCCTTCGCCATGGCCGACGACGTGCTGCGCGCCGGCGTGTCCTGCATCACCGATCTCATGGTCAAGGAAGGCCTCATCAATCTCGACTTCGCCGATGTCCGCACCATCATGGCCGGTATGGGCAAGGCGATGATGGGGACGGGCGAATCGAGCGGCGACCGGCGCGCCATCGAGGCGGCCGAGGCGGCTATCTCCAATCCGCTGATCGACGACGTGTCGATGAAGGGGGCAAGCGGCCTGCTGGTCTCCATCACCGGTGGCAGCGACCTCACCCTTTATGAGGTCGACGAGGCGGCGAGCCGCGTGCGCGCCGAGGCCGACCCCGATGCCAACATCATTGTTGGTGCCACCTTCGACGACGAGCTCGACGGGCGGATCCGCGTGTCCGTGGTGGCGACCGGCATTGGCCTTCTTGGCGAGGCCGCGCGGCCCGCCATGCGGGAAGCGCCCCGGCAGCCCGTGATGCATCAAGACAGGGGCAGGCTGAGCGAACGGCTGGCAGGTCTTGCCACGCTGCCCGGCGGCCCCGTCGATCTTGACGAGCCGAGCCTCGTTCTCGCCCAGAATGAGGTCGTGAAGGAAGCGCCGGTGTGGCGCGGTCCCGGCAATGTGACGATCGAGAAGCGGCCGGCGCAGGTGACGGGAATGGCCCTTCCCAACCAGCCGAGGCCCGCGTCGGCGCCCCAGCCTCAGCCTTTCCAGCCGGCGCCACCGGCGACCATCAGGCGCCCCGTGCGGCGCATGCCGAGCGTTGAAGAGCTGCCTATCGTCGCCCAGAAGGAGATCAGGGCACAAGCGGGCCAAGTGCCTGTGGTTGGCCTTGCCGCCCAGAAAAAGAGGGTGGGCTTCCTCGAGCGTCTGGCAAATGTCGGTCGGACCCGTAAAGAGACCGATGCCGAGATGCCGGCCAAGCGCGAGCCCGAGTTCGGCCAGTCGACGTGGGCGGCCCCCGCGCCCGAGGCGTTCAGGCCGCAGCCACAGCGGGCCCAGGCCCAGCCACAAGCCCAGCCCCAGCCGCAAGCCCAAGCCAGGCCTCAGCCATTAGCCCAGGCGGCGGCGCAAAAGGGCATCAGGATCGAGCGCCCCCGCAGCGAGCCGGCAGCCGTCGCTTCCGTGCCAAAACGGATCGAAGCTCAGCCCCGGATGCAAGCGGCCGAGATGGCCGAGGCTCCAGCCGAATCGGTCATCGAGGACGATCTCGAGATTCCCGCCTTTCTCCGTCGCCGGGCGAATTGAGGTCAGTCATAAATCATATTGGAAGTACTTATCAGCCCGCCGACGAGCCTGGAAAGTTACGCTATATCAATGTATTAAGATGTCGCGCGGCCGGTAATACAGTGAAAGAAACCGTGATTTGTCGCTCCTCAGTCAGAGCGTTAAGGTTCTTCATAGATTGATCGGCAGGACCAAAAAGGCGCAAGCCAAGGGCTGATGAAAGCCACGTCTAAAGTGCCAGGGAGCGCTGATCAATGGGGGGCTCGGGGTTCTCTCCTCGAGCTAGGGAACTCAAAAGACGGCTCGGGGGCCGACGGGGGCCATGAAGGGTTTCATAGGGGCACGCCAAACCACGCTTGCCAGCGAAATTTCACTGACCGGCACGGGGGTTCACAGCGGAGCGCCAGTTTCCATCGCACTTTGTCCGGCGGACGGTGACTCCGGCTTACGCTTCCTTCTCTCCAACGGCAATGCCGACGGCACCGAGATCGCTGCAGACCAGCGGTGGGTGACGGGCGTGACGCTGTGCACCGTGCTTGGTGACGGCAATGGCGCCTCTGTTGCGACCGTCGAGCACCTGCTCGCGGCTCTGCGCGGTCTTGGCGTCGACAACGCGCTGATCGAGATTGACAGCTCGGAAGTGCCGATCATGGACGGCAGCGCCTCCCGCTTCGTCGAGGCCATCGACGAGGTCGGCCTGGCCGAGCTCGATAGCCCGCGCCGCTTCCTCAAAGTCCTGAAAAAGATCCGCGTGGAGGACGGCGGCGCCTTTGGCGAGCTGACCCCCCATAACGGCTTCCATCTCGACGTGGAGATCGATTTCGACACGCCGCTGATCGGGACCCAAAGGATCGATATCGACATAAATCCCGGCTCCTTCCGCCGTGAGCTCGCCCGCGCCCGCACCTTCGGCTTCATGAAGGACGTCGAGCGGCTGTGGGCGGCTGGGCTTGCGCTGGGTGCCTCCCTCGAGAACACCGTGGCGATCGGCGACGACCGCATCATCAACCGCGAGGGCTTGCGCTTCTCCGACGAGTTCGTGCGCCACAAGGCACTCGATGCGGTGGGCGATCTCGCCCTTGCCGGCGCTCCCATGCTTGGCGCCTACCGCTCCCGCCGGGGCGGTCACCGGCTGAACGCGCTGGTGCTCAAGGCCATGTTCGCCGATGCCGACGCTTGGACGATGATCGAAGCCCCGCGCTATCGCGAGGTTCGCCATGCCGAGCTTAGCCACCGTCTCGCGGCAGCGAATTTCGCCCCCGAGCGGAGCTGAACGGGTCGCGCCGCCGGTCTCCGGTAAGCCCTGGCATCGGGCCTCCCGCTTTTTAGCGCCGCGAGGCGCGGCGGCACGTGCCGAAGCCGCGCACGGTGCCGGAACCTTTCGGCAAACGGCCCGCGCCCGCGGGATGAGCAAAAAAACACCATAATCAGCTAGTTGGTTGGCGTCAGTCTGCGCTAGCCTGCCAGCTTCCATGATTTGTGCGCGGGGCAGGCTTTTGCGCGAGGGGGACGGTCTTGAGGGGTAGCATGTCCGGTCCGGTCGAGCCGCTGCGAGCTCAAGGGCGCCTTGTGTTCTGCGGACGCCTTGGGCTCTGCGGACGCCTTGGGCTCTGGGGACGCCTTGGAGGCTCCGGGCGTGGCGCCGTGGGATTGCCCGCCTCCCTTCTCTGCCTGGTTGTTTCCGCCAGCCTGCTCAGTGGCTGCGGCTCCTTCTGGGGCAAGAAGGAGATTACCGAGAACACCGACCCTCCCGATGTCATCTACGGCAAGGCCGACACGCTGATCCACAAGGGCAGCTACGCAGACGCCGCCAAGGAATACGAAGAAGTCGACATCAATCACCCTTATTCGCAAGAGGCCCGCAAGGCCATCGTCATGGCCGCCTACGCCTATTACAAGGCCGGCAAATATGACGACGCGGTCTCCGCCGCCGACCGCTATCTCACGCTTCACCCCGGCACCCAGGAATCGGACCTCGCGCAGAACATCATCGGCATGGCCTATTACGACCAGGTGCTCGGTCCGAAGCGCGATCAGACCAATGCCAAGAAGGCGCTCGATGCTTACAATACGCTGCTGCAGCGTTACCCGAATTCGCGTTATGCGGCGGACGCGACCAACCGGGTCCGCATCCTGCGTGATTTGCTCGCGGCGAGCGAGATGACAGTCGGGCGCTATTATCTCCGCCACAACAACTACCTTGCGGCGATCAATCGCTTCCGCACCGTGGTCAGCGACTACCAGACGACCGAGCAGGTGGAAGAGGCCTTGATGCGCCTGACCGAGGCCTATATGGCGTTAGGCATCGTCAACGAGGCGGAAACGGCCGCTGCCGTGCTCGGCCACAACTTCCCGGACAGCAAGTGGTACAGCCACGCCTACAGCCTCTTGGGTCAGAACGGCGCCCAGCCGCAGGAGCACGAGGGGTCGTGGATCACGCAGACCTGGAAGGGCAACGGCAAGCCCGCCTGACGGTCGCGCCATGCTAGCCGCCCTGTCGATCCGCGACATCGTCCTGATCGACAGGCTCGATCTCGAATTCGGCAAAGGCCTGTCGGCCCTCACCGGCGAGACGGGCGCCGGCAAGTCGATCCTGCTCGACGCATTCTCGCTGGCGATCGGCGCCAGAGGCGATGCCTCGCTGGTACGGCGCGGCGCCGCCCAAGGCCAGGTGACGGCAAGCTTCGATCTTGACCCCAGCCATCCCGTGTTCGCGCTCCTCGCGGCCAACGGTATCGAGGGCGAGGACACTTTGATCTTGCGGCGGGTGCAGGGGGCTGACGGCAGGAGCCGCGCCTTCATCAACGACATCGGCGTGAGCGTGCAGCTCCTGCGGCAGGTGGGCCAGGCGCTGGTCGAGATCCATGGCCAGCATGACGACCGCGCCCTGATCGACCCGAGCGGCCACCGCGACCTCGTCGATGCCTTTGGCGGCCTAAGCGGGGAGGCCGCCCGCGTGGCTGAGGCCTACGCGGCCTGGCAAGGCGCCGAGGCCGAGCGGGCGCGGCAGGCGAGCGAGATCGCCGCCTCGCGCGCCAACGCCGACTATGTGAGCCACGCGCTCGAGGAGCTTCACCTGCTCAACCCTGAGCGTGGCGAGGAGGAGGCCTTGGCGTCTCGCCGCCAGCTGATGATGCACGCCGAGAAGATCGCCGCTGAGCTGAATGAGGCGCTCGACGCCCTGCAAGGGGAGGGGACCGACGGCGCCCGACTTGCCGCAGCCCTACGCCGCATCGAGCGCCAGGCGAGCGTCGGCGGCGCTGTGCTGGCGCTGGTGGCGGAGGCGCTCGAACGCGTGCTCGCCGAGACCAACACGGCGCGCGCCAGGATCGAGGAGGCGCTGGCTTTGACGGCCTTCGAGCCGAAGGAGCTTGAGCGCGCCGAGGAGCGGTTGTTTGCGCTGCGCGCGCTCGCCCGCAAGCATAAGGTCATGACCGACGACCTGCCCGTGCTTGTCGACCGGCTCGAAGCTGAGCTTGCCGCACTCGACCAAGGTGAGACGCGAGGGTCTGAGCTCACCCGTGCCGCCGAGGCCGCGCGCAAGGCCTATGAGACTTTGGCCCTTGCGCTGAGCGAGGGACGGAAACAGGTGGGCGCACGCCTCGATGAGGAGGTGGCGCGCGAGCTCGCCCCGCTCAAGCTCGACCGGGCGAGTTTCCTCACCAGTATCGAGACGCTCGCTCTTGCCGACGGCGGACCGAGCGGCATCGACCGGATCGCCTTCTTTGTCAGGACCAACCCCGGCACCGAGCCAGGGCCCTTGATGAAGGTCGCCTCAGGCGGCGAGCTGGCCCGGTTCATCCTGGCGCTGAAAGTCGTGCTTGCGGCCCGCGGCTCGGCGCCCACCCTCGTCTTCGACGAGGCCGATGCGGGCGTCGGCGGGGCCACGGCCGCGGCCGTCGGCGAGCGCCTGGCGAGGCTCGCTGCCCGCGTCCAGGTCCTTGCCGTGACCCACGCCCCGCAGGTGGCAGCCCTTGCCGACGGCCATATGCTGATCGCCAAGGAGCCCGTGCCCGGCCCCGACGGCGAGGCCATGGCGACGCGCGTCGCCGTGCTCGAAGGCGCCCATCGCCGCGAGGAGATCGCGCGCATGCTTGCGGGCCAAACCATCACCGACGAGGCGCGCGCCGCGGCGATGAGGCTGATGAACCGGTTCGCATGAAGCGAGCATGAGCAAGGGCAAGACCAAAAAGAAGGACCAGGGCCTTTCACCCGGGGAGGCGAAGCCCGTCGCCGCGCTCGACGAGGCAGAAGCCGCCTTGGAGCTGAAGCGGCTCGCCGCCGAGATCGCCCATCACGACGAGCTCTATTACCGCAAGGACGAGCCCGAGATCAGCGACGCCGCCTATGATGGCTTGCGCGCGCGCAACGATGCCATCGAGGCCCGCTTCCCGCACCTTGTCCGCGACGACAGCCCGTCACTGCGGGTGGGCGCCGCCCCGGTCGAGGCCTTCGGCAAGGTCGTCCACCGCGTGCCCATGCTCTCCCTCAACAACGTGTTCGACGAGGAGGGCGTGCACGACTTCCTCGACCGCATCAGGCGCTTTCTCGGCCTCGATAAGACCGAGGGGCTCGCCTTCACCGCCGAGCCCAAGATCGACGGCCTCTCCATCACCCTTCGTTACGAGAAGGGGAAGCTCACGCAAGGCGCGACCCGCGGCGACGGCTATGAGGGCGAGAACGTCACCGCCAATGTCCTAACCATTACCGATATTCCGCACAGCATCAAAATGAGGGGCTTCCCGGATCCGTTCGAGCTTCGCGGCGAGATCTATATGAGCCGCGCCGCCTTTCAGCGCCTCAACGAGGAGCAGGCGCGGCAAGGCGAGCGGCTTTTCGCCAATCCGCGCAACGCCGCGGCAGGCTCGCTCCGCCAGCTCGATCCCGCCATCACGGCAAAGCGGCCGTTGCGCTTCTTCGCCTATGGCTGGGGCGAGGTGGCGGACTTGCCGGCCGAGACCCAGTGGGACGTCTATCAGGTCCTGCGCGCGTGGGGCTTTCCCCTCAATCCCTTGATCAGGCTCACCCGCTCGGTCGAGGAAATGCTTGAAACCTATAGCGATATCGAGAGCGGCCGCGCCGGCCTCGACTACGACATCGACGGCATCGTCTACAAGCTCGACCGCCTCGATCTCCAGCGGCGGCTCGGCTTCGTCTCCCGCTCGCCCCGCTTCGCCAGCGCCCACAAATTCCCCGCCGAGAAGGCGACCACGATCTTGCGCGATATCGACATCCAGGTGGGCCGCACCGGCGCGCTCACCCCCGTCGCCAAGCTCGATTCCGTCACGGTCGGCGGCGTCGTGGTGCAGAACGCCACGCTGCACAATGAGGACGAGATCGCCCGCAAGGACGTCCGCATCGGCGATACCGTCATCGTGCAGCGCGCCGGCGACGTGATCCCGCAGATTCTCGGCGTGGTTCAGGAGAAGCGGCCTAAGGGCGCGAAACGATTCGCCTTTCCCGATGTCTGTCCCGCCTGCGGTAGCCACGCCTCGCGCGAGATCAATCCCAACACCGGCAAGGAGGATGCGGTGCGGCGCTGCACCGGCGGGCTGATCTGCCCGGCACAGAGGGTCGAGCGCCTGAAACATTTCGTGTCCCGCAATGCTTTTGACATCGAAGGGCTCGGCGAGAAGCATATCAAGGCGTTCTACGACGACGGTCTGATCCAGTCCCCGCCCGACATCTTCACGCTTGCGGCGCGCGACAAGCGCTCCTCCGCCAAGCTCGCCGAGCGGGAAGGGTGGGGCACGCTCTCTGCCGAGAAACTGTTCGCCGCCATTGAGACGCGCCGGAAGGTGCGGCTCGACCGCTTCATCTATGCACTCGGCATCCGCCATGTGGGCGAAACCACGGCGCGGCTATTGGCGCGGAACTATGGTTCGATCGCGGTGTACCGCGCCGCCATGGTCGCGGCCGCGCAGGATAGAGAAGGCGAGGCCTTCGCCGAGCTCGACAATATCGAGGGCATCGGCCCGACCGTTGCCGCTTCGATCGCCGACTTCTTTGCCGAGCCGCATAATGTGGAGGTCGTCGATGAGTTGCTCAAAGAGGTGAGCCCGCAGCCGCTCGAGGCCGTTGACCACACCTCGCCGATCTCCGGCAAGACGGTGGTGTTCACCGGAACGCTCGAGCGCATGACCCGCCCCGAGGCCAAGGCGAAGGCCGAACGCCTCGGCGCCAAGGTGGCGGGCTCGGTCTCCAAGAGCACCGACTACGTGGTGGCGGGCCCTGGCGCCGGCTCGAAGCTGAAAAATGCCGAGGCCTTGGGCGTGACGGTGCTCACCGAAGAGGAGTGGCTGAACCTGATCGATTGACACGAAAACACGAAAACACTAACTTCGTGTCATGAAAAACGTCACTATAAGCCTCGACGCGAACGTCGCCCGCTGGGCGCGCATCAAGGCTGCCGAGCAGGACAAGAGCCTGTCGCGTTTCCTGGCTGAACTGCTCGAAGAGCGGATGAAACACGAATCCGACTACGACGCAGCGCGCCGGCGATTCAAGGAGGGAAAGCCCTTCGCTTTCAGGGAACCCGGGGAAAAATTGCCCACGCGCGACGAGATCTATGACCGCAAGATATTTCGCCGATAGCAACGTCCTGATCTATGCACGGGACGTTGTCGACGTCGCGAAACAGCAACGCACCAATCTTTGGCTCGAGTTCCTGTGGGACACGGCAGCTGGGCGATTGAGCTATCAGGTTCTCCTCGAAACGTACGCCGTTCTGACGGCGAGGCATAAGCTGCATAGCGAGGAAGCCAGAGTCTATCTCGCAGACTTCCTCGCTTGGCATCCTATGGTTCTCGACTGGACGGTCATGCAAAACGCGTGGCAGGTGCAGGATCGCTACCGGCTCAATTGGTGGGATTGCATGATCGTCGCGGCCGCGAGCATGACTGATTGCGACTATCTTCTCACCGAGGATCTACAGCACGGCCAAGAACTCGATGGAATCATTGTCGTCAGTCCATTCGAGGTCGAGCCTGGCGCAGTTCAATAGGCTAAGGCTGCAACCATACCTCACCCATATTTCAGCTTCATCGCGATGATGGCGAGCGCCAGCGCGAGCGTAATGGCGTTGGAGATGATGATCGGCCAATTTCCGATGATGCAGCCGAACAGGAGCCAGAACGCGACGCCGGTGGCGAAGGACACGTACATGAACAGCGAGATCGCCCTCGTCTCCTTGTGGCGGATGATATGCAACGCCTGGGGCACGAAGGCGGCGGTGGTGAGCGTGGCCGCCACGCCCGAAACGAGGATCTCGATCGACATGTCCGTCGCCTAGCGGCTTTCTGGCGGAATGTCGCGCACCATCTTGGCGAAGCGGGCGACCTCCTCAGCGTCGAAGGAGAGATGCACCCGCTCGGTCGATGCTGGCCGCTCGGTCACCGGCCGAATGGGGCGCGGGACGAACCCTCCACCGCAATTGGGGCATACGTTGAGCAGGACCCTATCCACGCAATCGGCGCAGAAGGTGCATTCATAGGAGCAGATGCGCGCGTCGGTCGCATCCGGCGGAAGGTCCTTGTCGCAAGCCTCGCAGTTTGGCCGCAGCTGCAGCATCGAAATCTCCCGGACCTGGCTTGATACTCGGGCCGCTAGCCGATATGCGCCGTGGCGTGGCGGAGCCAGGCCCTGTCGTCGCTGAGCAGCACCGGCTCGACCTCCCGCCGCACCCGCGCGTGATAGGCGTTGAGCCAGGCAAGCTCCCATGGGAGCAGCTGCTTGACGTCGATGAGGCGGCGGTCGAACGGCACCAGCGTAAGCGTCTCAAAACCCATCATCTCCCGCGTTCCGCCGGCGATCTTATCGGGCGGCGTCACCAGCACGAGGTTCTCGAGCCTGATGCCGTAGTGATCCTCGCGGTAGAAGCCGGGCTCGTTCGACAGGATCATGCCG
>DFXC01000123.1:21320-25457 GCA_002383105.1 Hyphomicrobiaceae bacterium UBA4118
ACGCCGTGGCCGGTGCCGTGGTCGAAGTCGAGCCCAGCCTCCCAGAGCGGCCGCCGGGCGAACGGGTCGAGATCCTGGCCGCGCGTGCCCTTGGGGAACCGCGCCGTGGCGATGGCGATATGGGCTTTCAGCACGAGCCCATAGTGCCGGCGCATCTCTGGCGTCGGCGTGCCGATGGCGATGGTGCGGGTCACGTCGGTGGTGCCATCGGGATATTGGCCGCCCGAGTCGATGAGATAGAGCGAGCCCGTTTTGAGCGTGCGTTTCCCCTTGGTCGTCGGCCGGTAGTGCACGATGGCGCCGTTCGGGCCCGCGGCCGAGATGGTGTCGAAGCTGATATCCTTGAGCTGGCCGGACTCGCGGCGGCAATCTTCGAGCCTCACGGCGGCGGCGATCTCATCGATCTTGCGCGAGTCGCCCACCTCGTCGATCCAGGCGAGGAACCGCGCCATGGCCACGCCGTCGCGTAAGTGCGCGGCGCGCGCGCCCTTGATCTCCGCCGCGTTCTTGATGGCTTTGGGCAGGACGCAAGGGTCGGCGCCAGGGACGAACTTGGTGCCTTCCGCCTGGAGCGCTTGGGCAAAGCGGATCGGCGCCGTTTCCGGGTCGAGCCGCACCCGCGCTTTGGACTGCGCCAGCGCCGTGAGCTTGGCCATCAGCGTAGCGGGTTCGGCGATGTCGAGGAATTCGTTGAGATTGCCGCGCACATTGCCGCCGACTTTGGCGGCATCGATGAACAGGGTCGGTCGGCCGTTTGCGGGCACGATGGCGAAAGCAAGTGCCACCGGCGTGTGGCGGATGTCGCCGCCACGGATGTTGAACAGCCAGGCGATGGAATCGAGCATGGTAAGGAGCACGGCGTCGGCCTTCTCCTCTCGCAGCAGCGTCTGCACGTCGCGGATCTTGTCTTGCGCGCTTCGCCCGGCGAATTCGAGACCATGGGGCACGATGGGGGCCGAGGAGGGCTTCGGCCGCTCCTGCCATAAGGCGTCGATCGGATTGGCGGCGACCGGCTCGAGCTTGATGCCGGCCTTGCCCAAGGTCTCGGTCAGGCGCTCGACCTCCTTGATCGTATGCAGCGAGGGGTCGTAGCCGACCGCCGAGCCCTTGCCGAGCTTTCCCGTGAGCCAGCTCGAGGCCTTGGCCTCGGGCGTCTGCAGTACCTCGAACAGGGTGGCGTCGGTTTGCGCCTGGGCCTGCAGGATGTAGCGGCCGTCGACGAACAGCGCCGCCGCCTTGTCCAGCACGATCGCCACGCCGGCCGATCCGGTGAAGCCTGTGAGCCAGGCGAGCCGCTCGGCCGATGGGGACAGGAACTCGTCCTGGTGCTCGTCGCTATGGGGGACAAGGAAGCCCTTGAGCTTCCGCGACTTCAGCTCCCGCTGCAACGCCTTGACCCGTTCGCCGCTGGCGCCCGGGGAACTCACCTCATCGAAAATTTGATACATGGTCGGCTTTTGTAAGCTCAAAGGTCGCCCACGATCAATCGCGCAAAACCCGCGCCCTGCGACGGGTTATCACCAAGGTCGTCCATCCATCGAGAATGATTCGCTTTTTGAGGCTGAAGCCAAAGGCGCTGTAGCGCGCCTCGATGCCGCGCGCCTGGGTTTGCGTGACGCCGGAAAGAATGGCGGTGCCACGCTGGGCCACGTGCCGGGACATGGCAGGCGCGAGATCGTGTAAGGCCCGCGCGAGCAGATTGGCGAGCACGAGGTCTGGCTTCACGCGGCTCTGATGGGGATGGCCGAAGCCCGAAGCCTTCAGCACGCGGACCAGCGGCTTGACGCCGTTCTTCCGCGCATTGTCGGCAGCGATCGCCACGGCGAGCGGATCGTTGTCGCTTGCGAGCACGGGGACCCGCAGCATCTTAGCCGCGGCGATGGCAAGAACGCCGGTGCCGGTGCCCATGTCGAGGACGCATCGCGGGCGGGCGCGCTTCAGCGCATCGTCAAGCGCGATGAGGCACCCCCGCGTGCTCGCGTGATGCGCCGTGCCGAAAGCTTGGCCGGCGTCGATCTCGATGGCGAGACGACGCCGCTTCACGCGGTCCCGGTCGTGGCTGCCATAGACGAGGAAGCGCCCGGCCTGCACGGCCCCGCGCTGTCCTTGCGAGAGCGTCACCCAATCGGCATCGGCGACCTCCTCGATGAGCAACGGCCCGAGACCTTCGCCGCCAGCACCCTCGATCAGCACCAGCAGCGCCTCGCGTCGCGGCGCCGACTCATAGTGGGCGAAGACCTCGAAGCGGTCCTCGCCGAGATCGAACAGGCCCACGGCGACCGGAGAGGGGTCGGGCGCCTCTTCGAGAGCGAGCGCGATCTGTTCCGCGCGGGAGGCATCCACCTCGATGGTCGCTTGGTAGAGCGTAGCTCTTGCGGGCGGCGCCTCGGCCTTGAGCGCACTCATGCTTTGGCAGGGGAAGCGGCTTTATCCTTGACCCGGCCGGCATCGTCGAACTCGATGAGGCTTACCGTGTCGCTGTCGGGACTGAAGGGGAGATAGTCTTCGAGGAGGCCGAGCAGGTGCTTGCGATAGTCCTGATGGCGCCAGGCGGCGAGGCAATCGAGCGCGCGGCCCCAAATCCGCTCGTCGCCGCCTTGCTCTTTGAGCCTGGCGATCAACTTGGCGCGGAGCCCGTAGCGGCTGACCGGGATGAAGCGGTCGCGGCCGGGGGCAAGCGCTCCCGTGGTCTTTGGCGTAGCGCCGCTTGCCTCTTTGGCCGCGCCTGGGGCGGGGGAGGGTGGCGGCTCGGTCTGAAGCAGGGCAGGCATGGCGCCGAAGCTTAGGCGAGCGCGCCGTTCATAATCAAATGGAGCCTGGAGAGTTAACTTGACTTTGCGCCAACTGGAAGGAGAGCCGTTGCGGGAGCAGAGTAGCATCGGCTGTGCCGCATGCTCGGCTCCCGTTCGGGGCTTGCTCTGCTCGCCAAGACCCAGAGACGACAGCCCGGAGACCTTCCCATGAATGCACGGATCGCTTCTGTCGCAGCCTTGCTGCTTGCCCTCGTCATCCCCTTGAAGAGTTTTGCCGAAGATCAGACCAAGTTGACCCCCGCGCAGATCGCTGACGGCCGGTCCAAGGCCCAAGTAGCCAACACTTTGATCATCATCGGGCGCTCGGCCAAAGATCCCGATATGCTGTTGGTCGCGGCGAAGCTCCTCTCGACGGTCGAGGCCCCGGTCGCCGACCCGAAGGCCACGTCAGCCGACGGCAAGCCGGTCTTCTACGACGTCGACGGTTTGGTCGCAGAGGCGAAGAGCTACTCCGCCAACCGAAGCGCCGAACAGGCTCCGCAGTCGCGGAACTATTCAGGCTTCTGCCATTACGAATATCTCTGCGATAGTCTGAGCTGCGGCTATGAATGGGTCTGCTGACCAATCCCCTGCCGGCCTGTTGACTGACACCTGACATGCGGCGCGCGTCGAGCGGGTTCGGGTCGAAGACCGCCCGCTCGACGAAATGCGACCTCCTGCTCCAGAGGACAGCGGCCGACTCTATTGCGAGTTGGCCTTGGGCTTGGGGGCCGTCAACGCGGACTGCTTGCCGAAGCAGGCGCGCGCTGCGCCTTCCTGCTTGCAGGGCGCGGCAGGCGGCGAGCCGCACGTTTGCGCGAGCGATGCCTTGGAGACGCAAAGGCCGTCAGGGCCGCGCCAGCCGGGACCGCCCTTGCAGCCGCAGCCTTGGCAGCGGCGGGCGTCGTCGGCAAAGGCCGGCGCAAGCGCCGGCAGTGAGAACAGGATGAGAACTCCGAACCTCTCTCGTTGACGGGTGCGCCGATCGGCGCCCGATCAATGTTCACGTTTTTTTCTCATCGGGAAAGGCTTGTTTTGAGCCTGCCAATCGCTTGGCTCACCAATTGAGGCACATGGTGGCGAACGTCTTGAACTTCTCCGCATCCGCCGGCGCAGAGACCTTGGCGCCCGGGGCATCGATGCTGAGCGTTCGACCCTTGTCGGCGATGTCGAGGGCGAGCTCCTTGCCTCGCACGCTTGTCTCGTAGCGATAGACCTCGCCCTCTTTGCCGTTCGCGCAGGGGGCCTTCGCGCTGCAGATATCGGCCTTGAGCGGGATTGTTGCCCGTCCCCCTTTATGCTCCACGAGGAGCACGACCTTGTCGCGTCCAGGCTTCGTCCCCGC
>DFXC01000033.1:0-10726 GCA_002383105.1 Hyphomicrobiaceae bacterium UBA4118
GTGAAGTACAACACCCAGGCGAACCTTGACCATTTTCTCAAGATCGTCGTCGGCACCGTCGGCGAGCGGCAGGTCGGCAAGCTGCTCGGTCCAGATTACAAGCGGTGGCACAAAAAGTGGGGCGAACCGAAACAGCCGGGCGGGAAGCCTCGCCCCTGGCGCGCCAAGCACTGCATGACAGCATGGCGGTGGGCGACCAGCTACGGCGTCACCATCGGCTTCGCCGATTGCCTGCGCGCCGACACCATCCTCGGCAAGCTCCGCTTCAGGCAGCCACCCCCCAGAACCGCCAAGCTCGAGCTTGAGCACGTCAACGCCATCCGCGCAATCGCGCATGCCATGGGCCTCGGCTCGATTGCGCTCGCCACCACGATTCAGTTCGAGCTCGACCTGCGCCAGAAGGACGTGATCGGCGAGTGGGAGCCGGCGCCGCAGATCGAGGGCGGGATCGCCTATCGTGGCCGGCGTTGGGTGAACGGCATCCTATGGACGGATATCGACGCCAATCAGATCCTGCGCAAGACGCACACCAAGACAAAAATTCCCCTCGAGTACGACCTCAAGGAATATCCCGCCATCCTCGAGGAGTTCGCCAAGAGTCCCCCCGAGAGGCGCGTCGGCCCGCTCGTCGTCTATGAGCGCACCGGCAGGCCCTACAAGGCCGACGTCTTCGGCAGGACATGGCGGGCGATCGCCAACGCTGCCGGCGTGCCGCCCGAAGTGCAGAACAGAGACGCGCGTGCCGGCGGCATCTCTGAGGGCCGCGATGCCGGTGTGCCTATCGCCGACAACATGAAGCTATCGGGTCACCTCAACCAGCAAACACATGAGCGCATCTACAACAGGAGCTCGCTCCCGCAGACGCGCCGCGTCGCCCGGCTCAGGCATGCTTGGCGCGACGAGAACAAGACGTGAGGACGCATGAAGGACGCGTGAAGGACGCGCCGCGTAAGGCTTTAGATCGAAAGGAGAATGCCGCTATGTCATGGCGGAGAAAGTGGAGGCGCACCGAACCTCCCTCGGCACCGGGCGTGGAGTTCAGGGGCTCCGCGCCCACCCGACCCCCCCATACGCGTTTCATGCGGCCTTCATGGCAAATGGCGCAGGCTCTCCGCGCACGCCCAGAACTTTCCTATTAATTCTGAGCGCGGGGGCTCTTAGAGCCTTCGCGTTCTTATCATTTACGCCCCGGCAGAGAGCCCGGCTTGCCTCGACCCGACGGAACCTTTAGCGTTCGGCGCGCATTTCCACCTTCGCACCCGCAGGAGAACTGCCGTGGCCTTTGAACTCCCCCCCTTGCCTTACGCCTATGACGCGCTGCAGCCCTATATGTCGGCTGAGACGCTCCAATATCACCATGACAAGCACCACAAGGCCTATGTGGACAATCTGAACAAGCTGCTGCCGGGCTCAGGCTTCGAAGGCAAGAGCCTGGAGGAGATCGTCAAGGCGAGCTACGGGAAGAACCCGGGCATCTTCAACAACGCCGGCCAGGACTTCAATCACATCCAGTTCTGGCCGTGGATGAAGAAGGGCGGCGGCGGCAAGAAGGTGCCGGGCTCGTTGCTGGCCCTGATCGATCGCGATCTTGGCGGCTTTGACAAATTCCGCAACGACTTCATTGAGGCCGGCAAAACCCAATTCGGCTCAGGCTGGGCTTGGCTCTCCCTCAAGGGTGGCAAGCTCGAGGTCACCAAGACGCCGAACGGCGAGAACCCGCTGGTTCAGGGCGGCTGGCCGCTGCTCGGCGTGGATGTCTGGGAGCACTCCTACTACATCGACTATCGCAACGAGCGGCCGAAATACCTCGAGGCCTGGTTCGACCATCTGATCAACTGGGGTCACGTCGAGGAGATGTTCGACCTCGCGCCCAAGTAGCTTTCGCTATTTGGGCGGATCCGCCGCTTCGCTCGCTTCCAGCCAGAGCTGCTCGGCGGTGGCAAGGTGGCGCTCGACTTCTGCGCGCGTCTTCATCAGCTCGGCAACTGATGGACCACCATTGGATGGCGGAGTCGACAGCATCTCGTCGATCTCCGTGCGCCGCTGCCACAGCCTTTTCAACTCGGCTTCGGCCTGCGTGACCGCCTGGCGCAATCCCTTATTGCGCTCGCGCGCTTCCGCCGACAGGCGCCGGTCGGCCTTCCGATTGCCTCGCCCAGAAGACCGCTGGCCGTCGTCTGCACCGCCGCGGCCCGAACGCAGGATCATATCGCGATAATCGTCGAGAGTGCCGTCATACTCCGTTGCCGTCCCGCCATCGACCAGCACGAGGCGATCGGCGATCAGCCCCAGCAGATGGCGGTCATGGCTGACCACGAGCACCGCTCCGCCAAAGTCGGTCAGGGCCTGCACCAGCGCCTCGCGTGCATCCACGTCGAGGTGATTGGTCGGCTCGTCGAGAATGAGAATATGCGGCGCGTCTCTGGTGATGAGCGCTAGCGACAGCCTCGCCCTCTCGCCGCCGGAGAGCTGGCGCACTTTCAGATTAGCCTTGTCTCCCGAAAATCCGAAGCGGCCGAGCTGAGCGCGGACCTCGCCGGGCTTGGCCCCTGCCAGAAGTCGCTCCATGTGCTGGAGCGGCGTGTCGTCGGCAACCAGCTCCTCGATCTGATGTTGGGCGAAATAGCCGACCCGCAATTTGCCGCTTGCCACAAGCGACCCGCCCATCGGCTTCAGCTGACTTGCCAGCAGCCGCGCCAAGGTCGTCTTGCCGTTGCCGTTGCGGCCCACCAGCGCGATGCGGTCGTCGGGATCGATCCGCAGATTGAGCCCCGACAGCACAGGCGTGTCCGCCACATAGCCGACGGCAACGTCGTCAAGCACGATCAGCGGCGGGCGCAGCTCCTTGGGGCTGGGAAAGTCGAAGACGAGCGAGGCATCCTCGGCCACCGCCGCGATCGGCTTCATCGCCGCCAGCGCCTTCAGGCGGCTTTGCGCCTGGCGCGCGGTGTGCGCCTTGTAGCGCCAGCGATCGACATAGGCCTGCAGCTTCTTGGCCTTCGCCTCCTGTTGGGTGCGCATCGCCTCAATTTGGGCTTGACGCTCGCTCCGCTGCCGCTCGAACGCGTCATAGTTGCCGGCATAGAGCGCCATCTTGCCGTGATCGAGATGCAGGATGTAGTTGACCACGTTGTTCAAGAGATCACGCTCGTGGCTCACCACGATGATGCTGCTGCGATAGGTCTTGAGGAAGGACTCGAGCCACAGCGCCGCCTCGAGATCGAGATGGTTGGACGGCTCGTCGAGCAGCAACAGGTCGGGTTCCGAGAACAGAAGCGCGGCAAGCGCGACCCGCATGCGCCAACCGCCGGAGAAGGAATCGAGCGGTTGATGTTGCGCGTCCTCGGGGAAGCCGAGACCGGCGAGAATGCGGGAAGCTCGCGCCGGCGCCCCATGGGCATCGATGGTATTCAGCCGTTCGTGGATTTCGCCGATGCGGTGGGGATCCTCGGCGTGCTCGGCTTCCGCAAGCAATTGCGCGCGCTCGGTGGCAGTGGCGAGCACGGTCTCGAAGGGCGTCGCCGCGCCCCCCGGCGCTTCCTGCGCGACATAGCCGATGCGCGTGCCTGACGGGCACTCGATGGTACCGTCGTCGGCCTCATAGACCCCGGCAACGACCTTCAGCAGCGTCGATTTTCCCGCGCCGTTACGGCCGACCAGGCCGACGCGGCTCCGCGGCGGCAGGGCTGCGGAAGCCCGGTCGAGGACGAGGTGGCCGCCCAAGCGCAGCGTAAGGCCGTCAAAAGTGAGCATGGGGGATCAGTAGCGGCTTGGCGAAGCCGGGTAAACCGTTTGGTCTACTGACGCTTGCGGCCGCCGAGTATTCCGCGCTCGACGACATTAATGCTCTTGAACGGCACATATTTCTCGTCGGCCGATTTTGCCGTCGCTGACTTCTCGGAAGACGGTGAACTGGCACCGCCTCCAGAGTCCAGTGCGCCGAAACCAGTGAAGCCGCCCCCGCCACGCCTGTTGCGGCCCTTGAGTGCATCCGTCAGCACGCGCGTCGCCAAAGGTACGCCTGTTTTGATCAAAGTTTTGCCGAGCGTCGTCCAGAAACTATCGCTGCGCGAGCTACCACCACCAGCCCTCTTCGTCCCAGCCGTTTCGTTGGCCGGCGCGGCCTCCGCATCAGCTCGCTCGGCTGTACGCTTCTGCAAGATCTCGTAGGCCGACTCGCGATCGATGGTCTTGCTATAGTCCGTCTCAAGGAAGTTCTTACTCGCCTCGATTACCGCCTCGCGCTCGGCATCTGTCACGGGACCGATACGTGAGTTTGGCGGCCTGACCAGCGTGCGCTGCACTATGGTGGGCTGGCCCTTGGCATCCAGCGTTGAGACCAAGGCCTCGCCGACGCCAAGCTCCATGATCGCCTTCTCGGTGTCGAAAGCAGGGTTGGCGCGGAAGGTCGTTGCTGCCGCCTTCACCGCCTTCTGCTCGGCAGGGGTGAAAGCGCGCAGCGCGTGCTGCACGCGATTGCCGAGTTGGCTCGACACGGTGTCCGGAACGTCGAGCGGATTCTGCGTGACGAAATAGACGCCGACGCCCTTCGACCGGATAAGCCGCACCACCTGCTCGATCTTCTGGAGCAGTGCCTTAGGCGCATCGTTGAACAAGAGATGCGCCTCATCGAAGAAGAAGACGAGCTTCGGTTTGTCCAGATCGCCGACCTCGGGCATCTCCTCGAACAGCTCCGACAACAGGAACAGGAGGAAGGTCGCGTAAATTCGCGGGGAGTCCATTAACTTGTCAGCAGCGAGGATGCTGATGTAGCCGCATCGCCCCTTAGTTTTCATCAGATCGTTGATATTGAGAGGGGGCTCCCCGAAGAAATGCTCGCCACCCTGCTGCTCGAGCACGAGTAGCGAACGCTGGATGGTGCCGATCGATGCCTTGCTGATGTTGCCGTATTTGGTGGTGAGCTCGTCGGCGCGCGCTGCAAGATCCTCAAGCCAGGCCTGCAAGTCCTTGAGATCGATGAGCTGAAAATTCTTGTTCTTGGCCTTCTCCTCGTCGGCGATTTTGAACGCGATGTTAAGCACGCCCTCCTGCACATCGTTTAGGTTCATAAGTCTGGACAGGAGCAGCGGACCCATCTCGAAGACGGTAGCCCTGATCGGCAGACCCTTATCACCAAAGACATCCCAGAAGATCACTGGATAGCCCTGAAACTCATTCGTGAAGCCGATCTGCTTGGCGCGCTCCTCAAGACGCGCGTCGGTTGCCCGGGCTCGGCTAGACCCGAAAGGTCGCTTTTCACATCGGCGCAAAAGACCGGAACGCCATGGTCTGAAAATTCCTCCGCCAAACCCTGCAGGGTGACGGTCTTGCCGGTGCCCGTGGCGCCGGTGATGAGGCCGTGGCGGTTGGCGAGGCGGAGATAGATGAATTCGGGCTTGGTGCTCTTGCCGATATAGACGCTGTCGTCAGGAGTCGTGGTGGCCACCTCGCCTTGGCTTACTTCCACTTTCGGCGCCGCCTTGGCCTTCGCCATCGCCGTTCCTCCCCTTGTTTGCTGCCGGCACTCTACCGGTGCCGAGCCCGCCCGCAAAGATGCCCGCACGCCGCGGCGCTCTAGGCCACCCGCTTCTTTCTTGGCCCTTCGCCTTCGTGCTAGGAGGAGACTTAAGGAGCTTAGAGCTTGACGGCAATGGCGGAACAGAACCTGGCAGGCGCCTTTCCTGCCGCCGACGAGGCGGCCTGGAAGGCGCTCGTGGACGAGGCGTTGAAAGGCGCGCGATTCGCCTCGCTCCAGTCGCGGAGCTATGACAGCATCGTCATCGAGCCACTCTACGCCCGGGCGAAGGACGTGAGCCCCATCGCCACGGGACGCGCTTCCGGCGAGCCCTGGAGCGTCATGCAGCGGGTCGATCTCCCCGACCCCGCCGCTGCCAACAAGCAGATCCTGGACGACTTGAACAACGGCGCGAACGGCCTCGCGCTCGTGTTCGAAGGCGATGTCGGCGACTACGGATACGCCCTTCCCGCGACCGAAGCCGCGGTCAAGCAACTGCTCGATGGCATCCATCTCGAGGCCGGCATCGCCGTCGAGCTCGCCTTCGGCCCACCCTCGCGGCAAGTCGCAAAGATCATCGCCAGTCATGTGAAGGCGAAAGGGCTTGCGCCGTCGGGGGTCGAGATGCGGTTCGGCTTCGACCCGCTGGGCGCCATGGCCATGCGCGGCACGGCCCCCATGCCCTGGCCCGAGCTCGCGCCGCTCGTCGCCGGCCTGATCGGCGATCTCGTGAAGCAAGGGTTCGCCGGTCCCTTCGCTGTGGCCGATGGCAGGCCGGTCCATGCCGCCGGTGGCTCAGAAGCGCAGGAGCTCGCCTTCGTTCTCGCCAACGCCGTCGCCTATCTGCGTGCGCTGGAAGCAGGCGGTATCGCGCTCGAGACAGCACGCCGCTTGATCTATTTCCGCCTCGCAGCCGACCAGGACCAGTTTCTCACCACCGCCAAGTTCCGTGCGGTGCGCAAGCTGTGGGCGCGCGTCGAGGAGGCATGCGGGCTCGAGCCGCTTCCTGTTTTCCTCGCCGCCGAAACCGCCTGGCGGATGATGACGAAGCGCGATCCGCACGGGAACATCGTGCGCGGCACCATCGCCGCACTGGCTGCCGCAGTCGGCGGCGCCGATGCGGTGACGGTGCTGCCGTTCAGCGCCGCGCACGGGCTTCCCGACGCGTTTGCGCGTCGCATCGCCCGCAACACGCAGACCATCCTCATCGAGGAAGCCAATATCCACCGCGTCGCCGATCCGGCCGCGGGGTCGGGAGCCATCGAGGCGCTCACCGATGCGCTCTCAGCTACCGCCTGGACGCTTTTCCAGGAGATCGAGCGCGCAGGCGGCACGGCCAAGGCCCTTGCGACCGGATCGATCCAGCGTGAAGTGGCCAAGGTGCGGGCCGAACGCGAAGCCAATGTCGCGCGCCGGAAGGATACTCTGATCGGAACCAGCGACTTCCCCGATCTCGCCGAGGACGCGGTGAACGTGATCGAGAGCACGGCCCCGCCGCCGCCTCAGGCACCGCAGAGCGCCCACTTCGAGCCGCTTGCTCGCTTGCGGCTTGCCGAGCCCTTCGAGCGTTTGCGCGACCGCAGCGACGCCTATCTCGCCTTGCATGGCGAGCGGCCCAAAGTCTTTCTCGCCTGTCTCGGACGCGCTTCGGATTTCAGCGCGCGCGCGAGCTTCGCCAAGAGCCTGTTTGAGGCGGGCGGCATCGAAGCCGTGGAAGGAAGCGGCCACAACCTGGTGAAACGATTCAAGGATTCAGGCGCGAAGCTTGCCTGCCTCTGCTCCTCCGACAAGGTCTACGCGGGAGAGGCGGAAAGCACGGCGAAAGCTCTGCTGGCCGCCGGAGCCAAGCGCGTCTACCTCGCGGGCCAGCCGGGCAGCAATTGCCAAGCCTGGGAGGCTGCCGGCATTAGCACCTTCCTTCAGCAGGGCTGTGATACGCTTGCTATCCTCAGCGCCGCTTATGACGAGATCTGACCGCCGATGACGCGCATACCCTCCTTCGCCGAGGTGAATTTCGACAGCCGGAACAGGTCGGGCGCCGTCGCCCCGGCGACAACTGCCCCCCCCTGGCAGACGCCCGAAGGCATCGCCGTGCAGCCGGCTTACGGGCCGAAGGACATCGCCGGCTTCGACTTCCTCTTCCTCGACGGCTTGCCGGGCCTGCCGCCGTATCTGCGCGGCCCCTACCCCACCATGTATGTGCAGCGGCCCTGGACGGTCCGGCAATATTCCGGCTTCTCCACCGCCGAAGATTCTAACGCCTTCTATCGGCGGAACCTCGCCGCGGGCCAGCAGGGCGTCTCCATCGCCTTCGACCTCGCCACCCATCGCGGCTACGACTCAGACCATCCGCGCGTGACCGGCGACGTGGGCATGGCGGGTGTCGCCATCGATTCCATCTACGACATGCGCACCCTGTTCGACGGCATCCCGCTCGACCATGTGTCCGTCTCCATGACCATGAACGGCGCGGTGCTGCCGGTGCTTGCGCTCTTCATCGTCGCCGGCGAGGAGCAGGGCGTGCCGCCGGAGAAGCTCTCAGGGACCATCCAGAACGACATCCTGAAAGAGTTCATGGTGCGCAACACCTATATCTACCCGCCCACGCCTTCGATGCGCATCGTGTCGGACATCTTCGCCTACACCAGCAAGAGGATGCCGAAATTCAACTCGATCTCGATCTCGGGCTATCACATGCAGGAGGCAGGAGCGACGGCCGACCTCGAGCTCGCCTATACGCTCGCCGACGGCATCGAGTATGTGCGCGCCGGCGTCGCGACCGGGCTCGGCGTCGATGCCTTTGCGCCGCGGCTTTCCTTCTTCTGGGCGATCGGCATGAACTTCTTCATGGAGATCGCCAAGATGCGCGCCGCGCGCCTCCTCTGGGCGAAGCTGATGCAAGAAGAGTTCGCCCCCAAGGACCCGCGCTCGCTCGCTCTGCGTACCCATTGCCAGACGAGCGGCTGGAGCCTGGCCGCGCAGGACGTGTTCAACAACGTGGTGCGCACTTGCGTCGAGGCCATGGCGGCGACGCAAGGCCACACCCAGTCGCTGCACACCAACGCGCTCGACGAGGCGCTCGCGCTGCCGACCGATTTCTCGGCGCGCATCGCCCGCAACACCCAGCTGATGCTGCAGCAGGAATCAGGCACCACCCGCGTCATCGACCCGTGGGGCGGCAGCTTCTATGTCGAGCGCCTCACCTACGATCTCGCCGCCCGCGCCTTGAAGCATATCGAGGAGGTGGAGAAGATCGGCGGCATGGCGAAGGCCATCGAGGCCGGCATCCCAAAACGCATGATCGAGCAGGCCGCAACGGCCACCCAAGGCCGCATCGATTCGAAGCGCCAGACCATTGTCGGCGTGAACAAATACCGGCCCGGCAGCGAGGCCGACATCGCGATCTTGAAAGTGGACAACCGATCGGTGCGGCGTCAGCAGCTCGACAAGCTCGCCCGCCTCAAGGCGGAGCGCGACGAGAGGGAAGTGCAGAGCGCCCTTGACGCGCTCACCCAAAGCGCTGAGACAGGCACTGGCAATTTGCTCGAAGGTGCCGTCGCGGCCGCCCGCGCCAAGGCAACCGTGGGCGAGATATCCTACGCGCTCGAGAAGGTATACGGGCGCCACCGGGCGGACGTTTCGGCGATCACCGGGGTCTACAAGGCGGAGATCGGTCGCATGGATGGAAGCTTGACCCGCATCAAGGAGCTGATCGACTCGTTCGAGACCGAGCATGGGCGGCGCCCGCGCATCCTCGTCGCCAAGATGGGCCAGGACGGGCATGACCGGGGACAGAAGGTCATCGCCAGCGCCTTCGCCGATCTCGGCTTCGACGTGGATATCGGGCCCCTGTTCCAGACGCCTGAGGAAGCCGCGGCTCAGGCGGTCGAGAACGACGTGCATATCGTCGGTGTGTCATCGCTCGCGGCCGGGCACCTCACGCTGGTGCCCGCCTTGCGCGAGGCGCTCGAGGAACAAGGCCGGAGCGACATCATGATCGTGGTCGGCGGCGTGATTCCACCGCAAGACTATCCCGCGCTGTACCAGGCCGGCGCCAAGGCGATCTTCGGTCCCGGCACGCCGATCGCCGACGCCGCCATCGATCTGTTGCAGAAGCTTGGCGCCAAGGCGGACTCTAAGTCCAAGCAAGCAGCCGAGTAGGTGTTTGGCATAGCGCGCACCTTGGTTCGCAGATGCGCATCGAGCCTCATCGTTAGAGAACCGTCATAACTCTGAACTATCCGTCGCCCCGGTCTGTAACAAACGCCAGTCGGGCGAAGCGCAGAGGCCCTGCGGAGATCGGTTGAAATGTCCGTTACCGGGAGCCAACGGAACTCGGCAACCGGCTTCCTCCGGTCGCAAGCGACGGATATTTTCGCCGCCTCGTCGCCAGCGTTATCTCGGTGGCCTATGGCCTCTCCTTTGCGGCCCTGATTTTCGCTCCGCCGCTGAGCACATTGCTCGCTTACGGTATTGCCGCGACCTTCATCACGACGGCAATCAGCGCCTCGATCGTGGCGGCGCGCAGCTCGGTCCCCTTCGCCATCGCCGGTCCTGATCCCACCACGGTCGCGGTCACGGCAACTTTGGTGACGGCCCTGATGGCACGGTTCGCCGCCGAAGGCGCGCCAGACGATCTGCTCGCGCCGGTCATCATCATCATGGCTCTCGCCGCCGCGCTCACCGGGCTCCTGCTCTGTGGTCTCGGTCTGGCACGCGCGGGCGGCGCCATTCGGTTCATCCCCTATCCCGTCATCGGAGGATTTCTCGGTGCGACCGGCTGCTTGATGGTGAGCGGGGCGGTGCGCATGATCACTGACCATGGGATCGGCATCTCGACCATGGAAGCGCTTCTCGACCCCTCCATTCTCGCCAGGCTTGCGCCGGCGATCGCTATTGCCCTCGCACTCTACCTCGGCTTGCGGCATCGCAAGGACAGCCCCTACGTGCTGCCCGGCATCTTGCTGGCCGGACTCGCCGCGGCGCATCTTGCCTTCGCCATCTCCGGGACGAGCCTGGCCGAGGCGCAGGCCCAAGGCTGGCTGTTCAAGGCACCGGCGGCGGTCGGGCTGACCCCGACCTGGGATCTCGATGATCTGCGCGCGTTCCCGTGGAAGTACCTGCCCGGCCTGAGCGGCGACCTTTTTGCCGTCATGTTCGTGACGGCGATCAGCACGCTGCTCAATACTACCGGGATCGAATTCGTGACCA
>DFXC01000033.1:10873-12872 GCA_002383105.1 Hyphomicrobiaceae bacterium UBA4118
AGCGCGAGTTGAAGACGATCGGCGTCGCCAATCTGGCTGCCGCGGCGCTTGGCGGCTATGTGAGCACGGTCGCCTTGAACCGAACATCGCTCAATTACGTGGCCGGAGGCCGCGGACGCCTGTCCGGCCTGACCGTGGCAGCCGTGTCGGTGTTCATGCTCACCGTCAATCCGGGCTTCCTCGCCTACGTGCCCAAATTCGGGCTGGGAGCGCTGCTGCTCTATCTCGGCGCCCAACTCGTCTATGAGTGGCTCATTGACTCGGCGCGACGGATTTCCTTGCTCGAATACGCCTCTCTCCTCGCCATCACCTTGCTCATTCTGCAGGCGGGCTTCATCGCCGGCGTGCTGATCGGCGTGATCATCGGCTGCGCCACCTTTGCGGTCAGCGCGAGCCGGGTGAATGCCATCAAGTTCCGTTTCGACAGCTCCGAGTACCGTTCCACCCTCGACCGCGGCCCCGAGGAGCTCGCCATCCTTGCCACGCATGGCCGCGAAATCCAGGGCATGAGCCTGCAGAGCTATCTGTTCTTCGGCTCTGCCAACCGGCTCTATCAGCAGGTCAAGGCCCTGTTCGCGAGCGAGCCCGACTGCCGCTTCCTGCTATTCGACTTTCGCCTGGTTACCGGGATCGATTCCTCGGCCATGCACAGCTTCACCCAGATCAAGCAGGCGGCCGACGAGCTCGGCGCCAGTCTCGTGCTGGTCAATCTCTCGGGCGAGCTCCGGAGCGCCTTCAACGCATGCCGCTTCATTACCAGCGACGTCATCCTGGCCGACGATCTCGACCATGCGCTTGAGTCTTGCGAGAAGGCGGTCATCGCCGCGCATCTGGCCGAAGGGGGAGAGGCGCAAACTCTGCGCGAGTGGCTCACCCAGGCGCTTGGGAGCCCCGATTATGGGGAGCGATTGGCCGCACTCTGTGAGCGGCTCGATGTCGACAAGGATGCGATCATCGCCTCGCAAGGCGAAGCGGCCGGCTCCATGCATTTCATCCTCGAAGGCCGCGTCGGCATCATCGTCAAGATGGACGATGGGCGCTCGATCCGCGTCCGCAGCCTCGGCCCGCACACCACGATCGGCGAGATGGGCCTCATCACCAGCCAGTTGCGCAGCGCCACCATCCGGGCCGAGCTCCCGAGCGTGCTTTATGCCCTGAGCGCCGACGCCTATGAGCGCATCAAGCGCGAGAACAGCGCGCTCGCCCAAGCCCTTCTCACCTATGTCATTCAGGTCATGGCCGAGCGCTTGAGTTTTGCCAGCAAAGTGATCGGCGTCTTGCGCCGCTGACTGGGCTCTTGCGCCCAATTGCCGCAGCAGTAACGACCTGCCGCGTCGCGCGGGAGGCGAATTTGCTCAGAGCTGTCGGCGCTTAGGGCGAAGTTTCGCATTGGAATAATTACAGATTTTGGACCTTCGCCGTGTAGGGGGGTTGCCGATCGGCTCGGCTCGGGGCTTCTTTGCGCCGGCCCACGTCCTCATCGAGACCTGCCAATGCCAAATGTCCTCATAGCCTCTCTGATGACCCTCCTCGTCTCGACCGGAGTGGCGAGCGCCGATGAGTTTGCTCTCAGTATCAAGGATCACCACTTCGAGCCTGCCGAGTTGCAAGTCCCCGCGGGCAAGGAGTTCACTCTGACGGTCACCAATGAGGACGCGACGGCTGAGGAGTTCGAGAGCGACGATTTCGACGCCGAGAAGGTGATCGCGGGCCATCAAAGCGTGGTGATCCACATGGAGCCGCTCGACGCCGGGCGCTACGAATTTTTCGGCGAGTATCACGAGGACTCCGCCAAAGGCGCCCTCGTCGCGAAATAGACCGATGCTCGGCGCCCTCATCATCGTCTTTCGCGAGGTTGTCGAGGCTGGGCTCGTCATCGGCATCGTGCTCGCCGCCACGCGTGGCATCGCCGGCCGCGGCTGGTGGATCAGCCTCGGCATCCTTGCCGGCGTGCTGGGCGCGAGCGTCGTTGCCGTCTTCGCCGGCGCCATCTCCAACG
>DFXC01000186.1:0-1617 GCA_002383105.1 Hyphomicrobiaceae bacterium UBA4118
GGCGACACCTCGCCGTCGTCGAGCCGCTCTATTGCGAGCTCGATGCCGTCGGTCCGTTCAGGTGCCGAGGCGATGGAGTAGCTCCGCTCCACCTGGTAGCCGTCAGGCGCGGTCAGCCGCACGTCGACATGCTGACCGGCGCGGAAGGGGATGGGTTCCGCCGGCGCGAAGAGGAAGCTCTTCACGCGCGGCGTGTCGGTGGCGATGGCGGCGATGGTTGCCTCCTGCCAGCGCAGCTTGGGGTCGCCGGCAAGAGAGGGCGGCGTGTCAGTCACCGGTGAAGCGCTGCTCGCGCCAAGGGTCGCCATAGATGTGATAGCCGCGCAGCTCCCAGAAGCCCGGCTCGTCCTTCCGCGTAAACTGCAGGCCGCTCACCCATTTCGCCGACTTCCAGAAATAGAGATGCGGCACCAGCAGCCTGGCCGGCCCGCCATGGTCGGGCTGAAGCGGCTTCCCCGCATAGTTGAGCGCGACCATGGCCTTGCCGCTGACGAGGTCGGCGAGTGGCACATTGGTGGAGTAGCCGTCGAAGGAATGGGCAAGCACGAACTTGGTCGGCGGCGAGGTGAGGGATGCCGCGGCGAGAATGTCGTCGATCAGCACGCCCTCCCAGGGCGTGTCGAGCTTCGACCATTTGGTGACGCAATGGATGTCGCGGGTCTGCCTGGTTTTGGGCAGGGCATTGAACTCCGCCCAATTCCATTTGGCGATCGCGCGCGGGCCCACCTTCAAGGTGAAGGACCAGTCCTCGGTGCTGATATGTGGCGTAGGACCGGCAGAGAGGACAGGAAAATCCTCCGTCAGCGACTGGCCGGGCGGAAGACGCTTGGTAATGTCCGGCGTCCGCTGCCGTCCGGTGAATCCGCGGGTGATCATCGAGAGCTCTCCGTGCCGTTGTCGAGGCCATGCGGACCGATGCCGGCCATCATTATGGTCCATGGCCGGCGGCGGGTCGTCAATGCGAAAGCACGCTGACGCCCTGAGCGGCGGAGCTCAGGGGTGCGACAACACGGCCCGGCTGGGAGCTTGGGAACAGACGTTGGGCTTCACACATTTGGGCGACATGCAAGGAGGACCAACAATGGCAAAGCTCGACGCCCGCAAATCGGGATCATTCAAGATTGGCGGCGGTATCAACGTCAACCGCCTTGGCTTCGGCGCGATGCGGATCACCGGCCCCGGCATCTGGGGACCGCCCACCGACAAAGCGGAGGCACTCCGGACGTTGAAACGCGTGCCCGAGCTCGGGATCGATTTCATCGACACTGCGGACTCTTACGGCCCTGACGTGTCCGAGCAGCTGATCCGCGAAGCGCTGCACCCTTATGACGGCATTCTCGTCGCCACCAAGGGCGGGTTCCGGCGCCCCAGCGCTGGGGTGTGGGAGATGGACGGGCGCCCCGAGCGCTTGCGGGAGCAGGCGATCAAGAGCTGCAAGAAGCTCGGCGTCGATCAGATCGGTCTGTGGCAATTGCACCGCATTGATCCAAAAGTGCCGCGCGAGGCGCAGTTCGCCGCGATCAGATCGCTGCTCGAAGACGGGATCATCAAGCACGCGGGGCTCTCCGAGGTGTCCGTCTCCGACATCAAAGCAGCCGCCAAAGTATTCGACGTGGC
>DFXC01000186.1:1666-3518 GCA_002383105.1 Hyphomicrobiaceae bacterium UBA4118
GGTCTCCTTTAGGGTTAGGCCGGTTCATCTCGTTTCGACCGGTTGGCCTTGGGGCCGTTCGAACAATTGATAGGTGGGAGGGGGCGCGCGGTTTGCCCAATAGCCGCCGGCTATGGAGTCGGTGCTTTTGGGGATTGGCCGGGAGGAAGGCGGGAAAGGGCGGGTTAGCCATTGAGCATGATCTTTTCGGACTCCGAGGTGTCCGTCTCCGACATCAAAGCCGCCGCCAAAGTATTCGACGTGGCGACGGTGCAGAACCGCTACAACCTCATCGATCGCGGCAGCGAGGACGTGCTCGATTATTGCGAGGCGAACGACATCGGCTTCATCCCCTGGTTTCCGCTGGCCGCCGGCAAGCTCGCGCAAAAGGGCTCGCTGCTGGACAGGATCGCCAAGGCCCATGGCGCGAGCCCGAGCCAGATCGCGCTCGCCTGGGTGCTCAAGCGCTCGCCGGTCATGCTTCCCATTCCAGGAACCTCGAAGGTTTCCCATCTCGAGGAGAATGTCGCGGCGGTGAACATCGAGCTGTCTGATCAAGAGTTCGATGCGCTCGACCGCGAGGGCCAGCAGCAATTCGCCGCGGCGTGACGGCCGCTTATCGGTCGGGGGGCTCCATCGTCCTCCCGACGAAATGGCCGTAGAGCGCGAGCGCCCGATTGACGTAGGAGGCTTCGGGCACGCCCAGGCTGGACGCCATGTGCTCGGCGGCGAAGGCCAGGCCATAATAGCGGAACACGCCGGGCGATTCCTGCTCGACGAAATGCACTGATTGCAGGTCGCCAGCATCGAACAGCGTCAGCATGAAGCTTCGCACCGGCGTCACGTTCTCGACCGCGACGACAAATTTGCCCGGGGCGAGGTCTTTGACCTGCATCCGGTAGACCACCTCTTCCGAGGTCCGGTTGTCTTGCTGTGCGAAATAGAGGTCTTGCCCGCTTCTCATCTCGGCAAGCGTGAAGTCGCGACGCGAATGGCCCGAGTCCGGCGCGTCAAGCGCGGTTGCGCTGGTAATGAGCGTGCGCCAGCCCCCGTCCGTCACCGACCAATATTTCAGGCCTTTCAACGTCGATATGGCGCCGAAGCGCTTCAGCAGATCCTCGCTCGTGCCGCGGGAGTGGAAACGGCCGGCAAGCGCCACGAGCACGCCGTCGTCCTTCGCCGTCCAGCCGAGGCAGGCGGGCGGCTTCCAGGACGCGAGATCCTGACCGCTGATGACCTGAACCGCCGGGCGCGCATCGATGGCGGCATAATCGGGAATAGGCGGCACGCCGCAAGGCGGCGTCAGGTTTTCTGCCGCGGCAGCCTGCCCGGCGAAGACCAGAATCACGGCAATGGGAAGCCATGGTTTCACGAGGCGCAAGCTGTACCAAGTCGGGCCAAGCCGTAAAGCCCGAAACGGCGGTTGCTCCCGCGGTCCTTGGCATGAAGGGCCCTAGCCATGACCAATTCGTAACGGCTTGTGGCTTAGACTGCTCGGACGGCTTGGGTAAAGCGAGAGGCACCGCAATGTTGCGCGAGGAGCTGATCTTCGTCGGGACCTGCGACATTGCAGGCCATGTGCGCGGCAAGGGATTCCCCGCGAGCGAGCTCCCATCGCGCCGCAAGAAGGGCATCGGCTGGACCCATTCCAACCTGATGCAGACGGCATTCGGCCCGATCTTCGACACGCCCTTCGGCACTGGCGGCGATCTCATGATCGTGCCGGACCCCGAAGCCGAGGTGCGCGTCGATTTCGCCGACGGCTCGGCTCCGGAGCATTTCTTCCTTGGCAACATCGAGAACACCGACGGCAGCCCTTGGGAATGCTGTCCGCGCGAGTTCTTGCGCCGCTCTGTCGAGGCGCTGAAAGAGG
>DFXC01000104.1 GCA_002383105.1 Hyphomicrobiaceae bacterium UBA4118
AGCTCGTCGATCGCGGCGTTCTCACCGGCTCAACGCGCGGCGCGATGCATGGCGAGGTCGGCCAGACGCAGTTTCTGCCCAAGAACATTCTGCTCTATGGCGTGGACGGCGACGGCAACGGCGTCGTCAATCTCGACGTTAAGGCCGACGCGCTCGCCTCCACCGCCAATTTCCTGAAAGGTCATGGCTGGGTTCGGGGCGCTGGCTACCAGGAAGGCGAGCCCAACTTCGCCGCCATTCAGGGCTGGAACGCCGCCGGCGTCTACCAGCAGACCATCGCCATCGTCGGCGGGCGGATCGACGGACGATGAGATAGCGCCCTCAGCGGGCCAAGCATCTCGCGCGGCCCAAGCGAGGAGCCCCTCATGTTTCCCCTGTCGCATATGCTGAAGTCCTTCGTGCGTGTGGGCACGCTGAAGGTGGTCGATGCCGACGGCGGCGTGCACATCTTCGCCGGCGCGCCGGGGCCCCAGGTCACCATGGTGCTGAGCGACCGCACGCTCTATCCCAAGCTCTTCTTCAATCCGGAGCTGCATGCGGGCGAGGCCTATATGGACGGGCGGATGCGCTTCGAGGACTCGACGCTCCGCGACTTCCTCACGCTGTTCTCCATCAACCGGCTCTCGCTCGGCTCCTATCCCTTGCAGAAGGTGCTGCGGCGCATCTCGCGCGGGCTGAAGCGCTTCCAGCAGGCGAACCGCGTTGGCCAGGCGCAGAGAAACGTCGCCCACCACTACGATCTCGGCAACGATTTCTACCGGCTGTTTCTCGATGAGGGCATGCAATATTCCTGCGCGTATTTCCTCGACGACGGCGAGAGCCTCGAGCAGGCGCAAATGAACAAGCTCAGGCTGATCGCCGCCAAGCTCGACCTTAAGCCGGGCTTGCGCATTCTCGATATCGGCAGCGGCTGGGGCGATCTTGCGCTCTATCTCGGCCGGCTCGCTGAGGTCGAGGTGACCGGCGTCACCCTCTCCAAGGAGCAGCATGCTTTATCCAACGAGAAGGCGCGGGCGACTGGGCTCGACAATCGCGTCCGCTTCGAGCTTATCGACTACCGCGAGCTTCAAGGCCGCTTCGACCGCATCGTGTCGGTCGGCATGTTCGAGCATGTCGGCGTGCACCATTACGGCGAGTTCTTCGCCAAGGTGAACGCGCTGCTCGCGGACGATGGCCTCATGCTGCTGCACTCGATCGGCCATATGAGCCCGCCCGGCACGGCAGGCCCCTGGCTCAGGAAATACATCTTCCCCGGCGCTTATTCGCCGGCGCTGTCGGAAGTCTTCACCGCGGTCGAGCAGGCGAGCCTGTGGGTCACGGATCTCGAGATCCTGCGCCTGCACTACGCCAAGACCCTGAACCATTGGTGGCGGCGCTTCGACGCCAACCGCGCCAAGATCGTGGCGATGTACGATGAGCGCTTCTGCCGCATGTGGGAATTCTATCTGGTCAGCGCCGAGATGATGTTCCTGACCGGCAGCCAGCTCGTCTTTCACATGCAGCTTGCCCACAAGCGCGACGCGGCGCCGATCGTGCGCGACTACGTCACCGATCGGCAGCGCGCGTATCGGAACACCGAAGCCGACGGAGCAGCCTAAGCCGGTTTCTTCGCGCTCGGGGCGGCTCTCCCCTTGAAAACTAGCGAGTCGAACGCGGCGCCACCGTAAACGCGGCGAAGTTCCTTGAAGGCAAAGAACGGAATGAGCGCCACACACATGATTAGCGCTATAGCCGCGATTCCGGCCGGCGTTCCGCCACCTAATTCCGGTGCGCTCTGCGCCAGGCTCTCTCCCTTCAGCAAACCAACGATGACTTCCTCAGCGACGTAGGCAATGACAAGCATCAGTCCGAACGCGACGGACTTGTAGAGAATTGGATACGCCAGGGGCTTGTCCCGGAAGCGCTCGCCAAAATGGAGGGCTTCTGCCACAAGCATGATTTTCGCGAGGATCAAGGCATTGATGACGGAGGCCCCGTAAAACACATAGGAAATATGATTGCTGGCCAGCACCACCCACTGGTGAAGCGTGAACAGGCCGAACACCAGTGCCAGGTATAGGAACAGGGTGCCGAACTTCTTCACCTCGCGAACGACGATATCCAAGACTCGACTGCGTTGCTCCGCATTCGCATAGTCGCGCTCGCTCTTCAGCGTCTCTGTCTCGCTACGCATTGGCGTTCCCTCCGCTCGTTCCGACGTGGTCGGTCACTGCACTCACCCTCCCGCGTCCTCAGCGGAACCGCGCAACACCACGATCGCCAGGCGACCGTCGGTGTGCCAGGGACGCAGAAGCGGACATCGTGTCGCTGCCGCGGACTGTTGCCGACGGGCTCCTCGAAGGCAAGATCCTGCTTGCGGCTGAACAGAAACAAATTGCTCACCGGCGCGTCGACGTCTGACCGGCGCAGCACGGAGTCCGCAACGATGCGCACGCTGGTAGCCAAGGTGATCGGGTCGGCCGGGAACCACCCGGCCGCCGCCATTCCCCGCACGACTTCGGCATCGCTCCCCACCAGCGCGACGTTGATCGGATCGCCAGGGTGGCCGTCAGAGGTCTGCGTCACGCGCGCCAGCTCCGCGAGGACCGGGTGANNGGCGACCGTCGGTGTGCCAGGGATCCCCACCACCGTCGCGCCCTTCGCGTCGGGGGTGGAAGTCGTTGTCCCAGTCAATCGTGTCCGCCAGACCGGTCTTCTGCAACTCGCTCGCGATGCGGTCGCGCTCCGCATCCACGTCCGGACCGATGTGATGGGTGACCTGTCCGGTGGTGTGGCTGAGACCGACCCGCTCGTCGAACGTCGCGGCGCCGATCCAGGCGGGCCGCCCCTCGTAGAGCTTCTCCCAA
>DFXC01000199.1:0-1852 GCA_002383105.1 Hyphomicrobiaceae bacterium UBA4118
GGCATCCGGGTCAGCTGGTAACGTCCAATCGCGTGGCCGGCGCAACGTCAAGGGCGCAGAGCTGCGCTTTCCGGCTCGGCCGGCGTGACCCGCCAAATGGTGTTGCCCACATCGTCGGCCACGAGCAGTGCGCCGGATTGATCGACGGCGACACCGACGGGGCGCCCAAGCGCCTCGCCCGCGGTACTGAGAAAGCCGGTGAGAATATCCTCAGGCGCCCCGGATGGGCGGCCGCCGGCGAAGGGGACGAAGATCACCTTGTAGCCGCTGACCGGATTGCGATTCCATGAGCCGTGCTGGCCGATGAAGGCACCACCCCGATAGCGCTCCGGCAGGAGCTTGCCGTCATAGAAGGCCAGGCCGAGGGAAGCCGTGTGCGGCCCAAGCGCGTAGTCGGGCACGATGGCGTTGGCGACGAGATCCGGCCGTTGCGGATGAACCCGCGGATCGAGATGTTGGCCGAAATAGCTGTAGGGCCAGCCGTAGAAGCCGCCCTCCTTCACCGAGGTCATGTAGTCGGGCACGAGATCGCTGCCGAGCTCGTCGCGCTCGTTGACCGCGACCCACAATTCGCCGCTGTCCGGCTGAAGGGCAAGTCCCACCGGATTGCGCAGGCCCGAAGCGAAGAGGCGCGACTGCCCGGTCGCGAGATCGATCTCGACGATCGCCGCGCGGCCTGTCTCCCGCTCCATGCCGTTCTCGCCGGCGTTGCTGTTCGATCCGATAGCAGCGAACAGATGCGCCCCGTCGCGGCTCGCGATGATGTTTTTGCTCCAATGGTAGTTGGGAGTGCCGGCCGGCAAGTCCGCGACCGTGACCCCTGGCGCGTCGATGCCGGTCGCCCCCTCTTGATAGCGGAAGCGCAGCACGGCGTCGGTGTCGGCCACATAAAGGTCGCTGCCGATCAGCGCCATGCCGAACGGCGAGTTGAGCCCAGCAAGAAACGTCGATTTGTTCTCGGCCACGCCGTCCCCGTCGGCATCGCGCAGCAGCACGATGCGGTTCGGGCTCGGAACGTCGGCGCCGGCCCATTTCATGGCGAGCTTCATCACCCACGCTCTCACCCCGCTTTGCTCGGGCCCGGGCGGCATATTGGTCTCGGCGACGAGTACGTCGCCGTTGGGAAGCACATAGAGCCAGCGTGGGTGCGTAAGGCCTGTCGCATACGCCTTCACCGCGAGTCCGGACGCCGCCACGGGCTTGGCGCCGCTTGGCCACCCTGTTGCCTCGGCGATATTGACCGTCGGGATCAGTCTCTGGTTCGGTGCTGGAAGCTTGGGATCGGGTCCGGTGCCGGCTTCGACCGGCAATGTCGCCTCATCGTTGCAGCCGGCGAGGCTGAGCGCGAAGAGGGCAATGAGCAAAGGCTTGGCCAGCCTCTTCCGCATGTGACTTCCTTTGCCAGGACTCCGACCGTCGAGAAAACCGGCCCAATGATTAATGGGTTCCGGCCCGTGGGACCAGTGCGACACCTTTGAGGGTTGGATTCGGTGTGCGCTCAGACTCAGCCGGTGGGCGCTTGCCGCAGCCAGGCCACGAGCTCATGGAACGGGCAGGGCTTTGGGCGGAGACCAATTCGCCGCGGATCGGAGCCTCCGCGCGGGGCTCCCGGCGCAAATTGTTGTGATAGACTGAGGCTGGGCCGCCCTGCCTTGCGCTTTGATGGCGAATCCGAGGGCTATGGGGCATTGCCGCTCGCGTCCCCCGGCCCCTTTGGGGTAGCGTCTTGGGGGGCGGGCGTTGCAACAATTGGACCCCCGGTCCACAGATGGGCGTTAGCCTGCTCGCATGAGACGCGGCCATGATTGAGAAGCGAAACCGAAACGGAGGGCGCGAAGCGCCCGACGAGGAC
>DFXC01000199.1:2109-2595 GCA_002383105.1 Hyphomicrobiaceae bacterium UBA4118
GCCTTCCACTGAGCCCGCGCCGCCGGCTGAAAAGGCTTCGCGCCCTAAAGGGGGGGGAGGCGGCACCCGCGTCGTCCTGCTTCTGGTCGTGATCGCCGCGGCCGCCCTTGGCTACCGCTATTGGGGCTTCTGGCAGGGAGAGCAGGCAGCCCCGCCCGCGCCGCCTCCTCCCGCGGTCACCGTGTCCAAGCCCCTAGTCAAGGACCTCCAGGAGTGGAGCGATTTCACCGGCCAGTTCGAGGCGCGGGAGTCGGTCGAGGTGCGCCCCCGCGTGAGCGGTTACCTCGAATCCATCAACTTCGTCGACGGCCAGTTGGTAAAGAAGGGCGATCTCCTTCTCGTCATCGAGCCACGGCCGTTCGAGCTCGCGCTGGAGACCTCCAAGGCCCAGCAGGCGCAAACCGAGGCGCAGCTTCAGCTTGCCCAAGCCCAGCTCGACCGGAAGGAGCAGCTCCGCAAGAACGACTACGCCACCAAAGAGACCTA
>DFXC01000161.1:0-682 GCA_002383105.1 Hyphomicrobiaceae bacterium UBA4118
GCTCCCCAATACGTAAGCGCCTTCGAAGAGGTGGGGCTCCCCGTGGGCCCCTCCTTTAACGAGAAGGACGTGAGCCACAAAGCGCTTAAGGCTGCTCCCATCGGTGGTGAGTCGAAGGCGCAACTGACCAAGGCCTATCGTGCCGAGCTCCAGTCGCTGCAATCGGTCGACGACCTGGTCGAAACCGTGGCCGATGCCCTGAAGCGCGCCGGCAAGCTCGACGATACGGTGATCATCTACACCTCTGACAACGGATTTCTCTTTGGCGAGCACCGGCTGATCGGCAAGTCCGCGGCCTACGAGGAAGCGATCAAGGTGCCGCTCGTCATGAGCGGCCCGGGCATCGCCAAGAACGAGACCCGGGCGCAGCTCGTGAACAACCTCGACGTGACCGCCACCATCGTGGACCTTGCCGGCGCCTCGCCCAGCATGGTTCTCGACGGACGGTCTCTGGCGCCGCTCTTTGCCGACGCCAACGCTCCGTGGCGAAGTGCCATCCTTCTGCAGAGTCCGATCAACCGCTTTCAAATGCCGCACAACCGCTTTACCGGGACGCGCACGGCCACGCGAAAATACGTGAAATACGACAGCGGCTTCGAGGAGCTGTTCGACCTTGCCGCCGACCCCTACGAGCTTAACAACGAAGCGGCCAACCCCGCCTATGCGGGCGATCTTGCTCCCC
>DFXC01000161.1:826-4340 GCA_002383105.1 Hyphomicrobiaceae bacterium UBA4118
CGACCGGCTCAACACGTGCGCGGGCGCAAGTTGCTGGCTGCCTTGAGCCTTGCTCTCCGCCCGCATCGGCACCGGAATTAGACAGTTGGTGTTGAGGCGAAGCAGGCATACATATCGGCAATGCCCGCACCCGTGACCAAAGACCGCGTGATCGAAGCGCTGAAGCGCGTCAAAGGCCCAGACCTCAGAGAGGACATCGTCTCGCTCGGCCTCGTCTCCGAGATCGTCATCAACAAGGGCAAGGTCTATTTCGCCATCTCGGTGGACCCGGCCCGCGCCGGCGAGCTCGAGGCCTTGCGCCTGGCCGCGCAAAAGGCCGTCGCCGATGTGCCGGGGGTTGCGGCCGTCGCCGTGACGCTGACCGCTGACCGCGCCCCTGGTGGGCAGCGTGGTGCAGGCGGCAACGGCAAAGGCGCCGAGCCCCCGCAAGGCTCTCCTTTCACCCGGCCCGGTGCTGCGCGCGATGCACGGCATCGTCCCGGCGGCGTGCCGGGCGTGGCCCATATCATCGCCGTCGCCTCGGGCAAGGGCGGCGTCGGCAAGTCGACCACCGCGGTCAATTTCGCGCTGGCGCTGAAAGAGCGGGGCTTGAGCGTCGGCCTGCTCGACGCCGACATCTACGGCCCCTCGATGCCGCGGCTTCTTGGGCTCAAGGGTCAGCCGCAGCAGGTTGCTGGCAACAAGCTCGAGCCCATGCGCGCGTATGGCTTGAAGGTGATGTCCATGGGCTTCCTCGTCGATGAGGAGACGCCGATGATCTGGCGCGGACCCATGGTGATGTCGGCGCTCTCGCAGATGCTGAAGGACGTGGCCTGGGGCGAGCTCGACGTGCTCGTGGTCGATATGCCGCCTGGCACCGGTGACGCCCAGCTCACCATGGCGCAGCAGGTTCCGCTCGCCGGCGCCGTGATCGTCTCGACGCCTCAGGACCTGGCGCTGATCGATGCGCGCAAAGGCCTGAACATGTTCCGCAAGGTGAACGTGCCGGTGCTCGGCATCGTCGAGAACATGAGCACCTTCGTCTGCCCCCATTGCGGTGAGCGCTCCGACATTTTCGGTCATGGCGGCGCGAAGTCCGAGGCCACGCGATTGGGCGTGCCGTTCTTGGGCGAGGTGCCGCTCACGCTGGCCATCCGCGAGACCTCAGACGAGGGGCGCCCGGTCGTGGCCACCGATCCCACCTCGAAGGTCGCTGAAGCCTATCGCGAGATCGCCGTACGTGCTTGGGCCGAGCTTGAGCGGCTCAAGGGCGAGGCCCGCCCAGCGCCCCAAATTGTGATGGAAACCTAAAGGCTTGTGCAAAGGCGGCCGACTCAGCTAGCTCGGGTCAGGCGTAGCGAGTGCATCCAACATCCTTCGCTATCCGCCGCCGTGATCAGGCTCGACAAAATCAATCTCCCGGTTTTCGCGATTGGCGCCGGCGTCATCCACGCCATCGGCCTTGCCGTGCTTCTGCCGCTGCTGATCACGCTGCCGGGCCCGGGCAGCGACATCGATCCGCACGCCGTGGCCATCGATGTCGACATTGTCCCCGCTTCTCGGCCATCGCCTAAGGTAGACGGAGACATCGACCAGACCTCGGCGCTGCCGGCCGCGACTGAGCCGGACGAGGCCCCCGGCACCATCGCCAATGTCGGCCCCGAGATCTTGCCCGCGATGCCTGCGGAAGAGCAAGAGTCCGTCCCGGAAAAAGATGAGCCCGCAGCGACTGCGGCGCCCGCGACCAAGCCAACGGCCAAGCCGGCAAAGCTCACGCGAGCTCCGGCCAAGAAGCCGCGTCTGGCCAGCGTCAAGCCGGCAAAGACGCCGATCCGGCGCCCGGTCAAGACCACGTCGAAGGGTGTCGCTCCCTTCAAGGGGTCGTGGAGCGCGCTTCTCGGCGGCCCCACCCCTTCACCTGCCGTCAAGACGCAGAGATAGCGTGGAGCACTGCGGTGCGCGCCGTTTCGCTTGCACCTATTGAGCCGTGCAGGGAGGTCAGGCGGCGCTGCTTCGCGCCGCGGTGATCGACATCACGTTGGTTTCCGCCTTGGTGCCGGTCTCGGTCGCCCCCGGATAGCCGTAGAGGAAGCCCTGCACTTGCGGGCAGCCGAACTCGCGCAGCATCGCCGCCTGCTCCTCCGTCTCCACCCCTTCGGCGGTGATGACCACGTCGAGCGACTCGCCGAGCGCGATGATGGTCTTGACGATCGCCCGCATGGCGGGATCGCGCGTCATGTTGCGGATGAATTGCCGGTCGATCTTGACCTTGGAGAAGGGGAAGCGGGCGAGATAGCTCAAGCTCGAATAGCCCGTGCCGAAATCGTCCATGGCGATGGCGACGCCGAGCTCGCGCAGGCGGTTGAGCTTGCCGAGCACTTCCTCGGTATCGTTGATGAGCAGGCTCTCGGTGATCTCGAGCTCGAGCCGCTCCGGCGGCAGCCCCGTCTCCTTGAGCACGCCGGCCACGGTCTCAGCGATATCGCCGTCGCGGAACTGCGCCGGCGATAGATTGACCGCGACGATCAGCGGATCGGGCCAGTGGACGGCGTCGCTGCAAGCGCGCCGCAGCACCCATTCGCCGAGCGGCACGATGAGCCCGGTATCCTCCGCCACGGAGATGAAATGGCCGGGCGCGATATTGCCATGCACCGGGTGGTGCCAGCGGATCAGCGCCTCGGAGCCGCATTGGCGCTCGGTCGCAAGCTCGTATTGGGGCTGGTAGACGACCTCGAACTCCTCGCGCCCGAGTGCGAGCCTAAGCTCATGCTCGACCATGCGGCGGCGCCGCAGCGCCTTGTCCATGCTCTGCTCGAAGAAGCACATGCGCTGGCCGCCATCGCCCTTGGCGCGCGCCAGAGCGATGCCGGCGTGGCGGAGCACCGTCGCGGCGTTTTCGCCATCGGCGGGAGCGAGCGCGATGCCGACGCTGGTGGTGCACAGCATTTCCTTGCCGGCGACCTGGAGCGGCTTGCGCAAGGCCTCCACCAGCCGGTTCATGAAGGCCATGACGTCGCCGAGATTGGTGATGTCGACGAGAGCAATGGCGAATTCGTCGCCGCCCAGCCGCGCGATGAGGTCGCCCTCCCGCAGCGTGGCCTGAATGCGGGTGGCGATCTCCCGCAAGACCTGATCGCCCCCGCTATGCTCGGCGGCTTCGTTGATCTCCTTGAACTTGTCGATGTCGAGACAAAGCACGGCGATATGCGTGCGGTCCCGATGCATGCGCAGCATGGCGTCGGCCAGCCTCTCCCCGAATGCCCTGCGGTTGGAAAGCCCGGTGAGGGCATCGTGATTTTCCAGGTAGCGGACCTGCGCCTCGGCCTGGCGGCGCTCCTGGCTTCGCATCCAGGCGAAGGCAGCCGGGGCGGCGATGCCGATGCCGAGCAAGAGCAGCGTGATGGTGGCGATCAGGCCAAAATAGTTGGAAAGGATGGCGGCCTGTTCGCTCTGGTCGAGGTAGACGACGAGGGTGCCGCGCGCCTCGCCGTTGGTGGCGAGCGGAATTCTGAGGGCGGCGAAATGGGACGCGCCG
>DFXC01000161.1:4583-7521 GCA_002383105.1 Hyphomicrobiaceae bacterium UBA4118
GCAAGCACATCGGCGGCCTCGTCGCTGAGAGCGAGCCCGGACAGCCCGCTGGTGAAGGCGAGGTGGCCCCGCTGGTCGTAAAGCTCGTAGCGGATCACGCGGTGGTCGTAGCCCGATTTCGCCAGGATGTTGCTGAATTCCGGCGCAAGCCCAGGGCGCGTGAGAGCATCGAACAGGGCGTCGGGGTCTTTCAGCATCTCCGCTTGCACGCGGCTTGCCGCGACGTGCGCCTCGCGCTCGAGCTCCAGCCGGCTGATGCGGCTCGGCGCGACAAAGGCAGTCGCCGCGATCAGTGCGCTTAGCAGCACCAATCCCGCCCAATGCAAATTTTTCTTGAGCGACGCCAAGGCCGACATGAACGACCGCCGTTAGGGTCAGTTGGCCCGACTGTGCGCAGCCATGCGTTAAGAACGCGGAAAGGTGATTGCTTAATAAAGCCTGCCGGCGAGGATCGTCCGTAGCCTGATGGATGGGCCAAGACCCGGGGAAAGGTGCCGGAACGCCTGCGAATCCCAGGTTTTTTCTCAGCCGCCGGTTAGCGACATGGGTCGTGCCGTCGCCGGCCGTTCTCCCCGTCCGATGACGAAATCATGGCCCTTGGGCTTGCGCGCAATGGCCTCGTCGATTGCCGCGTGGAGCAGCGTGTTGTCCTCGCTTGCCCGGAGCGGCGCGCGGAGATCGGCGGCGTCCTCCTGGCCAAGACACATATAGAGCGTGCCGGTGCAGGTGACGCGCACGCGGTTGCAGGCCTCGCAGAAATTGTGGGTCATAGGGGTGATGAAGCCGAGCCTGCCGCCCGTCTCCCGCACCTGGACATAACGCGCTGGCCCTCCTGAGCGGTAAGGGATGTCGTCGAGGGTGAAGCGCTGCTCGAGGCGGGCGCGGACGAGCGAGAGCGGGAGATATTGCTCGGTGCGGTCGGCGTCGATCTCGCCCATCGGCATGGTCTCGATCAGGGTCAGGTCGAAGCCGTTGCCGTGGCTCCAGCCGATCAACTTCTCGAACTCGCCCTCGTTCACGTCCCTGAGCGCCACCGTGTTGATCTTGATCTTTAGGCCGGCGCGATGGGCCGCCTCGATGCCGCTCATTACCCCGCCTAGATCGCCTCTGCGGGTGATCGCCCGGAATCTGTCGGGATCGAGCGTGTCGAGGGAGACATTGATGCGAGCAATGCCGCAATCGGCAAGCGCCTCGGCATAGCGGACGAGCTGGCTGCCATTAGTGGTGAGGGTGAGCTCGTCGAGGCCATCGCCTAAATGCCGCGACAACGCCTTCAGCAGCCACAGGATGTTGCGGCGCACCAGCGGCTCGCCGCCGGTGAGCCTGAGCTTGCGCACGCCCCGCGCGACGAAGGCGCTAGCCAGCCGGTCGAGCTCCTCGAGGCTCAAGAGGTCCTGGCGCGGCAGGAAGGTCATGGCTTCCGACATGCAATAGATGCAGCGGAAGTCGCAGCGGTCGGTGACCGAGACGCGCAAATAGGTAATGTGCCGTCCGAAGCGGTCGATCATCGTCTGCTGCATCGTGCTACTCGCCTTCATCCTCGACTATCGGCGTCTTGCCCTTGCGCTTATAGGCTTTTCCGCTTCTGACCACGCGTCTGCGGTAACGCGGATCGGCCAGGGACGCCGCCGGCGCACTACGGCGCTTCATCGTCTTTTTCGGCTTCATCTTGCGTCCGGCTCGCTTCTTCGGTCTTGCGCGGCCCTTCGCATCCGAGGTGACCGCCATGGGCTTGGTCTCTAATATAGGTGCTTCGCCTTTTCCATATCACGGGACGGAGCGCTTAAGGAGGCAAAGCATGGACGAGCAACGCTTCAACATGTCGATGCGGAAATATCTCAAGGAGGTAGGGGTCACCTCGCAGCAAGAGATCGAGCGGGTGGTGCGCGAGGAAGGCCTCGCCGGCAAGGGCAAGCTCAAGGTGAAGATGGTGCTCACGGCCAAGGGCACCGGCCTCAACCATGTCGTCGAAGGCGAGATAGACTTAGTTTAATCGTTAAAGTTGAGGCACCATCCATGGCCGATCCCTGGCCTACCGAGCTCAGGCTCGACAAGGACAAGCGTGTGCTCACCGTGGGCTTCGACGACGGGCAAAGCTTCGCCCTCCCTGCCGAGCTGTTGCGCGTGCTCAGCCCGAGCGCCGAGGTGCAGGGCCACAGCCCCGAGCAGCGCGTCACCGTCGCCGGCAAGAAGGACGTGGGCATTTTGCGGGTCGAGCCGGTCGGCAATTACGCGGTGCGCATCGTCTTCGACGACGGCCACGACACCGGCCTTTATGTCTGGGCCTATCTGCACGAGCTCGGAGAGCACCAGGAGGCGCGTTGGCGGGGCTACCTCGCCGATCTCGCCGCCAAACGCCTCTCACGTTAGCTCACGACTTCGCCTCTTTGGCGAGGAGAGCGCGCTTGCGCTCAATGCCCCCGCGATAGCCAGTCAGTGACCCATCCGACCCGATGACGCGGTGACAAGGGATCGCCACCGCGATGCGATTCGAGGCGCAGGCGCGGGCAACGGCGCGCACCGATTTCGGGGAACCGATAGCTTTCGCAATCTCCGCATAGCTCGCGGTGCTGCCTGTCGGGATACGGCGGAGCGCGTCCCACACGCGATGCTGAAAGGCGGTGCCCTGCACGTCGAGCGGAAGGTCGAGGCCGATGCGTGGCGCCTCGACGAAGGCGATGACCTCGGCGGCGAGCTGCCCGAAGACCTTGTCGCCGCCCACGATGCGTGCGCGGGGGAACTGCTTTCTAAGATCGTTGCGCAGAGTCTCGGCGTCGTCGCCGAACAGGATGGCGCAAACGCCCTTGTCGCTCGCCGCGACCAGCACGGAGCCGAGCGAGCAATCGCCGATGGCGAACTTGATTTCCGAATTAGGGGCGCCAGAGCGGAATTGGCTTGGGGTCATGCCGAGCACCTCAGAGGAGGTCGCGTAGAAGCG
>DFXC01000161.1:7859-9257 GCA_002383105.1 Hyphomicrobiaceae bacterium UBA4118
GGTCTTGAAGATTCGATGGAAATGGTAAGGGCTTAAGCCCACGGCCCGCGCAAGAGCGTCGAGCCTAGGCTCGTCTTCGGCAGCCTCGATCAGGCGGCACGCTTCCGCGACCTTCTCCGCATGAAGCTGGACAAGAGAGGGCTGGCTCGGCTTGCAGCGCTTGCAAGCGCGAAAGCCCGCGGCTTCCGCCTCTGCCGCCGTGTCGTGGAAGCGGACATGCGCGCGCTTGGGGCGCCGCGCGGGGCAGGAGGGCCGGCAGTAGATGCCTGTCGTCGAGACCGAAATATAGAAGAGTCCATCGAAGGCGGCGTCACGGGCGACGACCGCCGCCCAACGCGCATCGTCGTTGAGCGCGGAGACGGAGGGTCGGGGCGGATTCGCGAGCGCATGGCGCATAGTTCTGGTCCCGGGTGATTGCTGCGACTGGCCCGGAGATAGTGCGCTTCGGGCGCCCGCGCACCCCGGTCCTTGCTTTCAAACTCCATAGCTCACCCTTTTGTCGGCCGGCTGCAAGAGGGTGACTTGAGCCGGGCCTACTCCGTCGCGAAGAACGCCGGGCCTGAGCCGACGATTAGCGGGTCGGGCGCAGCGGCGATCGAAGCGTCCTTGCCGGCATAATCGATCCCCGACAGCACGGCGCGCATGGCATTGAGCCGCGCCCGCAGCTTGTCGTTGGCCCTCACCACCGTCCAGGGCGCGGCGTCGGTGTAGGTTGCGCGGAAAATGTCTTCTTGCGCGATATTGTAGGCCTCCCATTTGGTCAGCCCGCCGATAGATGTCGGTGAGCTTCCAGCGCTTCAGCGGATGGTGGCGCCGCGAATGAAACCGCTTGAGCTGCATCTCGCGCCCCACGGTCAGCCAGAGCTTGATGAGAATGATGCCGTCGCGGACAAGGCCCGCCTCGAAATGGGGCGCTTCTGCCAGGAACAGCGCGGCCTGGGCGTCGGTGCAGAAGCCCATCACCCGCTCGACGCCGGCGCGGTTGTACCAGGAGCGGTCGAACAGGACCATGTTGCCGGTCGAGGGCAGATGCTCCACGTAGCGCTGGAAATACCATTGCCCGCGCTCCACCTCGTCCGGCTTGGCAAGGGCTACGGCGCGCGCGTGGCGCGGGTTTAGATGCTGGGTGAATTTGTTGATGGTGCCGCCCTTGCCGGCGGCGTCGCGCCCCTCGAAGATGATCACGATACGCTGGCTCTGCCGCTCGACCCAGCGCTGCAGCCTGACGAGCTCGACCTGCAGCGGCTCGACCTGCTCGCGGTACTCTTTGCGCTTCATGCGCTTGTCATAGGGGTAGCCGCCGCTCCTTAGCGCCTTGGCGGCGATCTCGGGGGGCAGCACGGGATCGTCGATATCGAAGCCCGGCAGCTCCTCGCCGGGGCCGACATCCTCAAGCAG
>DFXC01000161.1:9507-11097 GCA_002383105.1 Hyphomicrobiaceae bacterium UBA4118
GAAACCAGCGCGCCCACGCCCCTGTCATCGCATCGTCACTGAACACCCTCCAGCCTGTCGCAAAAGCGTGATAATCCAAGCGCAATCATGGAGAATATCCACTGAGCGATTCGTTGAGTTCGCGGGGAGAAAAGCCGTTGAGCGATCAGGCTGAGCAGGTCGCACGGGCGCTGCCGCCGCGCCTCCTCGAGCGCATCGGTGCAGCCGTCATGCGGCCCTTCCGGGAGGTTGCCGCACGGCTTAAGGCGTCGCTGTGGCTGATTGTCGCCGTCGGCGTCATCATGGCGTCTCTCGTCCTCATCGCCGGCCTTTCCAAGACTTTCGCCCTGATCGGTGTTGTCAGTTTCGTGGCCTCGGTGGTGCTGCTGCCCCGCCCCGATGCCGAGCATGCACTCCCTGGAGCTCTGGCGCGCCCCGCGGCGACCGCGCGGACGGCCTCAGCCATGCACGTCATGGCCGACGCGCTCCCCGACCCCGTGATCCTGCTTAACCCGGCAGGTCACGTGCTGTTCTGCAATGCTCCGGCACGCGGCCTATTCGCGTCTTTGCGCGAAGGGAGCCACATCTCCTCGGTGATCAGGACGCCGGAGTTCTTGGATGCCGTGAGCGGGGCACCCGACCGCGGCCGTGCCGTCACCGTGACCTATGCCGAGCGCGTGCCCGTGGGCCGGCGCATGGCGGCGACGGTCGCCCCTCTGACAAGGGGGACTGAGCGGGGCGGCAACATTCTCGTGCTGCTGCGCGACCTAACCGAGGGCGAGCGCATCAACCAGATGCGGGCCGATTTCATCGCCAATGCGAGCCACGAGCTGCGCACGCCGCTCGCCTCCCTGCGCGGCTTCATCGAGACGTTGCAAGGCACCGCCAAGGACGATAGCGGCGCCCGCGAGCGCTTCCTTCCCATCATGGCCGAGCAGGCCTCGCGCATGACGCGCCTGATCGATGCGCTTCTCTCCTTGAGCCGCGTCGAGATGAACGCCCATGTCCCGCCTTCCGACCTCGTCGATCTTAACGACGTCCTCAATCACGCCAAGGACACGCTCGACCCGCTAGTGCGCGAGACGGCCTTCCGCTTCGACGTGGGGCGCTTCCCGCGGCCGGCGATCGTGCGCGGCGACCGCGATGAGCTCGTCCAGGTGCTGCAGAACCTCGTGCAGAACGCCCTCAAATATGGCGACAAGGGCGGCCAGGTGCGGATCGAGGCCAAGCACATCCCCTCGCTCGGCCGGCAGGGGGGCCGCTACGCCATCGCCGTGATCGACAATGGGCCCGGCATTGCGCCCGAGCATCTGCCGCGGCTGACCGAGCGCTTCTACCGCGTCGACGTGGCGTCGAGCCGGGAGAAGGGCGGAACGGGCCTAGGCTTGGCCATCGTCAAGCACATCCTCAATCGCCACAAGGGCGAGCTCGCCATCGCCTCGATGCCGGGCAAAGGCTCGACCTTCACCATCATGCTTAACGAGGCGCGGGCGAGCCAGCCCGACAAGGGCGCAGCCACCGGCTAGGACAAGGGCCTATCCACAGCCTTTTCCGCACCGCTTCGGCCTCTTTCCGCACTGTTATCGAACTGTCACACAAGTGACATAGTAG
>DFXC01000028.1:0-3713 GCA_002383105.1 Hyphomicrobiaceae bacterium UBA4118
TGACGCTTGCTCGGCGGGCCTTCATACGAGGGCCCGCCCTCACACCACTTGCATTCCGCGCCGCGCCGCGAGAAGCCGCGCTAGCGTATCGCGGGTCGAGAGGTCGGCGCGGCCGTCGATACTCGCCGGCCTGAAATGGCGCTGGAAAGCCTCGACCACCTTCTCCATGCCCATGCCGTAGGTCGAGGTCACCTCGACCCCATAGCCGAATTCCGACAGCTGACGCTGCAGTTCGGCCACGCTCACCCCTTCGTCGCCGGGGCCTAAGCCTTGATCGCCACCGACCGCAGCGGGCGGGACCCAAAGCCCGATGCCGGCGCGCGCGAGCCGCGCCCAGTCGAACTTCTCACCGGGATCGCGCTTCCGCCCAGGTGCGATGTCGGAATGGGCGAGCACGCGGTCGGGCGGGATGGCGTGGCGGCGCAAGATGTCGAGGCACAGCGCCTCGATCGCCTGCATCTGCGCGTCCGGGAAGTCCGGATAGTCGAAATCGTGGCCGGGATTGTGAATCTCGATGCCGATCGAGCAGGAATTGAGGTCGGTCTCCCCGTCCCACAGGCTCTGGCCCGCATGCCAGGCCCGCTCGGACTCCGCCACGATCTGCGCGACGCGCCCCTCCTCGTCGACGAGATAATGGCAGGAGACTTTCGCTTCCTCGCGCGTCAGCCAATCGAGCGCGCCCTCCGCCGAGTCCATGCCGGTGTAGTGCAGGATGAGCATATCGGGGCGCCGACCGTTGCGCCGTGGCTCGCGGTTGGGCGACGGGCACCACAGGGTGGCGAGCGCACTGTCGGGGGCGATCATGTTGTGCAAAGAGACTCCGTCATTCCGGCGCAAGCCGGAATTCAGAATAGCAGACGCAGAGCGTGGTTCCCTGGATCCCGGCTTTCGCCGGGATGACGACACTCATGCAGCGCTACATCCCGCGCTCTTTGGCGATCTCGCCATAGGCCTCGTTGATGGCAGCAACCTTCTCGGTAGCGATGGCGATGAACTCCTTCGGCACGCCGCGGGCCATCAGCTTGTCGGGATGATTGTCGGCGACGAGACGGCGGTAATGGCTCTTCAGCTCCTCGTTGCTGACCGAGGGCTTGACGCCGAGCACGTCGTAGGGATTGCGTTTGGCTGCGATGACGTGCCGCGCCTTGATGTAGGCGAACTCCGTGTCGGTGAGGCCGAAGCGCTTGGCGACGCCCGCCAGGAACCGCTCCTCGTTCGGGTGCAAATGCTCATCGGCCTTGGCGATATGGAACAAGCCTTCGAGCACGTCCTCGAGCAGCTTGCGGTTGCCCTTGAACATGGTGGCGAGCTGCTCGGCATAGGCTTCGTAGCCGGCCACGTCCTGCTTGGCGAGATTGAAGACGCGGGCGACGTTCTTCATCTCGCCGTCCGGCACCTTGAACACCTCCTTGAAGGCGTTGACCTCGTCCATGGTGACCACGCCGTCGGCCTTGGCCATCTTGGCGCCGAGCGCGATCACGCCCACGGTAAAGGCCACCTGGTTCTCCGCCGGGCCGTCCTGCTCCTTATCGCGATCGATGACATAATGCCCCGCCACGCCGCCGAGCAGCGCACCGATCGGGCCTCCGATCGCGAGCCCCGCGGCAGCACCTGCGAGCTTGCCCCAAATCGACATTGCCGAATTCCCCCAAGCCTGTTGCTTTGCCTAGAGCATAAGGACTTTTGGGCGAGGCCGCATGTGGAGAATCGACCCTCCGTGCCCCGCGTCCTTGGCTAGGCGGCGGCTAGTAACCGCGCAAATTGGCGAGGATCGAGACCTTGGGCTCGTCCACTTCGAGGCCTGCCTTGAGCCGCCGTTCGACATGCCAGGAGCGGGCGAAGGTCCAGACCGCAAGCCAAACCGTCAAGGCGACGTTGGCAGCGCTCCCCACCCACAGGACCATGGGGCCAAGCCCGAACAGGTTGGCGGTCGCGACGACAAAGGCCTCAAAGATGATGCCGGAGCCGCCGGCCACCACGATGGCGGCGCTGAGCGACGTGATGAAGATGCTCAGTAGATTGGAGCCGTGGCGCGGCGGGTCTTTGGGGGCTTCGGTATCCATGCTTGAGGCTCGACTTTCGGAACTGGCCAAGGGCTGACGCTCATAGGGCGTGACCCTCATAGCCGACCGGGGCAACAGGTTACAAGGGCTTGGGTGACCGGCCCGGCCTCCCCCTTCGAGGCGCGCCCTTCGGGCGCTCCTCAGGGTGAGGGGCCAATTTCCTCATGGTGAGGAGGCGTGCAAAGCGCGCCGTCTCGAACCATGAGGCCAAGGACATAAGGGGACCAATGTCACGCGAAGATGAGCTTCAGCAGAAAGGCGCTGGCAATGACGGCGGCCGCCAGATTGATCTCCTTGACCCGCCCGGCAAGCGCCTTCAGAGCCACATAGGCGATGAAGCCGAGCCCGATGCCGGTGGCGATGGAATAAGAGAGCGGCATCATGAGCGCGATGATCAGCGCCGGGATATATTCAGTCGCGTCGTCCCACTTGATCGCGCCGAGGCTCGCCGCCATCAGGCAGGCGACGAAGAGGAGCGCCGGGGCCGTTGCATAGGCTGGCACGGTCTCGGCGCGCGGGGCGAGGAACAGGCTCAACAAGAACAACCCCGCCACGGCAAGCGCGGTGAGCCCGGTGCGGCCCCCCTCCTCCACGCCCGCCGCGCTCTCGATGTAAACCGTCGTGGTCGACGTGCCGAGGGCTGCGCCGAGCATGGCTGCGCCGGAATCGGCAAGAAGCGCCTGGCGAAGCCGCGGCAAGCGCCCTTGTTCGTCGAGCAGCCCGGCCTGGCGGGCAACCCCGATCAGGCTGCCCGCCGTGTCGAGGACCGTCACGAGCAGAAGGGTGAGAACGATGATGACGAGCCCGAGCTGGAAGGCATTTCCCAAGTCCAACTTGAGAAAGGTCGGCGCAAGCGATGGCGGGGAAGCGGCAACTCCGTGCCAGGGCTCGAGCCCAAGGCCAACGGCGATGAGCGTCACGGCAAGAACGCCAATGATGATGGCGCCCGGGACTTTTCGCGACGCAAGCCCGGCGATGAGCAAGAACCCGGCCGCGGCGAGGAGGGCTTGCGGCTTCGACAGATTGCCAAGGGTGACGAGCGTCACCGGATCGTCGGCGACGATGCCGGCATTCTGCAGCCCGATCAGTGCGAGGAAGAGCCCGATGCCCGCGGCAATGCCAAGCTTCAGGTTCATGGGGATCGCGTCGATCAGCCAGGCGCGCAAGGGCGACAGCGACAGCGCGAAGAAGAGCAGGCCCGAAAGGAACACGAGAGCAAGCGCGAGCTGCCAGTTGCCGCCAAGCTCGGGAACCACGGTGAAGGCGAAATAGGCGTTGAGCCCCATGCCGGGAGCGAGAGCTATGGGATAGTTGGCGTAAAGTCCCATGATGATGGAGCCTGCCGCCGCGGCAAGGCAGGTGGCGACGAACACCGCGCCATGGTCCATGCCGGCCTTCTAGGGGATCGCCGGATTGACGAACATGATGTAGGCCATGGTGAGGAAGGTCGCGAGCCCGGCGCGAAGCTCGGTCGGCACGGTCGTGCCCGCCGCCGAAAGGCCGAAGACGCGGTCGAGCGCCCCTTGCGGCGCAGCGGCACGGGGCGGCCCGGCCGTCGAGGGATCCGCTTTGTCAGTTCGCCGGGTGCGAGCGCCCCTCGGTTTTCCTGTTGCCATTCCTCTTACCCTCTCGTGCGTCTCACCGGGCCGA
>DFXC01000028.1:3780-6506 GCA_002383105.1 Hyphomicrobiaceae bacterium UBA4118
AAGAGGAGCGCCGGGGCCGTTGCCGGGTGCGAGCGCCCCTCGGTTTTCCTGTTGCCATTCCTCTTACCCTCTCGTGCGTCTCACCGGGCCGACAGCGATTGACGCGTCAGCAGCAGCCGTTGTCTAAGGTCATTTCCTCAAATGTACCGCTTCGCCACTCCTGTTGACGACACCCATGGCCAAATCTGTGCACATGATCCGGAGCCGAATCCTGGTTGTCGTGCTGATGCTCTGGGGCATTGCCATGATCGCCCCGGACCTCGTGCGGGTCGCTCAACCGCTTGGCTCTTTCGGCTTCTATGCCAACAATGACGGGCTGATCTACGATGTCACCGGGCCGTTTCCCGATGAGGCTTCCTCCCCCGCGTGGAGGGCAGGGATACGCGAGGGCGACCGGCTCGACCTACTCCGCCTCGAATGCAACGTCCGTGAACCGGCAAGTTGCGGCAACGCGCTTGCCCTGGTCGGCGGCCTCGAATTCGTCTTGCCGGGCAGGAGCGCCACGCTCCCCCTTGCCGCCACCGGCACCGCGCCCGCACGCGATGTGACGCTCGTCGCGGTGCAACGCCCGTCGAATTTCCTCATCCGCGCCGTCGTGATGCTCGACCAAATCGCCGGCGTCCTGGTCGTCGTGGCCGCGGGGTGGCTCGTGTGGATCCGCCCTTCGGCGATGAGCTGGGGATTCTTTCTTTATGCGAACTGGTTCAATCCCGGTCAGGTCTATGCGTTCTACGCGATCCTGGAACAATGGCCCCCTCTTCTCATCGCGCAAGACGCCGCCGCTTCCATCGCCGAGGCCGCCGGCTATGCCGGGCTGCTTCTCTTCTGCCTTCGCGTCCCCAACAACGAGACTGAGTCCGAATGGCGCCCGATCGAGCGAGCCTTGCCCTATGTCGCCTTGCTCTTTGCGCTTTTGCTGCTCGCCTCCTACGGCAGCCTATTCGGCTATCGCACCGAGACGATGACGCGCGCGGTGATCCTCGCGGGCTTTGTCGTCGACTTCTGGGCGCTCGGCATTCTTCTCGCGCGGCGGCGTAACCAGACGCGGGAGGACTATCAGCGCGTACGCTGGGTGATCTGGGGCTGCCTCATCGGCTTGCCCTCCTTTCTCGTCGCCGAGCTTGCCTCGACGACGACCATCTTCGAAACGCGGTGGGGAGATTTCACGCCAACCGAGGACATTATCGGGCTGCTCTATCTCGTGAACGGCATCCTCTGCCTGTTCGTGTTCGAGGCCTTGCGCCGGCCGCGCGTCGTGAGCGTGATGATCCCGCTTCGCCGCGTGACGATCCTTGGCCTCACCTTGAGCGTTCCCGTGCTGCTCCTGCATCACGAGGTGGAGCGCATCCAAGAACATCTCAGTCTGCCGGGCTGGGCGTGGCTCGTTATGGGCGCCGCTGCCGTGTTTCTCATCTCACGTCTGCACGAAGGCGCCGTCCATCTTGCCGACCGCTATTTCAACCGGGCGGTCGACGAGGCGGAGCGGAAGCTCGGCGAGGCCATTCGCGGTGCTGGAAAGGCCACGGAGATCGACCGGCTCCTGGCCGACGAGACGTTCGATGCGCTCAAGCTCGCGTCCGCGGCATCCTTCCGCCGGGAAGGGCCGGTCTTCCGCAGGGACGAAAACGGAAAAGGTTGGGAGGACGGCACGACGCGCACGCTGAAACCTGAGGCGCCGATGCTGGCGCCCGTTTCAGACGGCAAACCTTTCAATCTGGCGGAGGATGACGCTGACGGGCTCGACCTCCCCGCGGGTCTCAGCCGTCCGGTGCTGGCCGTGCCCGCCGTCAATCCCATCCGCTGCTTTGCCGTCTCGCTCTATGGGCCGCACGCCTCCGGCACCGACCTCGACGCCAATGAGCGCGCCATGCTCGCGCGGCTGGCCCGCGACGCCGCCGCCATGTATGCCGAGCTCGAGAGCGGAGAGTTGCGCCGCCAGGTCACGATGCTCGAAGGCGAGCTCCAGGCCGCACGGCCGCCATCGGGACGAGGCGCCAAATGACGGGAAAGGACTAGCACATGGCGATCTATGAGCTCGATGGGACGAGGCCCGAGCTTCCCGCCGACGGCCTCTACTGGGTCGCCGAGACCGCTTCGGTGATCGGGCGCGTGCGGCTCCAGTCCGAGGTGAGCATCTGGTATGGCTCGGTGCTCCGCGGCGACAATGAGTGGATCGAGATCGGGGAGCGCTCGCAGATCCAGGACAATGCCACGCTGCACACCGATCCCGGCTTTCCGCTCATGGTCGGCCGCGATTGCGTCATCGGCCACAACGTCGTGCTGCATGGCTGCACGGTGGGCGATCAGAGCCTGATCGGCATGGGCGCGATTTTGCTCAACGGCGCCCACATCGGTGCGAACTGCCTGGTCGGGGCCGGCGCGCTGATCACCGAAGGCAAGGAATTCCCCGATAACTCGGTGATCCTCGGGGCGCCGGCCAAGGCTGTGCGCGAGAGCGACGAGAAGGTGCACGCCATGATCGCGCGCGCGGCGGACGTCTATGTCAAACGCTGGAAGCGTTACGCCGCGGGGCTTTCGCGTATCGGATGAGCGACAGCGGCAAGTGGCAGTTCTTCATCGACCGCGGCGGCACTTTCACCGACATCGTGGCGCGTGCGCCTGACGGCAGGCTGGTGACCCGCAAGCTCCTCTCGGAGAATCCAGAAGCCTACGAGGATGCCGCCATCGCCGGCATCGCCGACCTCATCGGCTGCCCGCGCGCGCGC
>DFXC01000028.1:6679-14403 GCA_002383105.1 Hyphomicrobiaceae bacterium UBA4118
TCGTCAGCCAGGGCTTCCGCGACGCGCTTGAGATCGGTTATCAGGCCAGGGCCAAGATCTTCGCCCGCCGTATCGAGAAGCCCTCGATGCTCTACGCGCGTGTGGTCGAGGTGCCCGAGCGCGTGCGCAGCGACGGCACGGTCGAGACCAAGCTCGATCTCGACGCGACCCGCGCGGCGCTTGAGGCGGCCCGCGGTGACGGCATCAGCGCCGTGGCCATCGTCTTCATGCATGCTTACGCCTACCCTGCACATGAGCGTCTCGCGGCGCAAGCGGCGCGCGAGGCGGGGTTCACGCAGATCTCGGCGAGCCATGAGGTGAGTCCGCTCGTCAAGTTCGTCGGTCGCGGCGATACGGCAGTGGTGGACGCTTATCTCTCGCCGCTGCTCCGCCGCTACGTAGACCGTGTCGCCGCGGCACTTTCACCTCTCCCCGGCGGGGAGAGGTCGAGCGCGCAGCGCTCGGGTGAGGGGGCTCAATTCACCGTCCAGTCCCCCCTCACCCCGACCCTCTCCCCACAGGGGAGAGGGGGATTTACGGCACGCGCCGCGACAAGTCCAAAGCTACTCTTCATGCAGTCCTCGGGCGGGCTGACCTCGGCGGCACTGTTCAGGGGCAAGGACGCCATCCTGTCGGGCCCCGCCGGCGGCGTGGTGGGGGCGGTTGAGACCGCGCGGGCAGCAGGCTTCGCCAAGATCATCGGCTTCGACATGGGCGGCACGTCGACCGATGTCTGCCATTACGACGGCGCCTATGAGCGGAGCTTCGAGAGCGTGGTGGCCGGGGCGCGGGTGTGCGCGCCGATGATGTCGATCCATACGGTCGCGGCTGGCGGCGGCTCGATCCTCCACTATGACGGCGCGCGCTTCCGCGTTGGCCTCGACTCGGCTGGCGCCGCTCCCGGACCTTTGAGCTATCGGCGCGGCGGACCGCTCACCGTCACCGACGCCAATGTCATGACGGGGAAGCTCCTGCCCGATTTCTTCCCGCATATTTTCGGGCCAGCGCAGGACGAGAAGCTCGACGAAGATGCGGTGCACAAGGCCTTCAAGTCGCTCGCCCGCAAGCTCGGTGACGGCCGCTCGCCTGAAGAAGTCGCCGACGGCTTCGTCAGAATCGCCGTTGAGAACATGGCGAGCGCCATCAAGACCATCTCGGTGCAGCGCGGCCATGACGTGACGGGCTATGTGCTCAACTCGTTCGGCGGGGCGGGCGGGCAGCATGCCTGCCGCGTCGCCGACGCGCTCGGGCTTACAAGCGTGCTGATCCACCCGCTGTCGGGGGTGCTCTCGGCCTTCGGCATGGGGCTCGCCTCCTTGCGCGCCACGCGGACCCGTACGGTGCTCGCACCTCTCGACGACAAGGGGCTTGCCGGCCTCGCCAAGATCCGCCTGCCGTTAGAAGAGGAGGTCACGCACGAGCTTGTGCGCCAAGGCGTCGACAGCGGCGCCATCACGCTCATCGCGCAAGCGCATCTGCGCTATGCCGGCACCGACAGCTCGCTTCCCATTCCCGTCGCAAGCTTACGCGGCATGCGCGCGCTGTTCGAGATCGCCCACGAGCAGCGCTTCGGCTTCATCAGCCCGGAGAAGGACATCGAGATCGAGGCGGTCGAGGTCGAGGCTTCAGGCGGCGGAGAGCCGATCGCTGAGCCCGAGCTTTCGGTCTCGGTGACCGCCCCTGCTTCAGCCCATGTCGTCACCGAGATCTTCACCAGCGGCAGCTGGCACGAGGCGCCGGTCTTTCTCCGCGCCGATCTCGCGCCGGGCCATCGCATCAAAGGACCGGCCCTGATCATCGAGGATCATCAGACCGTGGTGGTCGAGCCCGAATGGCAGGCCGAAGTCACCCCGCGCAATCACCTCCTTTTGACCCGCATCGCAAAAAGGACAGAGGCGCGCGTGGGCAAGCGTGCCGACCCCGTGATGCTCGAAGTATTCAACAATCTCTTCACCTCGATCGCCGAGCAGATGGGCTATGCGCTGCAAAACACCGCGCGCTCGGTCAACATCAAGGAGCGGCTCGATTTCTCCTGCGCCATTTTCGACGCGCGCGGCCATCTCATCGCCAACGCGCCGCATATCCCGGTGCATCTCGGCTCCATGGACAGAAGCGTTGAGACGATCTTGCGCGAGGTGGGCGACGCACTGAAGCCCGGCGACGTCTACATGCTGAACGCGCCCTATAATGGCGGCACGCACCTCCCCGACATCACCGTGGTCACGCCGGTGTTCGGCGAGAATAGCCCCGATCTTCTCTTCTTCGTGGCCGCGCGTGGGCATCACGCCGATATTGGCGGCATCGCGCCTGGCTCGATGAGCCCGAAGGCCAGCCGAATAGAGGAGGAAGGCATCTATATCGATCCCTTCAAGCTCGTGGCACGCGGCCGCTTTCGCGAGGCGGAGGCGCTCGAGCTCCTGACCAAGGCCCCCTACCCTGCGCGCAACCCGTCGCAGAACATCGCCGACCTGAAGGCCCAGGTCGCCGCCAATGAGAAGGGCGTGACGGAGCTCCGCACGATGGTGCGCCGCTACGGGCTCGGAACGGTGCGCGCCTATATGGGCCATGTGCAGGACAACGCGGCCGAAGCTGTGGCCCGCGTCATCGCCAAGCTCAAAAATTCACGCTTCGAGGTTACGACCGATCAGGGCGGCCTGATCAAGGTCGCCATCTCGATCGACCGCAAGGCGCAAAGGGCGACCGTCGATTTCACCGGCACGAGCGCGCAAGCCCCCGATGCCTTCAACGCGCCAGAGCCGATCACGCGCGCTTGCGTACTTTATGTCTTCCGCACGCTGGTCGACGATGAGATTCCGCTGAACGCGGGCTGCCTCCGCCACATCAAGATCGTCGTGCCCAGGGGATCGATGCTGAAGCCGCGTTATCCTGCCGCGGTGGCCGCGGGCAATGTCGAGACGAGCCAGACCATCGTCAACTGTCTCTATGGCGCCCTTGGGGTGCTCGGCTCGGCGCAAGGCACCATGAACAACCTCACCTTCGGCAACGAGCACTTTCAATATTACGAGACGATCTGCTCGGGCGCGCCGGCTGGCGAAGGCTTCGACGGCGCAGCCGCCGTGCAAACCCACATGACCAATTCGCGGCTGACCGACCCTGAGGTGCTGGAGCTCCGCTACCCCGTTCTGCTTGAGCGCTTCGAGATTGCGCGCGGCTCGGGCGGCAAGGGGAAATGGCGCGCTGGCGACGGGACGCTTCGCGTCATTCGCTTCTTGGAGCGCATGGACTGCGCCATCCTGTCGGGCTTTCGCAAAGTCCGGCCCTTCGGGCTCCACGGCGGAGAGGAAGGGCAACTTGGCGAGAATTGGGTGCGCCGCAAAGACGGACGTCTCGAGCGGTTGAAAGGCTCGGACCAGACGGTACTTGAGCCAGGCGAAGCCATCATCATCAAGACGCCGACCGGCGGCGGGTTTGGGAAGAAGAACGAGCGGTCGTGATGTAATGTCATCATTTTGCGGTAGGCTCTCGCGGGGCTTTTGGAGAATGAACCGTGGTGCGGTCAAAAAAGGCGAAGGCGCACGGCCCAGGTGATGATCTCCAGCGCGCGACTGCGACCCGCCCTGCACCGATCGTCGCAGCCACTGTTGACTATGAGGGATGGCTCCATACGCGCATCCCTGTCGTCGAACCGGACATCCGGCTGAAGCACGAACAGATGGCGGGTTCGCTATTCGCGTTTCTGCGAGCAACCTTCTATCGCTGGGCTTCGCTATGGCCGGAGGTCTGCCCGGACCTCGTCAAGGCGCCCGGGGTGTTGGCCGTAGGCGATCTCCATGTGGATAACTTCGGAACGTGGCGCGATACCGAGGGCAGACTGGTATGGGGCGTCAATGATTTCGACGAGGTGGCCAACATGCCCTATGCGGTCGATCTCGTTCGGCTGGTCACGAGTGCCATCCTTGCAAAACAGGAGAACGGACTGACCATCGACGCCAGCGGCGCGGCGACCGCCGTGCTTGAGGGCTATCGTGAATCGCTGGAAGCAGGCGGCAAACCATTCATTCTCGAAGAAAACCACCCGGGTTTGCGCGAAATGGCCCTGGGTGCAGAGCGCGAGCCGATCCATTTCTGGTCCAAGCTCACCAATCTCCCCCGCCTGACGCCACCCAAGCGCCTTCAGCGGCTGCTGCAACGGTCGCTCCCCGATAACGCCGGGGAAATCGCATTCTCGCACCGTATCGCCGGAGTCGGCAGCCTCGGTCGACCGCGATACGTGGCGACTGCCCAGTGCAATGGCGGCCTGGTCGCGCGCGAAGCGAAAGCGTGGTTGCCCTCGGCTTGGGGCTGGGCCCGGGGACGGCCGAAGGAGCGCGCCTTCTCGGTCCGGTTGCTTAAGCACTCTGTTCGGCAGCCGGATCCATACTATGCCGTCGAGGACGGGTGGGTCGTTCGTCGACTGGGGCCGCACTGTGGAAGAATCGAACTGGCGCAGTTCCCCAAGAAACGCGACGAACGGCTCATCCTGCGAGACATGGGGCGCGAGACGGCCAATCTGCATCTGGCGACGTCGGATCAGCGCAAGACCATACTGCGCGATCTGACTGAGCGAGGGCCGGACTGGCTCCTGGCGGCAGCCCAGGCCATGTCAAAGGCGACGGAACGGGACTGGACAATTTTTCGCACATCGCAATTGGCGGGCTAACGCCAACTGGGGCGCGTCCGGCGGCGCCTGCGCCGGTGCGGCAAACAAAAAGGGCGCGGGACCGAAATCCCGCGCCCTCTCTTTGTCGTTGCCTCTCTACGCGTCGCTCGTTCGCAGCGACCGGTTCGAGCTTGTTAGGCGTTCTGAACAGACCCGCCGCGGGCGCGCTCGGCCATGAACTGGTCGAACTCGGCCTTGTCCTTGGCGTGGCGAAGACGCTGCAGGAAGGACTGGAACTCGTTCGCCTCCTCCTGAAGCCGCCGCAAGGTCTCCTCGCGATAGTCGTCGAAGGCGCGATTGCCGGTCGAGCGGAACGGCCCAACGCCGCCACCAAACCGCCGCGCCTCAGTGGTCAGATAGTCACGCCATGCCGTTTTGTTTCCGCATCCCATGCGTCCACTCCAGATCAGATAGGCCAATACGCCAAGGCCGATGGGCCACCAGAGAATGAAGCCGACGATCATGGCTGTGATCCATGCCGGCTTCCCATACTCGTCCAAGGTCGCAACCAGGTGCATCGAGGTCCTTCCTTCAGTGTGAATGTTATTCACATTCACATAGATGCTGTGCCTTGGCAAGGAGTCAAGGGGCGGCCGAAAATGTGATCGCTGCCGGGCTCCCAATAGCGCGTCCGGGGACGCAAAAAAATCTTAATCCCCAGTAGGCTAGGTCTTACGTGAGGAAAAGTCGTAACGGGTTGCGTAGGGATTTCGGGGCCTCCCATGGTGAGTTTCGGTCGCTGTCTTGCGGCTCTGGCGGTGGCGTCGGTGTTGCTCGCCGCCAATCAAGGGGCGCGCGCGCAATCCTTGTCGGATCGTAAGCCCAATGACGGGGTGGCGAGCGCCCACGACATGCCGGTGCAGGGCATCGACGTGTCTTACTGGCAGGGGGACATCGACTGGGCCAAGGCGCGCGAGGCCGGAGTCCGCTTCACCTTCATCAAGGCGACGGAGGGCGGCGATGTCGTCGATCCGAAGTTCCTCGAGAATTGGGAAGGCGCAAAGCGGGCGGGGATTGCGCGTGGCGCCTATCATTTCCTCTATTGGTGCCGTCCCGCCGACGAGCAGGCGCTGTGGTTCATGCTGAATGTGCCGCCCGACCCCGACGCCTTGCCGCCGGTGCTGGATGTCGAGTGGAACAGCCACTCCAAGACCTGTCCCGGCCATGTGGCCCGCGACGTGGCGCTGGCAAGGATCAAGACCATGCTCGACGCCATGCAGGCGCATACCGGCAAGCGGCCCATCATCTACACCGACCCGGTCTTTTACCGGGACGTTCTGGACGGCGCCTTCACCGACTATCACTTCTGGCTGCGCTCGGTGGCCGCGGAGCCTGAGGCCCTCTACCGAGACCGGACCTGGTCGTTCTGGCAGTTCACCACCACCGGCTCTGTCCCGGGCGTGCAGGGCAGGGTCGATTGCAACAGCTTTAACGGCACGAGTGGCGACTGGGGTCTCGTGCTGAAATGGCTGCAAGCCGGCCAGTGACCGCAGCTAGGCGCCGAAGCGCAATGACTCGTCATGGCCGGGCTTGTCCCGGCCATCCACGTCTTTGAAATTTGACTCGAAATTCGTGGATGCCCGGGATTGCGCCCGGGCATGACAAACAGATGTTGCTCGTCGCTCAATTAACGGGCGCCGTCGGATTTCGCGCCGGGCAGAATGCCGAGTCCTTTCAAATAGATCAGCATGGCGCTTTCGAGGATCTCCTCAGGGCTCATCGGCACTTTCCGCGCCTGGAGATCGCCCTGCGCGAACAGCGTGGCGACGCCGTGGGAGATCGCCCAGATATGCAGGCTCATGAGCTTGAGGGGTGGCCGCTCGGTCTCGGGCAGCGAACGACACAACGCCGCGGCGGCACGTTGGAGAACGTCGAAGGAGCGCTCGGCGGCCGGCAGCGCCTCACCCTCGGCGCTGGCGGGGGCCACCCCCGCTTCGAACATCACCGCGTAGCTTGCCGGCTCCTCGCGCGCGAAGGAAAGATAGGCCTTGCCGAGATTATCGAAGGCGGAGAGCGGCGTGGGCACGCCGTTGTTCCACGCCTTGTCGAGACGCGCGGCGAAGCGCTCGAAGCCGCCCTTGGCGACCTCGGCGAGAAGGGCGTCGCGGTCGCGGAAATGGCGGTAAGGCGCCGCGGGGCTCACGCCCGCCAAGCGCGCGGCCTCGGTGAGGCTGAAGCCAGCCGGTCCGTATTGCTCGATCAGCTTGCGGGCGGCCTCGAGCAGCACCTCTTTGAGGTTGCCGTGGTGATAGGAGCGGGGCCGGCGCCAGCCGGGCGGATCGGAGGAGCCCATGTAAAGGGCTATTACATGAAGAGTGGAAGGGCGACTAGAAGAAGAAGACCTGGCGCTTGCCTCCGCCTACTGAGTTATCACGCGATTCGAGACGGAAGGTGCATGGTCTTTTACGCTCGCCCTGACAATCTGCCGGCCGCTGGCGGTCAATGGAGTCCAACCCAGAAGCAAGGCGGTTGGCGCTCCAAACATCACGCAGATGACCGCGAGCGCGAGCGCGCCAATGAACCATCTCATCACAACCCCCTGAGCACCAAGAGTGAGCCCGGCTATTGCGGGGGTTGCGCGTCGGCCGCAGGCGGGTTGGTGAGCCGCATGACTGGAAAGTCGTAAGGCTCCATCCTGACCGCGCATGCGGCGACGAGCAGCGTTGAAGCTAGACAAAGCGCGGCGGTCGTGCCGACCAGCGCGGCTCGAACGGTCCCTGATTTGTGGTCCATAAACGCCTCCAATTTTTGTGGAGGAGCTTCGCACCCGAGGTGCAAAGGAAGGGACCTATGCGGCCGCCAAAATTAGCGAACGCGGTAAATGATTTGTCGCTGACCTGGCGAATGTCGTGGCCCGATTATGGCGAACGGCGCCAGGAAGGCACAACTGACGGTTCGGGACGCACGGGCCAATATCTCTTGCGGATTCTTTCGGAGGACAACCGGGAAATGGGTGGACGTTAAGCTCGCGGCATAACGCCGCCATGATAGTTTCGCCTCACCCACGGCCCGGAACCATGGTCAGACGGTGGCGGGCGGGGGACAGACGGGAGCCCCATGAACC
>DFXC01000028.1:14657-23176 GCA_002383105.1 Hyphomicrobiaceae bacterium UBA4118
CCGAGAAGCCGGACTTGCGTTCGTTCCTCGTCGCCGAAGCGCCGGCGATTGCCGGGATGGTCAGCGCCCTGATCGCCTATGCCTTCGAGGACGTGCTGTTCGCCGACCTCAACAATTACCCGCTCACCATCCTGCTGTTCATCTGGCTGTTCGGGACCATGATGTGGTGCGCCTTCGGCGTGGTGCGCCATGCCGACGCAGTCGCCGTGCGGCTGGGCGAGCCTTACGGCACGCTCGTGCTCACCCTCTCGGTGATCGTCATCGAGGTCTCGCTGCTCGCCGCCATCATGCTGCATGGCGCGAACAACCCGACGCTCGCCCGCGACGCCATGTTCGCCACCCTGATGATCGTGCTGAACGGCATGGTCGGCGCGGCGCTGCTCATGGGCGCGCTGCGCTATTGGGAGCAGGAATACAATCTTGAAGGCGCCCGCGCCTTCCTGGTGGTCATCGCATCGCTCGCCGTCTTCGCCCTCATCATCCCGAACTACACCAAGACCGAGCCCGACCCGAGCCAGGCCCCGTTCAAGGCGGTCTTGTTCGCCGCCATCACCATCCTGTTCTACCTCGTGTTCGTCGTCATTCAGACGATGCGACACCGGGCCTTCTTCGCCGAGCCCAAACGCAACGGGCGCCATACCCGGCACCAGGGGCTTCACCACGGGTCCCCAAACGGATCGCTTGCCTATCACGTGCTGATGCTGGTGCTCACCCTTCTTCCAGTCGTGCTGCTCTCCGAGTTCCTCGCCATCATCGTCGATTTCGGCATCGAGGATCTCGGGTTGCCGGCACCGCTCGGCGGCGTGATGATCGCCATCCTCGTGCTCTCGCCCGAGGGGCTCACCGCCTTCCACGCCGCGCTCGATAATCAGTTGCAGCGTGCGGTGAATGTGTGTCTGGGCTCAGCGCTCGCCACCATCGGCCTCACCATCCCGGCGGTGCTGACGATCGGGCTCATCACCGGGTACGAGGTGCATCTTGGGCTCGGCGAGGTTCAGACAGTGCTGCTCATCCTGACGCTGTTCGTCAGCGCACTCACGTTCGGCGGTGCGCGCACCAATGTGCTGCAAGGCATCGTTCACTTGCTGCTGTTCATCGTCTATTTCGCGCTGATCTTCAGCCCTTGAGGGCGGCGAGGGTACTCAGCCCTTCACCCGGCGTGGGTCGTGGCCGTAGGTGTTGCGCGCGCGGATGACGCCGTCGCGGCCATGCAGCAGCGCCTCGGTACGCTCTTTCCGGGCGATAGACTTGGCCTTTTCCCAGGCCTCGCTCTGGGTCTTGTAGACGGCGAGCGGTTGGGAATCCCCTTCGGCCTTGACGGCCCACCGTTCCCCGTGGCTGACCACGTGCTGGTTCTTGCCCATGGCTCCCCTTCCCCGCGCGCTCCCGGCTGTTCGTCACTATAGTCGAGCCCGGTCCGCCATAGAAGCAAAGCCAACGGTTTGGCGGTGTGCTACATCAGGCCTAGGCCCCGCCTCGCTTTCGCCCTTCGCCACGCAAACATGGAAGCACGCCTCTCCCCGAAAGAGCCGCTCAAGATCGGCTGGCGCGAATGGGTCGGGCTGCCTGATCTTCGCGTCGGCGCGATCAAGGCCAAGATCGACACCGGCGCCCGGACGAGCGCGCTGCACGCCTACCGCATCGAGCCGTTCCGCCGCGGGGGCGCGCTCTGGCTCCGTTTCGAGCTGCATCCGATTCAGCGCAGCGAGGCGATGAAGGTCACTTGCGAGGCGCACGCCATCGACGAGCGCACGGTGCGCAACTCGGGCGGCGGCGTCGAGCGCCGCTACATCATCAAGACGCTGCTCAAGCTCGGGGAGGCGTCCTGGCCGATCGAGCTTGCGCTCGCCAATCGCGACCAGATGGGCTTCCGCATGCTGCTCGGCCGCACCGCGCTCGAGGGCCGCGCCCTGATCGAGCCGGGCCGCTCTTATCTCCTCGGGGCGCGCCCCCCGCGACCTCGCCGCAGGCGGAAAACGTCGGCCCTGCGGGCAAGCAAATTGCTGCGATAAACCGAAACCCCCCATGAGAGCTCCATGAAGATCGCGTTGCTCGCGCGCAATCCGCACCTCTACAGCCACCGGCGCATCTGCGAGGCGGCTCGCGCGCGCGGCCACGAGATCGAGGTGGTCAATACGCTGCGCGTGTCCATCAATATCACCTCGCGCCGGCCCGCCCTCTATTACCGCAAGCGCCGGCTCGAGGATTTCGACGCGGTGATACCGCGCATCGGCGCCTCGGTGACCTTCTACGGTCTTGCCGTACTGCGCCAGTTCGAGGTCATGGGTGTGTATCCCCTGAACGAGTCGGTCGCCATCGGCCGCTCCCGCGACAAGCTCCGCTGCCTGCAACTTCTGGCGCGGCGCGGCATCGGGCTCCCCGTCACCGCCTTCACCCACGATCCGCGACAGGCGGAGGACATTATCGACCTCGTCGGCGGAGCGCCCGTGGTCATCAAGCTGCTCGAGGGCACGCAAGGTATCGGCGTGGTGCTCGGCGAGACGGTGAAATCGGCGAAGTCGGTGATCGAGGCGTTTCAGGGCGTGAACGTCAACATCCTGGTGCAGCAATTCATCAAGGAGGCCGACTCGACCGACATCCGGGCGCTGGTGATCGGCGACAGGGTGGTGGCCTCGATGAAGCGGCAAGGGCCTCCCGGCGAGTTCCGCTCGAACCTCCATCGCGGCGGCTCGGGCGAAAAGGTGCGCATCACGCCACAAGAGCGGAGCGCCGCAGTCAGGGCCGCGCGGACGCTCGGCCTCAATGTCTGCGGCGTCGACATGCTCCGGTCGAAGAGCGGACCGCTCGTGCTCGAAGTCAACTCATCGCCAGGCATCGAGGGCCTGGAGAAGGCGACTGGTATCGACGTGGCGACCCCGATGATCGAATTCCTCGAGAGCCACGCCGCCCCTGGCCACACACGCACCAAGGGCAAAGGCTAACACGCCCATTGCCGAAGCGTGCGGCCCTGGGTGCGGCATGAAACCCACAGCGCATCCCGGTTTCTTCGGCTAAAGTCGGCAAATCCATCGGGAGATTTGCGCAATGATTTGGCAGTTTTTCCGCGTCCGGCTTGCCGCCGTTTGGACGTTCCAACTCGCAGCCATGGTCTTGGCCGGATTTGTGGTTTGCAGCCTCTCTACCTCCCGCGCTGAAGAAAAAAAGCCTTCGCCGTGCAATGAAGACGCCATGATCGTGGTCGATGCCTCAGGCTCCATGTCCGGCAACCAGGTCCTCGGCATCCCGAACTCCCAAGCCCGCATCGATGAAGTGCGCACAGCACTCTCCCAGGTGTTGCCGAGCGCCACGAAGTATCGTCGCGTCGGCCTCGTCACCTTCGGACCGGGGCCTTACAACCAGTGCAACGTCAAGCTTGAATTCAAGCCAACGCCGGATGCCGCGGGCCTCATCATGAGCACCGTGAATGCCTTGGTGCCGGCCGGCAAGACGCCTCTGACAACTGGAGTCGAGCAGGCGGCAGAAGCACTCGATTTCCGCAGTAAGCCGGGCGTCGTCGTCGTCGTGACCGACGGCGAGGAGACATGCGGAAGGTCGCCTTGCGAGTTTGCCAAGCAGCTTCATCTCACGGCCCAGCAGCTCACCGTTCACGTCATCGGCTTTCGCTATGACAGCTTCTCCTGGACCGGCGGGAACCCCGTGATGGATCTCATGTGCCTCGCCGAGGAGAATAACGGTCTCTATATCAAGGCCAACTCCGAGGAAGATCTGGCCGAGGCGCTCGAGAAGACCCTCGACTGCCCGATGGTCTCGCAAGCGAGCCCCACTTCGCTCGCCAAGTGAGGCCACCCCTCGGCCGGTATTTCCATTCATCGCGCTGCCTGGACAACTCAGCTACGCTGGCGGAGAATGACGCATGTCGAAGCGAGCCGTCCAAATCGACGCCGATACCGATGCGATCCTGACCAGGCTCGCGAAAGAGCGGGCAGCCGAGCCGGAAACGATCGTCTCCGACGCAGTGCGCCTCTTCGATGAGCTGTACGGCCAGGCCGTGCTTGAAGAGCTCGACCGCCGATGGACCGAGTTTGAGCGCTCCGGAGAATCGTACAGCCAGGAAGAGGTGGAAGCCTGGCTCAAGACGTGGGGAACGCGAGACTTCCGGCCCTTTCGTCCTCGGCAGTGAAAGTCGTTTGGCTGCCGTCTGCTATTAGCGACCTTGAGCGCCTACAAGACTTCCTCACGCGAGACGCTGAGCCGAACCCAGGTGATGTTGCCGGTCTCATCAAGGACGCGACGCGCTCGCTTCGGGACTTCCCGCAGCGCTGCCGCCGCGTCCCAGAGCGGCTGAATTTCCGCGAGCTATTCGTCGAGGCTCGCTCGCAAACCTATGTCGTGTAGTTTCGCGTCACCGGCCAAGACGTCGTGATCGTTCGCATCTGGCACGGCAAAGAGAGCCGCTAACGGGGCTCTTGGTTCTTAAACCTGTCTCCCGGCGCTCCCCTGAGCTTAGGCCCCGCGACCTCTTGGGCGGTTGACGCTCCGACGGCAAAGCGGGCTCTATGCGCCGGGCCTCAAGGAGAGTGAGCGGTGGCGGTCATGCGTCGCGTCCTCGTCGTTGCGTTTCTGGCGCTCGCCGCGTGCGGGCTTGGCACCGTCTCGGCCGAGGATCAGAGCCTGCTCAACCGTTGCTGGACGCCACAAGCCCTTGCCGGCACGCACCAGGAGCTGCAATCCGTCCGTTCCCATTTCCATCTCGATCTCGCCCCCCTCAAGCAGGAGCCGCTTCCGCAAGCGTCTCCGGTGCCGCAGGAGCTGCGTGGCTCGATCAGGAGCGTTACGCTTCCTCCCGGTGAGAAGCTCATCGCGCTCACCTTCGATCTTTGCGAGACCAATGGCGACGTCGCGGGCTATGACGGCCGCATCGTCGATCTCCTTCGCGCGCAAGGGGTCAAGGCCACGTTCTTCGCCGGCGGCAAATGGATGGAAACCCATAAGGAGCGCGTCGAGCAGCTCATCGCCGATCCGAACTTCGAGGTGGGCAGCCATGGCCTGCGCCATCTCGACCTCGCCAATGTGAGCGAGCAGAGCCTCGGGGACGAGATTCTTTTGACCGAGGCGGCCTATGCGCGCGCGCGCAAAGGCCTGCTCGCCCAACAATGCGCCGCCGACGTCAAAGCCCCTAATTCCCTGCCGGAGCGCATGAGCGTCATGCGCTTCCCCTATGGACGCTGTGATGCGAAGTCGCTTACGGCGGTCGCCGACGCCGGCCTGCTCGCCATCCAGTGGGACTTGGTGACCGGCGATCCCGATCCACACCAGTCGGCCAAGGCCATCGTCAACACCATCCTCACCCGCGTCCATCCCGGGGCCATCATCGTCGCCCACGCCAATGGCCGCGGCTGGCACACCGCCGATGCGCTCGCGATCGCCATCCCCAAGCTCAAAGAAGAGGGCTATAGCTTCGTGACGGTGAGCGAGCTGCTCAAGGCGGGAAAGCCCGTCATCGCAGCCAACTGCTACCTAACCCGGCCCGGCGACATGCCGCGCCTCGCACGGTCGACCCATCACCAGATCCATGACATCTGGACCGTTCTCCCACCCCCCCTGTGAGCTTGAGCGTGCGCGCCTCGTAGCGCTCGAGCCCCGCTCTTGCGCGAGTCTTGCCGCGTCGATCGTGGCGATCCCGCCCTGGTCGGTAATGGGCTACCCGGCCGATGCGTTGGCGCGATTTCTCGCAGCCTCGGACGGTGGCGCGTCGCGTTACCTGGTCGAGATCGGAGGTGAGGAGGCGGGCGCGGTATCGGTCCGCTTCCCCTGGCTCAAAGGCCCCTACCTTGAGCTCCTTGCGCTACTGCCGCAATTCCAGAGCCAGGGCGTTGGCGCAAGCATCCTCGCCTGGTTCGAGCAGGAGGGCGTCAGGCTCGGTGCGCGCAATCTCTGGGTCTGCGCCTCATCGTTCAACGCGCGCGCCGTGCGCTTCTATGGGCGCCACGGCTTCAGCCCCGCGGCAACGTTGCCCGGACTTGTCGCTGACAGCTATGACGAGATTCTGCTGCGCAAGTTCCCGTTAGAGCATGATCCGGAAAAGTGGGAACCGGCGTAGAGCGGCCGGCTAGTGCGCTTGCGGGGCGGCGTCGGCTGGAGGGCTGTCGGCGGGAGGCGCCTCGGCATTATCGCCTTGATCAGGCTCCGTATCCGATGGCTCGTCGGGCGTTGCCCCGGCGGCAGCACCATCGTCGCCCTCTTCACTGGGCGCGGCATCGACGAAGATCACGCCGTCCTCGATCGAGACCGACTCGTCCCCCTTCATCTCATACTGCTCGCCGTTCTCCAGCTCGACCTTGCAGCCCTTATCGCAAGGCGGGTCGACCTCGGTCTGCGGCTCGATGGTGAGCTCGTTGCTGTCGCTGCCGACCGTGACGGTGATGGTGTGAGGGTCGGGATCGACATTCGAGATGGTAAGAGCCTCCGCCGGAAAGGCGAAGATCATAGCCAGAACGCCAAGGCTAAGAATGCTGACGGTCCTCATCGCGAGTTCCCTCTAGAAGGCAGCAACCGCTCCGGGCGCGGGCCCCCGCCCGCTCTTGGTGTTTCGCGTTGGCCTAGCCCAGAACAGCGCCCGGATTGTGTTACCGCAGCGGCAAAACTTTGCCGCTGTTAATGGTTTCCACGGCCGGCCTAAACCGCCAGCCATCAACGATTTAGCCTTTTACCATCCTCGCCATCACTGTTTGCAAGTCTTTCGCCGCCCATCAAAAATGCCCCGGGCTGTGAACCGATCCCGCGCGGGCGCGTTTATAGGCTCGCGTTACGGCGCAAAGGAGTTGTGCAGTGCAAAAAGGAAACGTCTTGGCGATCAACGAGGGCGTCCTTACACTGAAAAAACGTGGAGAGGACAGCCCTCCAATCGGAGAGGAGCTTCCGATGGAACTCACAGCCACCATCACCGCCATCATGGCGATCATGTCGTTCGGCTTTCTCGCCGCCGTCATTCTGGGAATGATCTAGAGGCGCGCGTCTTGGGCCCCAAGCGGGCCTCTCTTTAGCCTTCAGTCTTACGGCGTTCCCGGGCGGTCATGGCCGCCTGGGATTTCGGGCTTTTTTGGGGAGACCCTCGGCTCCTACCCGCCTCATTCAGCGGCGTCGGCGATGCGCTTCGGGTCGTAACTGAGGATCGGCGCGAGCCAGCGCTCGGCCTCCTCTGGGCTCCAGTCTTTGCGGCTCGCGTAGTCGAGCACCTGGTCGCGCCCGATCTTGCCCACGCCGAAATAGCGGCTTTCCGGATGTGCGAAATAGAGGCCCGAGACGGCGGCCGCGGGCCACATGGCGTAGCTCTCGGTCAGCTTCAGCCCGGTCGCCTTCTCGGCATCCAGCAGCGTGAACAGCGTGCGCTTCTCGGTGTGGTCGGGCTGGGCGGGATAACCCGGGGCAGGCCGGATGCCGGCATAGTCTTCCGCGATCAGTTGCTCGTTGGTGAGCGTCTCGCCGGGCGCGTAGGCCCAAAGCTCCCGGCGCACCTTCGCATGTAGCGCCTCGGCGAAGGCCTCTGCCAGCCGGTCGGCGAGCGCCTTGACCATGATCTTCGAGTAATCGTCGTTGGCCCGCTCGAAGCGCCGCGCTAGGTCCTCCTCGCCGATCCCCGCGGTCACGGCGAACCCGCCGACATAATCGGGGATCCCGGTCTCCCTGGGCGCTACGAAATCGGCCAGGGCGAGATTGGCGCGTGCCCCGTCCCGCGCCATCTGCTGGCGGAGCGCATGCAGCGTGGCGAGGCGCTTGGTTCGGGTATCGTCGGTGTAGAGCTCGATATCGTCACCCACGCTATTCGCCGGCCAGAAGCCGACGACGCCATTGGCGGTGAGCCACTTCTCCTCGACGAGCTGGCGGAGCATGTTGCGCGCGTCCTCGTAGAGGTGCCGCGCGGCCTCACCGTATTTGTCGTCCTTGAGGATGCGGGGAAACGCGCCCTTGAGTTCCCAAGCCTGGAAGAACGGCGTCCAGTCGATATGGCGGGCAAGCTCGCTCAGATCGTAGCTGCGGAAGGCGCGCGTACCGAGGAAGCTCGGCTTCTTCGGTGCATAACCGGCCCAGTCGAGCTTGAGGCGGTTGGCTCTGGCATCGGCGATCGAGGTGCGGTTCTTATCGGCCTGGCCGCGGGCGTAAGACTCGGCCATGCGCGTATATTCCTCGCGCACCCGCGCGATCGCCTTGGGACGCTCCTCAGGCGACATCAAGCCTGACACGACGCCCACGGCCCGGCTCGCGTCGGTGACGTAGATCGCCTGGCTGCGGTGATAGTTCGGGCTGATCTTCACCGCCGTGTGCACGCGGCTCGTGGTGGCGCCGCCGATCAGAAGCGGCAGGTCGAAGCCTTCGCGCTCCATCTCGGCCGCGACGTGGCACATCTCGTCGAGCGATGGCGTGATCAGACCCGACAGGCCGATGATATCCACCTTCCGCTCGCGCGCGGTGTCGAGGATCTTCTGGGCGGGGACCATGACGCCCAAATCGAACACCTCGTAATTGTTGCATTGGAGCACGACGCCGACGATGTTCTTGCC
>DFXC01000028.1:23313-27841 GCA_002383105.1 Hyphomicrobiaceae bacterium UBA4118
ACGATGTTCTTGCCGATGTCGTGAACGTCGCCCTTGACGGTGGCGAGCAGGATCCTGCCGGCGGGCTCCCCTTGCGCGAGCCCAAGCTCCTCCTTCTCCTTCTCCATGAAGGGCATCAGATAAGCGACGGCCTGCTTCATCACCCGCGCCGACTTCACCACTTGCGGCAGGAACATCTTGCCGGACCCGAACAAATCGCCGACGACGTTCATGCCGGTCATCAGCGGGCCTTCGATGACGTGCAGCGGCCGCTCTGCCTTCGCCCGCGCCTCTTCGGTGTCCTGCTCGATGAAGTTGCCGATGCCGTGGACCAGCGCGTGGGTCAGCCGCTCATCCACGGGCTTCTCGCGCCAGGAGAGATCGAGCTCCTTCTTCTGCGCTCCCCCGCCCCTATAGCGCTCGGCCGCCTCGAGTAGCCGATCCGTCGCGTCGGACCTGCGGTTCAAGATCACGTCCTCGACAAGCTCGCGAAGCTCAGGATCGATGTCGTCGTAAAGAGCGAGCTGGCCGGCATTGACGATGCCCATGTCCATGCCGGCCTGGATGGCGTGATAGAGGAACACGGAATGCATCGCCTCGCGCACCCTCTCGTTGCCGCGGAAGGCGAAGGAGAGGTTGGAGACGCCGCCCGACACATGCACATAAGGCAGCTCCGCCTTGATGCGGCGCGTGGCGTCGATATAAGCGCGAGCGTAGTCGTTATGGTCCTCAATGCCGGTGGCCACCGCAAAGATGTTGGGATCGAAGATGATGTCCTCGGGCGGGAAGCCGACCCTCTCGGTCAAGAGATCGTAGGCGCGCTTGCAGATGGCGAACTTCCGCTCCGCCGTCTCGGCCTGGCCCTGCTCGTCGAAGGCCATCACCACCACGGCGGCGCCGTAGCGGCGCACTTTGCGGGCGTGCTCGAGAAACGGCCGCTCCCCTTCCTTCATGCTGATCGAGTTGACGATCGACTTGCCTTGCACGCATTTGAGCCCCGCCTCGATCACCGACCATTTCGAGGAGTCGATCATGATCGGCACGCGCGCGATGTCGGGCTCGGCGGCGACGAGGTTGAGGAAGGTCACCATGGCGGCTTCAGAGTCGAGCATGCCCTCGTCCATGTTGACGTCGAGCATGTTGGCGCCGTTCGCCACCTGGTCGCGCGCGACCTCGAGCGCGGCGGCGTAGTCGTTCGCCTCGATCAGCTTGCGGAAGCGGGCGGAGCCGGTGACGTTGGTCCGCTCGCCCACCATGACGAAGTTCTGCGCCGCGTTGGTCATTGAGCCCTACTCATGCACGAAAGGCTCGAGGCCGGAGAGGCGCATCTTGTGGGCGACCTCAGGCACATGCCGTGGCAGGTACTTGGACACCGCTTCGGCGATGGCGCGGATGTGATCGGGCGTGGTGCCGCAGCAGCCGCCGACGATATTGATAAGGCCATCCTTCGCCCATTCTTCGAGCAGGCCCGCCATGAATTCAGGACTCTCGTCATACCCGCCCATCTCGTTGGGAAGGCCGGCATTGGGATAGACGCTGACCAGCGTGTCCGCGGCCGCGGCGATGTCGGCGACCGACGACCGCAGCTGCTCGGCGCCGAAAGAGCAGTTGAGGCCGATGGAGAAGGGCTCAAGGTGCTGCATCGAGTACCAAAAGGCCTCGGGAGTCTGGCCTGAGAGATTGCGTCCCGACAGATCGGTGATGGTGCCCGAGATCATGATGGGAAGCTCGACGCCCATCCCATCGAACACCTGCTCGACGGCGAAGCCCGCCGCCTTGGCGTTCAGCGTGTCGAACACCGTCTCGATCAGGATCGTGTCGACGCCGCCCTCGATCAGCCCTCGGGTCTGCGTGGCGTAAGCCTCGACCAGAGCGTCGAAACTCACATTGCGGAAGCCCGGATTGTTCACGTCCGGCGAGATCGACGCGGTGCGGTTGGTGGGACCAATGGCGCCGGCGACGAAACGGGGGTTGGCCGGCGTCTTCTTGGTCCAGGCGTCGGCCGCCTCGCGCGCGAGCTTGGCAGCCGCGACGTTCATCTCCTCGGCGATGTCCTCAAGCCCGTAGTCGGCCTGAGAGATGGCTTGGGAGTTGAACGTGTTGGTCTCGATGATGTCGGCGCCCGCTTCGAGATACGCGTTGTGGATCTCGCTGATGACCTTGGGCTGGGACAGCACGAGGAGGTCGTTGTCGCCCTTCACGTCGTGCTTGTGGTCCTTGAACCGCGCGCCGCGATAGCCCGCCTCGTCGAGCTTGTAGCGCTGGATCATGGTGCCCATGGCGCCGTCGAGAATGAGGATGCGCTGCTTGGCTTCGCGCTTTAGCGCGGCGATGCGTTCTTCCCGGGTCATTGCGCGGCCTCCACCTTTGCGGTCGCGGCGGCAGGGCGCAGGCCGAGCAGATGGCAGATGGCATAGACGAGGTCGGCGCGGTTCAGCGTGTAGAAGTGAAACTCGGTGATGCCCTGGTCGACGAGACCCATCACCTGCTCGGCGGCGACCGCCGCGGCCACCAGGTAGCGCGTCTCCTGATCGTTATCGAGACCTTCGAAGCGGTGACCGAGCCATTCGGGGACGCTCGCGCCGGACTTGAGCGCAAAGCCTGAGACTTGCTTGAAATTATGGATGGGAATGATGCCGGGCACGATGGGGATGGTGATGCCGCGAGCGCGGACGCGGTCCAAATAGCGGAAGAACACCTCATTGTCGAAGAAGAACTGGCTGATGGCGGTCGATGCACCTGCATCGATCTTGGCCCAGAGCATGTCGATCTCGGCATCGACGGTCGGCGATTCCGGATGATTCTCGGGATAGCAGGCGACGGAGACGTCGAAGGGCGCAATGGCCCTGATGCCTTTGACGAGATCGGCGGCGTTGATATAGCCGCCCGGGGTGGGCACGTAGCGCTCGCCGATCCCTCCCGGAGGATCGCCGCGCAGCGCCACGATGTGGCGAACGCCGAGGTCCCAATAGTCGCGGATCACCTCGTCGACCTCGCCCCGCGTCGCGGCAACGCAGGTCAAGTGCGCGGCAGGCTTGAGCTTGGTCTCGCGCAGGATGCGCGCCACGGTCGCGTGGGTGCGCTCGCGCGTCGAGCCGCCCGCCCCATAGGTGACCGAGACGTAGCGTGGATCGAGCGGCTCCAGCCGCCTTATCGAGCGCCACAGCGTCTCCTCCATCGCCGCCGTCTTGGGCGGGAAGAACTCGAAGGATACGTCGATGTCGCCGCCGCCGAGAAAGCGGCTCTTGCGTTCAGGGGCTGCGAGCATCACGCGACGACCTCCACATTGGCATTGGCTCTCTTCTTCTTCCTTGCGGCCGGGGGCTTCAGCCCGAGCCAGAGCGACACCGTGAGCTTGCCGCCGGAAGGATCGGGGCTCAGCTCGCGGAAGCTCGCCACCTTGAGGCCGGCGCCTTCAAACAAGCGGCCGAGCTGATCGCGGGCAAAGCCGAGGCGGCGATGGGCGGACTGCTCGCGCAGGAACTCAAGCTCATGCGGGGCGAAATCGACCACCAGCAGCTTGCCGCCGGGCGCCAGCAGCCGTGCCCCCTCGGCGAGCGCCGCGACCGGGTCGTCGAGGAAATGCAGAACCTGATGGAGCACGACGACATCGGCGGCCCCGTCCGGCAGCGGCACATTATGGAGATCGCCATGGCGGACCTGGGCGTGGCCGAGCCCGGCCCGCTCGAGCTTCATGCGCGCGTAAGCGAGCATGGCGTGATTGAGGTCGAAGCCGAGCGCACGTCTGGCGTGGGGGCCGAACAGCTCGAGGATGCGACCCGTGCCGGTGCCGAGATCAACCAGGAGCGACAAAGGCTCGTCGCCAAGCGCCTCGGCCATGGCCGCCTCAACCTCATTCTCGGCGACGTGGAGCGCGCGGATGGAATCCCACTCGCCGGCATGCGCCTTGAAATAGGCTTGCGCTGCCTCGGCACGGGATTTCTGTACGGCTTCGGCGCGGGCGCGGTCGCGGGCTAGGGTCAGGTCGGCCGGATCGAGGCTTTCGACGATGGCATTGGCGAGCACGGCTTCGGCCCCACTTTCGGCAGGGCGGAAGAACACCCAGCTCCCTTCGCGGAAGCGTTTGATGAGACCGGCTTCGGCCATCAGCTTCAGATGCCGGCTGATGCGCGGCTGGCTTTGCCCGAGGATCTGGGTGAGGTCCTTGACGTTCAGCTCGCCGATGGCCAGCAGCGCCAGGATGCGTAGGCGCGTGGCCTCGCCAGCGGCACGCAAGGCCGCAAGGGACTGAGGCCGGGACAGGCCTGGGATTTGAGATGGGGGCTGGGCCACAGAGGCCGTTCCAGCCCTTTGGGCATCACCTGACATAAAGATATGTTTATACGTATTTGGAGCTGGCCGCAAGGCCCGACGACCCGACTGGTGCGCACTAAGGGCTGGGTCGTCCCTACCCCCGCGCGAATTTCTTGTATTTGATGCGCTTCGGCAGAACGGCGTCCTCGCCGAGGCGCCGCTTCTTGTCCTTCTCGTAATCCTCGAAATTGCCTTCGAACCATTCGACATGGCTGTCGCCTTCGAAGGAGAGGAT
>DFXC01000028.1:27963-29396 GCA_002383105.1 Hyphomicrobiaceae bacterium UBA4118
CGGTCGTGGCTGATGATGACGGCGCAGCCCGGGAAGTCCTCGAGCGCGGCTTCGAGCGAGGACAGCGTCTCGACATCGAGGTCGTTGGTGGGCTCGTCGAGCAGGATGAGGTTCGCGCCGGATTTCAGCATCTTGGCGAGGTGCACGCGGTTGCGCTCGCCGCCCGAGAGTTGGCCGACCTTCTTCTGCTGGTCGGGGCCTTTGAAGTTGAACCAGCCGACATAGGCGCGTGACGGCACCTCGCGGGCCCCTAGCTTGATCACGTCGTTGCCGCCGGAGATCTCCTCGAACACGGACTTCTTGCCGTCGAGTGCGTCGCGGGACTGATCGACATAGCCGAGCTTCACCGTGTCGCCGATGCGGATCGCGCCATCGTCTGGCTTGTCTTGGCCGACGATCATGCGGAACAGCGTGGTCTTGCCGGCGCCGTTAGGCCCGATCACGCCGACAATACCGCCCCGCGGCAGCTTGAATGAGAGATCGTCGATGAGGACCGTATCGCCGAAGCCCTTCTCCAAATGGTCAGCTTCGATCACCACGTCGCCAAGCCGCGGACCCGGCGGGATGGTGATCTGCGCTTTGCCGGTCTTGTCGCGCGCCGACTCGGCCAGGAGATCGTCATAGGCGCGGATGCGCGCCTTAGATTTCGCCTGCCGCGCCTTGGGGCTTGCCCTGATCCAGTCGAGCTCGCGCGTCAAGGTCCGCTCGCGCGCCTCGTCCTGCTTGCCCTCGACTTGCGCCCGCTTCTGCTTCTGCTCGAGCCAGGAGGAATAACTGCCCTTGTAGGGAGTGCCTGCGCCCCGATCGAGCTCGAGCGTCCATTCGGTGATGTCCTCGAGGAAGTAGCGGTCGTGGGTGACCATGATCACGGTGCCCGGATAATCGCGCAAATGGTGCTCGAGCCAGAGCACGCTCTCGGCGTCGAGATGGTTGGTCGGCTCGTCGAGCAGGAGGATGTCGGGCCTGGCGAGCAGCAGCTTGCACAGCGCGACGCGCCGCTTCTCGCCGCCCGACAACGTCTTTACTTGCGTCTCGCCAGGCGGGCAGCGGAGCGCGTCCATGGCCTGCTCCACCTGGGCATCGAGGTCCCACAGGCCTTGGGCGTCGATCTCGTCCTGGAGCTTTGCCATCTCGTCGGCGGTCTCGTCGGAGTAGTTCATGGCGAGCTCGTTGTAGCGGTCGAGCTTCGCTTTCTTCTCGGCCACGCCTTCCATGACGTTGCCGGTCACGTCCTTGGTCTCGTCGAGGCGCGGCTCCTGCGCCAGATAGCCGACGCTGACGTCGTCGGCGGCCCAGGCCTCGCCAAGGAATTCCTTCTCTTCGCCGGCCATGATGCGCAGCAGCGTCGACTTGCCGGCGCCGTTAACACCGACCACGCCGATCTTGGCGCCGGGCAGGAAGGCGAGCGTCACGTCCTTCAAGACCTGCTTGCC
>DFXC01000193.1:0-8103 GCA_002383105.1 Hyphomicrobiaceae bacterium UBA4118
GCGGGGCGACACCATCGTTGTCATGATGCCAGGTACGCGCTTCAGCGTGACGTACCGAATGCTCGAAGATCCACAACTCTGGTCTGACTTGGTGCTTGACGATCAGGACGCCACGATCACGCGGGCAGAGTTCCTCGCCCGTGGTTGGAAGGCTGCCAACGACAAGGCGCGTGAGCTGGGATGGATCGTGTAGGCGTCGGCTTCGGCCGGCGCCCTTTTTGCTGTAGCCTCAGCCGCATGGGCGGGGGAAAGCCTGAGCGAATTGCCTGGAATTTAATTCCTTGGCTAGTTTTTGCCGGGGTGCTTGGGGTCTTACTTCTCACAAGCTGGATTGAATGGCGCTGCTCTCCTGGACGGGCCGAATGTCGGTCACGTTTGGTCGAGGATTTTTACGACTGGCAACCCTTGGTCGCGGGCATCCTGGCGCTGATCGCGGGCATTATTTCGGTTCGGGCCATCTTCAAGCAGACGGAAGCACATGAGCGACAAGCCGCCGAGCGTCGTGACCGATTGGTTCGTGCTTACCGGGCTTCGCTTTCGGATGATCTCGCCCTGGTCGCAAACCACGCAAAGAGCTCGGCCGGGGCGGCCCATGAAATGCTGCGTGTACCGAACCGGCCTATCACAACGACGCCGTTAAACACGCCGTCCCTCGAGGGGCAGCCCGTGATTGATCACCTCCGCATGCTGATCGAAAATCACGACGCTCGTAGTGGCGAAGTTTTCGCGGATTTACTCGGCTGCTACCAGGTCCAACATTACCGTTTGGCCGGGCAGATCGATTTGTACAATCCACCAAGCTTTAGAAATCTAGCCGACCCTACGGGTATCAGCTCGCGTCCGAACGTCATTTTCACGCTGTTCGCCACGGTAGCGTTGTATCTGCGCGCGACCCAACTGCTTCCTTGGGCCCGTCGTCAGGTGGAGACCATCGAGGCGCCCACCTTCGATGAAAAGAGTATCATTTCTGCCCTGTTTCAAATGGGGCTATTCGACTCGTTGAACCCAGAAGAAAGGAAGCGCATCTGCGAGGCATTGCTAACTGATAAGCCCCTCACTGGGCGGACTGACTCGCGTTGACCTTCCGCTCTGACGTCGGCCATCGCTTCGGCCGTGCCCTACGCTGTCAAGATCTCCCCAGGCACGTAAACCCGAAACCCTTCGGCCTCGGGCGCGGCTTTTGCGTGGCGGCGAAGGCAACAACAGCGAACGCTTGCCGGAACGTTCCGAGGTAGAGCCCGATTGATCCGTCTTCGGAATAGGTAGCGGAATATTCGAATTGATCAGGCACCCCAACCTTGCCTTGCTGCAAGGTGCTGGCTGGAGGGAGCAGCCGGAAAATGCTTTGGGGAAAGCGGTCGGAAATTTTCCGGCATGTTGCCCTAGGTGTTGCCCTGCTTAGAAAAAAAGAGCCGGTCTCTTGCGAGACCGGCTCGAGTAAAGGCCCGGTTGGGTCGGGGATGGGTGGGGGATAATCACCGGGCCTTCAAAGGGTGTCCCAAATGGGACGGGGTCGAAAAAACTCCTGCTAGTGGCTGTTAGAGGCTGACACCGTGGTCTGCGGTGCGGTTTCGGGCGGCAACAGAGAGATCCACACGAGCGGATTGCGCTCAGACTGCCGCTTGATGAAGGTGTAGGGCGTGTCGGCCCAGCGCACGATGTCGCGGCGCTTGTTGTCGAGAACGAAGTCGCCCGCATCGGTGCGCACCGTCAGCACCGCGTGGCCTTCGTTGTTCTCGTCGCGGACCACGGTGATCAAGAGGGCGCTTGCCGGCAACCCGCGCTCGATCAGAAGGCGGCGCTTCTGCAGCACGTAATCTTCGCAGTCGCCCTTGTTGTCGTCGGGATAGGCCCACAGCTCGGCCACACCGTAGTGGTCAAGATCGGTGACCGGGGTGACGGCCGTGTTGACGGCCGTGTTCACCTGATCGAGCTCGCGGAATTTCGCGGGGCTCAGCTGGATACGGTCGGCGAAGCGCGGCCCGGGACGGCAATCGGCCTGGTGCTCCCGGCAAAAGGTCACATAGCCGATCGGCGGCAAGGTGTCCCCGAAGGACTTCATAAATGCCACCTTTTGCACCTGAGGCGCCTGCACGAGGCTGATCGAGTGATCATTGGTTGCGTCTGCCGACATCGATGAGATGAACATCAAAAAGGCAGCACCTACTGCGAACTGTTTCATTGCACCCCCCATATTGTTGAGTGCACTATCGCAGAGAGATTTTGAGATCCCGATAAAAGAAGGGATTGGTTTGAAGTAGTATTGGTAGTGGTTTTTTAGTGAGAACTACTCAAACATGAACATTAGAAGATTGTCTAAAATTTTAGCGATCTCCCGGAACGAACCGGGATTCCGCGGTTCTGCACGCCGCAAGTCGCGGGCTTGAGCAGCCTGCTCTTAACGATGAAGGGGCAGGGGAAGGCGCCTAGCCGAAGCTGCGGGCGAGGCTGTCGGGATCTTGAAGCTCGACGAACTGAAGAGCGATCCCCTGGTCGTGATGGCGCACGATCCGGCCCCGCATGCGCCCGAGAATGACCACCGTGTCGATGGGCGGCTTCACGCTGCACGCGACCGAGGCGCCGCTCAAGGACACGTCGATGATCCGGCAGTTGTGCACCTCGCCATTCGGCAAGATGAGCTTCGAGGTGCTGACGCGCGGCACGATGCGCTCGTGCTTGCGCTCCTCGCCAAGCCCCAGGCTTTTCTGGTTGATGAGCCAGGTCAAGAGATTGGCGATGCGCTCGCGCTTATAGAGGCTGGCGAGGATGCGTACCGCAAAGCCACCTTCGAAGGGGCGCACCACCACGCCCTCGATCCGGCCCAGATTGTCGAGATACGACACGATGCGTTCGCCCTCGTCGCAAATCACAGGGGCGAGCAGGGCCATGCCGCCGGCCGACATGTCAAAGCCAACGTCATCGGGGCTCTCTGGGAAGTGGTTGAGCCGTAATGAGAGATTGCCGTGAACCTCACCTGGGTTACCGTACCCCATGGTGCCGTCAGGCTGCCTGCATAGCCTGAGAGGCTTGCTGCTGCGCCCGGATCTGTGGAGCCATCTTCGCCTGGAGATCGCGCAGCTTCTGCACGAAGTCAGTCGGCAGCGGCTCCAGTGAGGCGGCTGAGAACCGGGGGCGAGGTGATCGATAACCCATTCGAACTGGCGCTCGACGTCTTTAACTGAGTACATCTTAGGCTTCATCCCACTGCGACATTCGAGAGCTGGCTGAGCCAGGTTCTTTCCGCAATCGGGCGCAGGTCGTTGCCGTCACGGCACCGATCCTGGGGGCAGCGTATCGACGAATAGCACCATACAGCCAACGACGACGACGACCACGGCGACTATCCCGCCGAAGCCCGCCAATATCTCAACGAGCAGGTGCATTGGTTTCCCCCCACGAAAATTGCATAAAATTTTTCCGAGCCGCGTGTGCGTTCAGCTCGATCACCTGGCAGGGATATTCCTGTCGGTCCTCGCGCATGAAGCGGCCGACGACTTCCACCGGCACGCGGCGATGCCTGCGGCGATCCGGCACGATCTTCACGATGGGCCGGCTCATCCTCTGGTCGTGAAGCCGCCTGGCGCGCGCCCTTACGGGCTCGGCGGGCGTTGTTTCCTCACTGGTCGGGAGGCTCATGGTGCCGGGGGGCCCGCACTGGCTGTCCTAAACAAAGCGCAGTCGCGTCCAAGCTAGGCGGGCCTCGGTTAAGGAACGCCTAAGCTTTCGCCCCAAAACGATAATTATCAGCAGGCGTCCTTTTTGTCTTTGGCTATTCGCCGCCCCCGGTAAGGCCCCCCTCGAAGACACGGAAGCGCCGGCGGGCGAGGCGGACCGCCTCGGCGCCGCTGCGTGCCGCAGGCGGCGGGGCGCCGTCGGGCCAATGCAGGTGCATCTCGACGATCTCCTGGCGCGACAGGGGTTCGGCGCCGAGCCAGAAGGGCGGCTCGATGGCGGTGATGGCGCCGAGAACGCGATTGATGGCCTCGCCGGTGTGGATCAGCGGCAGCAACACGAGCTCGAAACTCGCCTGCCGGTTGGTCCTTGAGTAAGCGCGGAAAACGAAATGCCCGACGGCGGCGTCGGTGAACACGTTGCGGAGGAGAGAGGCGACGGCGTCGCGGTCGTCGGTGTCCCAAAGGCTCAGGAGATCGGCCCCTCTGAGCTCCCTGCCGAACTGCTCGCAAATCTTCGTTCCGGCGAGCCGGAACCGGTAGCCCAGCATGCCCGCACATTCGGCAATGAAGGTTTCCGGCAGAAGTGCCGCGATCTTGGCCGGCTCGACCTCGAAACGACGCGGCGCCACACGGCCATTGCGTACGCGATCCCAATACGCGTAAAGCTGCCTACTCGTTGGCTGCTGCATTAACCCCACCCGACGCAGAACGCGCTACACCGAACCCCAAGACCCGCCTAACCTTCCGCCTCGCCAAGGTAAAAGTCCCGCTTTGGCACAAAAGCTAAGCCGGCAATGCTCATGGACCGACTAAGCAGGGAGTGTGCCAGCACCCAAGAGGCGACGCGTGCCGCGGGAATTTGCATGCCGTTATGGTTGCCGCGGCCGAACGCCCTTGCAAAGCTCCTGCGCCATGGCCGCGTCTGAACCGATCCTCAATGTCCCGCGCAGCGTGGCAGGCTCCGCAGCGCTGATGACCGGCATCCAACTGATCAGGGGCCTGCTGCCCGACGAGTTGGACCTCACGGTCCTGCTCGCGCTGGCCTTCATTCCGGCGCGCTATAGCGGCGCTGCCGCGGAGCTTCCGGGCGGCTATCTCACCGCCGTAACCTCATTCGTGACCTACATGGTGGTGCATGCGGGGTGGGTGCACCTTGTGGTGAACGTGCTGTGGATGCTCGCCTTCGGCAGCGCCGTGGCGCGGCGCGTGGGCGATCTCAAGTTTCTCTATTTCTCCGTGCTGTGTGGAGTTGCCGGCGCGTTCACCCACCTTGCCTTCCACTTTGGCGACATGGCGCCGGTGGTCGGGGCTTCGGCGGCGATCTCGGGTCAGATGGCCGGCGCGCTCAGATTCATCTTCAAGGCGCAGCGGCTGCCGGGCGAGCGAACTCCCGACTTCATCCATGCGCCGCTGATGAGCCTCGGGCAGACCCTGAGGGACCAGCGCATCCTCTTGTTTCTCGTCTTCTGGGTGGGCATCAACGCCTATTTCGGCCTAAGCGCGGTCAAGATCGCGGGCCAGGAAGGCGGGATCGCGTGGGAGGCGCATATCGGCGGCTTTGTCTGCGGATTGCTTCTTTTCGGCCTGTTCGACAAGGGTGGCGCCGCTTCCGAGGAAACTCCGCGGCTTCCATAAGCGTTGAAATCTCCGGTCAGCTCTCAGGTCTCTTGCGCGCCATTTCAGTCCGGGACAGAATGTCGCAGTCAACGGGACCGAAGCTCCCGGGCTGGAGGAAACCCGAATGAACGTTGCTGCAATCCTGAAGATGAAGGGCAGGGAGGTGGTCACCTCTGCCCCTGACGCGTCGTTGCTCGACATCGCCGAGGTGCTCGGCAAGCATGGCATCGGCTGCGTCGTCATCACCGGCGCTGAAGGCAAAGTCGCGGGCATCGTGTCGGAGCGCGACATCGTGCGCGAGATCGCGCGGGCTGGCGCCAAGGTGCTGAAGGATCCGGTGAAGACCTGCATGACCAAGACCGTCTTTACCTGCCGCGAGGCCGACACCATCGACAGGCTGATGGCGGAGATGACGGCGCACCGGTTCCGCCACATGCCGGTCGTGGAGAGAGGACGGCTGATCGGCCTCGTCTCCATCGGCGACGTGGTGAGGATGCGGATCGCGGAAGCGGAGATGGAAGCCGCGGCGATGCGGGACTATATCGCCACGGGCTGATCGAGGTCACGCGGCGAGCGCACGCACGGCCATCTTGATCTCGTCGATCTGCTTCTCGGCGGCTCTCGCGCCGAGTTCGATCGCTTCGCGGGCGCGGTGGAAATCGAACAGTCCGATGCCACCCGTCTTCGGCCCGATACTGATGTCAGGCGGGTCGCCGGCGAGCCGCGACCTGGCGATGCGGTCCTGGGTGATGTTGATGGCGTCCATCATCACCGCCGACATGCCGGGTGCTCCGTTGCCCCTGCCGAAAATCTGCCGATGCAACAGATGCACCGCCGCGCGGCCATTGCTGCCGAGGAGCTCGGCGCCGTCGGCGGGGCTGGAAGGCTCGGCGAAGGCTTCCTGATCGTGGATCACGCCGCCCTTGCTGAACAGGTCGTTGTTGAGATTGACGGCGATGACGATGCGGGCGCCGAGCGCGCGGCATACCGACACCGGGATCGGGTTGACCAGCGCGCCGTCGATCAGCCAGCGGCCATTGATCTGCACCGGGCGGAAGATGCCGGGCAGCGCGAACGAGGCCTTCAGCGCATTCACCAGGCTTCCTTTGTTGAGCCACACCTCATGACCGGTGCCGAGCTCGGTGGCGACCGCCACGAACTTCCGCTCCAGCCGCTCGATGGCGAACCCTTGCAGATGGTGCTCGAGCCGCGTGCTTAAGCGCTGCCCGGTAATGAGCCCTGAGCCGGCGAAATTGACGTCGAGAAAGCCGAAGATGCGGCGGCGGGTCAGCCCGCAGGCGAAGTCCTCGAGAGCATCGATCCTGCCCGTGACGTAGCAGGCGCCGGCGACGGCGCCGATGGAGGTACCGGCGACGATGTCCGGCTCGAGACCAGCCTCAATGAGAGTCTTGAGAACGCCGATATGCGCCCAGCCGCGGGCCGCGCCGCCGCCAAGGGCGATGCCAATCGTCGGTCTTGCTAAGCTGCTCATGGTGCAGTGCCCACGCCGGTGGCCCGGCAACGCGTGGCCGCAGACGACCATGCTTGGGCTTCAACCGGCGTGGCCGAATGCGACGATCTAGCCGCCTAAGTATACTACTCCGAACTCTTTAAGGTTCTCTTTGCGGCATCAGCGTGACGGTAGGCCGTCTCTGGGTCGAACTGCCGCTCTGCGTCGACGAAGCGCAGCGACGGACCGCCGCCGGGTGCCGCGCCGCCCGCGACCGCGCGATAGAAGCAGGACCTGCGGCCGGTATGGCAGCAAGCCTCGGCGTTGCCGGTCAACTCGACCTTCAGCCAGATCGCATCCTGGTCGCAGTCGGTGCGCATCTCGACGACGCGCTGGCCATTGCCGCTCTCCTCGCCCTTACGCCACAGGCGGGAGCGCGAGCGCGACCAATAATGCGCCTCTCCGGTCTCGATGGTGCGGGTAAGCGCATCCTGGTTCATGTAAGCGAGCATCAGCACCTCGCCGGTCGCGGCAGAGGTGACGACCGCGGGAACGAGGCCTTCGGCGTCGAATCGCGGCGCGAAGACGCTCCCTTCCTCGATCTCGGCCTTGCTCTTAGGGTCAGGGGAGGCGGCAGCTTTGGTCACCGCGATCTCGTCCTTCGCGGCGGTTTCGGTCAGCCACGGCCGCGCTCGGTCGCCAGCATCATGAAACGCGCCTGTTGCGCCGGGTCCTCTTTGAAGATGCCGGTGAACTGGGTGGTGATGGTGGCGACGTCGGGCTTCTTCACGCCGCGGATCGACATGCATTGATGCACGGCCTCGATCATCACCGCCACGCCTTTCGGCTTTAGCGCCTTGTCGATGGTCTCGGCGATCTGCGCCGTCATGGTCTCCTGCGTCTGCAGGCGGCGGGCGAACACCTCGACCACGCGAGCGAGCTTGGAGATGCCCACCACCCGGTCGGTCGGGAAATAGGCGACATGCGCCTTGCCGACGAAGGGGATCATGTGGTGCTCGCAATGGGAGTGAAGCTCGATGTCGCGGAGCATGACGATGTCGTCGTAGCCGGCCACCTCGTCGAAGGTGCGCGAGAGCACCTCTTGCGGGTCCTCGGTATAGCCCGAGAAGAACTCATCATAGGCGCTCGTGACGCGCCGCGGCGTTTCGCGCAAGCCCTCGCGCTCGGGATCATCGCCGGCATAGGCGATCAGCGTGCGCACGGCCTCCTCGGCCTCCTCCCGCGACGGTCGCACGATGCCTGGCCCGCGGCCGATCTCGGTTTGCGCCCGTGTCCGCAGCTTCTTAACCGTGGCGTCCATGAGACTGAAACTTTCCTTGTCTGGCTCAACGCATAAGGGCC
>DFXC01000193.1:8316-24228 GCA_002383105.1 Hyphomicrobiaceae bacterium UBA4118
CAACGCATAAGGGCCGGCGGCCGTTTCGGCGCTTCAATTGGGATAGTATAACCGGCTCGTCAACCCACCGGTCGCGGCTCTTGTAATCCCGCGCCCCTCTCATCCTCGCACCCGGCTGCATATATAATGCGTGATTTCCGGCTGCAAGGCGAGCCCGGCACGACAGTATGACACTACCTGACGACATCTACAGCCAGCGCATCCTCGAGCTAGCCGCCGCCATGCCGCGCACGGCGAGGCTTGCGGCGCCAGAGGCCACGGCCACCGCCCATTCCAAGCTCTGCGGCAGCACCGTGACGGTCGACCTTGCCATGGAGGGCGACGTGGTTAGCGACTATGGCCAGAGCGTGAAGGCTTGTCTCCTCGGCCAGTCGGCGGCTTCGGTGATGGGCCGCGAGGTCATCGGGGCAAGTGCGGCGGAGTTGCGCGCGGTGGGCGAGGCGATGCGGAAGATGCTGAAAGAGGGCGGCCCGCCGCCGCAAGGCAAATGGGGCGACCTCGCCATGCTCGAGCCCGTGCGCAGCTACAAGGCGCGCCATGCCTCGACCCTGCTCGTGTTCGACGCGGTGGAGAACGCCATCGCCCAGATCGAGGCGAAGCGGATGAAGGAGAGGGCGCATGCCTAGTTGGCTCGACCCCAAAAGCGTGACCCCGAGGCTCGGGAGCATTTACCCGCCGCCCTTCGGCGAACCACTTGCGGGCCGCGAGAAGCGTGCGCTCGGCGACGCGCTGAGCCTCACACAATTCGGCGTCAATCTCGTCACGCTAGCGCCAGGTAGCTGGTCCTCGCAGCGGCATTGGCATGCCAATGAAGACGAGTTCGTCTATATGCTCGAAGGAGAGGTCACGCTCGTCACCGATCAAGGCGAGAAGATACTCGGGCCGGGCATGGCAGCGGGTTTCCCGGCGGGCAGCGCCAATGGGCATCATTTGATCAATCGCAGCGACAGGCCCGCGCTTTATCTCGAAGTCGGCACGCGCGCGCAGACCGAAGAGGCGCAATACAGCGATATCGATATGATGGCACGGAAGGTGGATGGACGTTTCGTTTTCACGCGCAGGAACGGCGAGCCTTACAAATGAGTGTCGTCTCCCGCGTTGCCAAGGCGCCGCTCCTGGGCGCCATCGCGCTTTATCGCGTCACGCTCTCGCCGCTCGTCGGAGCGAATTGTCGGCATCTTCCGACATGCTCGGACTATGCGCGCGAGGCCATCGACACGAATGGGGCGTGGAAGGGCGGCTGGCTCACGCTCTCGCGCCTCTGCCGCTGCCACCCTTGGGGCAGTCACGGCTTCGATCCCGTGCCCGACCTCAGAGACGAGCACCACCACTTCGCGCCGTGGCGCTATGGCCGCTGGACCGTCACGCAAAACCCCCCGTGACGCGGGGGCCGAAACCCGGTAAAAGCCGCGGCATCCGGTCAATCTCTTACCTGCGCTGGTACGCAGGAGTGAGAGGAGCGACGCATGATTTCCCTGACATTTCCTGATGGTTCCGCCCGTGACTTCAAACCAGGAGTCACGGGGCGCGAGGTGGCAGAGTCCATCGCTAAATCGCTCGCCAAGAAGGCGGTCGCGGTTGCGCTCGACGGCCAAGTCCGCGATCTCGCCGAGCCCATCAAGGCCGACGCTAAAATCCGCATCCTCACCCGCGAAGACCCCGAGGCGCTGGCGCTGATCCGCCACGACGCGGCGCATGTGATGGCTGAGGCGGTGCAGGAGCTTTACCCCGGCACCCAGGTCACCATCGGGCCCGTGATCGAGAACGGCTTCTATTACGACTTCGCGCGCGATGAGCCCTTCACCCCTGACGACCTTCCCGTCATCGAGGCCAAGATGGCCGAGATCATCGCGCGGGACTCGCCCTTCACCTGCGAGGTCGTGGATCGGAAGGCGGCGAAGAAGCTGTTCGCCGACAAGGGCGAGACCTTCAAGCTCGAGCTGATCGACGCCATCCCCGCAGGGGACGAGATCAGAATCTATTCACAACGCGAATGGCTCGATCTCTGCCGCGGTCCGCACATGACCTCGACGGGGAAGGTGGGCAAGGGCTTCAAGCTCTTGAAGATCGCCGGCGCCTATTGGCGCGGGGATTCGACCAAGCCCATGCTCCAACGCATCTATGGCACGGCCTGGGCGAGCGAGGAGGACCTCAAAGCCTATCTCCACCAGCTCGAGGAGGCCGAGAAGCGCGACCACCGGCGCTTGGGGCGCGAGATGGACCTGTTCCATTTCCAGGAGGAGGCGCCGGGCGCCGTGTTCTGGCACGCCAAGGGCTGGGCGCTGTTCACCGCGCTGATCGGCTATATGCGCCGGCGCCAGCAGGCTTGGGGCTATGTCGAGGTCAATTCTCCCGACATGATGGATAAGGCGTTGTGGGTGCAGTCCGGCCATTGGGAGAAATTCGGCGACCTCATGTACGTGACCGAGACGCCCGACGAGCGCATCTACGCTTGCAAGCCCATGAACTGTCCAGGGCATGTGCAGATCTTCAAGCATGGCTTGAAAAGCTATCGCGACCTTCCCTTGCGTATCGCCGAGTTCGGTAAGGTGCATCGCTACGAGCCCTCGGGCGCGCTGCATGGGCTGTTGCGCGTGCGCCATTTCACGCAAGACGACGCCCATATCTTCACGACCGAGGACCAGATCACCGAGGAGTGTGTGAAGCTCAACGAGCAGATGCTCTCGATCTATCGCGACTTCGGGTTCGAGGATGTCCGTATCAAATTCTCGGACAGGCCAGCTAAGCGGGTAGGCTCGGACGAGGTGTGGGACAAGGCTGAAGCGGCGTTGAAGCGCGCGGTTGAGGCTGCCGGCCTCAGCTATGAGCTGAACCCGGGAGAGGGCGCCTTCTACGGGCCTAAGCTCGAATATGTGTTGCGCGACGCCATCGGGCGGGACTGGCAATGCGGCACCATCCAGGTCGACCTCAATCTGCCGGGGCGGCTCGGCGCCTTCTTTATCGCGCCGGACGGCGAGAAGACCGTGCCGGTGATGATCCACCGTGCCATGTTCGGGTCGCTCGAGCGCTTCACCGGCATCCTCATCGAGCATTACGCCGGGCATCTGCCGCTATGGCTCGCGCCGGTGCAGGCGGTGGTCGCCACCATCGTGTCGGACGCCGATGTCTATGCCGAGGAGGTGCTTGCGGCGCTGCAAGCGGCGGGACTGCGCGCCGAGGCCGATCTCCGCAACGAGAAGATCAATTACAAGGTGCGCGAACATTCGCTGGCCAAGGTGCCGGTGCTGCTCGTGGTGGGCAAGCGCGAGGCCGAGGAAAAGACCGTCTCGGTGCGGCGGCTCGGGAGCCAAGCGCAGCAGGTGGTGACGCTCGATGAAGCGATCCGCATGCTGGCGGCCGAGGCCGTCCCGCCGGACCTGCGGCAGGCCGCAAAGACCAAGCCGGCTTAGCCAGTTATCGTGTCGAGGGGCGGAACAGCGCGCCGGGGTTGATCAGGGGCGCGTTAGGGTCGGCAGGCGTCGTTGCCGAGAAGCCGTCGAAGGCCGCGCCGGTCTCGGCGGACGGCGTTCCATCACCCGCAATAGTGCCGCCAGAGGATGGCGGCGGAGGCGCCGGCGGATCAGTGAGCGCCTTGAGCGCCTCGGCTGTGGTGGGGCCGTCGTCGACCACCACCTCGATTTGCTTCGGCTCGCCCTGCTCGATGCTGAACTTGCGCGTATAGCTTAAGCCATTGTGGTCGGCGACCACGGCGTAGCTGCCGGCGGCGAGGATATGGGTCGGCAGCGCGCCGGCATTCTCCTTCACCACGTCGCCGGCGGAGGTGAGGATGGTCCACTTGGTATCGGCGAGGGCCTCGCCCCCCAACGTCTGCACCAGCTTGAAGGTGGTCTTGGCTCCCGTCTGCTTGACGGTCGCCTCGGTGATCTTGCCGGGCTCGACCGTCACGTCGGCCCGAACGGTCGCGTTCGCATCGCCGTAGAGGCTGGCGATGTGATAGGCGCCGGCATTCAGTCTGATGATCACGCCAGGCTTGGCGTTGCCGAGGATAGTGTGGCGATTGCCGAACTGATCCTCCTCGTCGGACTGGATGTCGAAGCGGACGCTTCCCTCGGGCAGGGGCTCGCCATTGCCGAGCACGGCGGCAAGCTTCAACCCGCCGGTGTTGAGGACGAAGGTCTCCTCCAGCGAGCGGCCGCTTTCCACTTTGATCTTCTTGGTGAGGTTGGAGAGGCCGTAGGCGGCGTTGACCAGGTAGTCGCCGGGAAGCAGCGCTGCCGTGGGCATGGCCTCGTGGTGGGTGCTGAGGAGCTTGCGGTTGCCGTCAGGAGAGGCCTTGTCGGCATAGACGCGCCAGGTCAGCCCTGACTGCAATTTGGGTCCGGCCTCGGTGATCAGAGCCTTGAACGTGACGGGGACGGGGAGCTGAATCTGTGGGGCCGCGGATTTCGGGAAGGCGCCCGGTTGGGCGAGCGTCACGCCCTCGCCCGCGGGAGGTGCTGTTTGAGCTGGGCCGGGTCGAGCGAGCAATACGGTCTGACCCGGAGGCGGCGCCGTGAGCGGGGGCGGCGCGATTGCCACCGATTGGACGACCCGCACAGGAGGTGCACCAGTCGTAGGAGGTGGGGCAGTTGAGGTCTGACCGGCGGGAGGTGCCGCGCCTTGGAGAAGGGCTACGCCTGGAAGGGGTGCCACACCTGGAGGAGGCTCTGCCGATTTCAGCACGGCCGTCTCGCCGGTAGGTTGCTCGGACGGCGCGGGCGAAGGTCCTGATTTCTGCATTGCCGATTGATGGCGCTCGACGGCCTCGCCGCTTGCGGGTGCAGTTGCTTGCGGGGCCAAAGGCTGTGGCGGGGGGTCGGCGATGCCGTTCTCGGCGCCTTCGGCCGCCGCTTCCGGCGCGGCTGCGTCGTCGCCGCCACCAGCCGCGGCAGCTTGCGGCGACGGCGCCGCCGGCGTTGCGACAGCGTCGAGAACCGTGGCGAGCCCTTGCTTGAGCTCGTTCGCATTGGAGGCAGCGACGAAGGTCCCGCCGGTCATGCCGGCAATGCAGCTCAAGGGCTTCAGCCCGTCGGCCTTGGCGTCGAAGCCGATCACGTAAATGCGCAAGCCTCGCGACTTCTGCTTCAGCGCGGCTGCCGTGGCGCAGATGTCGGCGTCGCAGGTGTCGCCGCCGTCGGCGATGAGGACGATGTCGAGCTTGGCGCCATTCGCCTCAGCGCCCTTGGCGGCGTCGCTCAAAGCGGCCGCGATAGGGGCTTGGCCTTTCGGCTTGATCGTGCCGAGGAGCTTCTCTTGCGTCTCTGCCGTGAGCTCTCCCGGCTTCGCCAGGATCTCGCTGTCGGCGCAGTTCGATGCCTTGCGATGGCCGAAGGCCACGAGCCCAAAGGACAGGCGATCCCCGTAAGCGCCCACAGCTTGACCAAGCGCTGCGCGCACGGCGTCGATCTTGCTCGCGCTTCCGAGCTTGGCGCCCATGCTGCTCGAGCCATCGAGCACGAGGATGGTGGCAGGAAGGCTAGGCTCGGCGGCGGGCGGAGCTGCGTCTTTGGCCGCGGCGGTCCCCGCACCAACAAGAGCAGCGGCCAAGAGCATGAGCTTTGGCCCCGCGCAGCGTTTCCCCCGCATAGCGTTCGCTCCGATCAGCCGGCCGCCAGGTGTTATACCCGCTTCCGCGATGCGCAACGGAGCCAAAGTCGGTCGCGATTGAGGCCGATTTGGGGTGCCTCAGAAGGCCGGAATCCGCCATTGTTCGACGCAAGTTTTCGCGATAGGCAACGCGACCTTAGCTGCACAGCGTGAGCTCATGTCTAACCCCACCATCGACCTCCTTCTTACCCGCCGCTCGGTCTCGGCCAATAGCCTTGGCGAACCTGGCCCAAACGAGGCCGAGCTCGAGCTGATCCTAAGGGCTGCCTCGCGCGTTCCCGATCACAAGAAGCTCGTGCCCTGGCGCTTCCTTTTGTTTCAAGGCGAGGCGAGGGCGAGGTTCGGCAAAGTGCTCGCCGAGGTGTGCCGCGCCGAGGAGAGCGACCCGGGCCAGTTCCGGCTGGAGAACGAGGCGAACCGGTTCATGCGGGCGCCTCTCGTCATCGCCGTGGTCTCGCGCGTGGTGAAGAACCCGGCAGCGCCGGAATGGGAGCAGATCCTCTCGGCGGGCGCCGCATGCCAGAACCTCCTCATTGCCGCCACGGCGCTCGGGTTCGGGGTGCAATGGATCACCGAATGGTGCGGCTACAGCAAGGGCGTGCGCCAAGCCCTGTCGCTTGCCGATAACGAGCGGGTCGCCGGTTTCGTCTATATTGGCACGGCGAAGGAGAAGCCCGAGGAGCGCGAGCGGCCGGCCCTTGCCGATATCGTCACGGCCTGGAGCCCATAGGCGCGCGCCCTCCGGACGAAGTGGGGCGGGGAGAGTTGCCATGTTCTACGATGCAGTCGCCAACACCCACGGCCTCGCCCTTGACCCGTTCAAGGCGCTGATCGCGCCAAGGCCGATCGGCTGGATCTCGACGCTCGGCAAGAACGGAGTGGTCAATCTCGCGCCCTACAGCTTCTTCAACGCGGTGTCGGAAGATCCGCATTTTGTGATGTTCGCTTCCGGCGGCCGCAAAGACAGCCGGCGCAATGCCGAGGAGACGGGCGAGTTCGTCTGCTCGCTCGCCACCTACGCGCTGCGCGAGGCGATGAGCCGGACCTCGGCGCCGGTCGGCCCGGAGGTCGACGAGATGCGGCTTGCGGGGCTCACGCCGGCACCCTCGCGGCTCGTGGCGCCGCCGCGCGTGAAGGAGTCGCCGGTCGCCTTCGAATGCCGCTATTGGCGGACCATCGAGCTTCCGGGCAAGAACGGCGCCCCCGGCACCCACGCCATTGTGCTCGGCCAGGTGGTGGGCGTGCACATCGCCGACGAGGCGATCGTCGACGGCAGGGTCGACGTGACCAAGCTCAAGCCCATCGCCCGGCTCGGCTATCGCGATTATGCGGTGATCGACGAGGTCTTCTCGCTCTGATTCGGGGCGAGGCGCCCCGAGCCGCGTCTCAGTAGCCGAACTGCTCCGCCAGGATGCGCTCGGCAAGGGTATGGCCGGGATCGAACATCATGAAGATGTCGATGCCGCTTTCTTCCATCACCTCGACCTTGACCACGTCGCGGAACTCGGTGTTGTCGGCCACCGCGCTCACAGGCCGCTTGTCGGGCTCGAGCGCCTCGATGGTGACCTCGGCGTCATTGGGAAGGAGCGCGCCACGCCAGCGCCGCGGGCGGAAGGGGCTGATCGGGGTAAGCACCAGCAGCGGCGCGTTGATGGGCAGGATCGGCCCATGGGCGGAGAGATTGTAGGCGGTGCTGCCGGCCGGCGTCGAAACGAGCAAGCCATCGCAGATGAGCTCATCGAGCCGGACCTTGCCATCAACGGCGATCCTGAGCTTGGCGGCCTGATAGACCTGCCGAAACAGCGAGGCCTCGTTTATGGCGAGCGCCTCGTGCTTGGCGCCGTGCTTGTCGTGCGCCGTCATGCGCAGCGGGTGGATAATGGTGATCTCGGCGCTCTTAAGCCGCTCCTTGAGATTGTCCTCGCTGTAGTCGTTGAGCAGGAAGCCGACCGATCCGCGGTTCATGCCGTAGATCGGGATGCGGCTGTTGAGATGGCGGTGCATGGTCTGCAGCATCAGCCCGTCGCCGCCTAAGGCAACAATGGCGTCGGCCTGGCCTGCCGCCACGTTGCCGTAGCGCGCGGCGAGCTTTTGCAACGCCTCCATAGCCTCCTTGGTCTCGCTGGCAACGAAGGCGATTTTGTCGAAGCCGGGCATGATGTTTTGGCTGCGCTTGGAGCGGAGTTAAGAAGCGGGCACTATAAACGCGACGGCGCCCCTGCAATGCAAGTCTCTCGAATTGGCGGGCGGGATGGTGAATCCATGGGGAACGACGACCGGCCGGTCCTGATCTATACGACCTTCCCGGGCCTCGATGAGGCAAAACGGGTGGGCCACGCGCTCGTCGCAGCGCGGCTTGCCGCTTGCGTCAACATGTTCCCGGGCATGATCTCGATCTTCGAATGGAAGGGCGCCCGCGAGGAGGCGGGCGAGGTCGCCATGATCATCAAGACGCGGGCGTCCTTGACCGAGGCGGTGCTCGCCGAGACCAAGCGGCTCCACCCTTACGAGCTGCCGGCGCTGCTCGTGTTGCCGACGGACGGCGGCAGCGCCGAATATTGCGGCTGGATCGTGAGCCAGACGGGAAGCCCGGACGCCCCATGAGCCAAGGCGCTTACGTGCTCGCCATCGACCAGGGGACGACGAGCACGCGCTCCATTCTGTTCGATGCGAAGGGACGCGCTTGCGCCACCGCACAGCTGCCGCTCACCCAACTCTATCCGGCGCCGGGCCAGGTGGAGCACGACCCTGAGGAGATCTGGCGCTCCGTGCTTCAAGTCGGGCGCGCCGTGCTGCGCGAGGTCGGCGCCCGATCCGTCGTTGCCATCGGTATCACCAATCAGCGCGAGACCACGGTCGTGTGGGAGCGGGCGACCGGCAAGCCGCTCGCCAACGCCATCGTCTGGCAGGACCGGCGCACCGCCGATCTCTGCGCCGAGCTCGTGCAAGAGGGCTGGGGCGCCCACGTCGCAGAGGTAACCGGCCTCGTCATCGATCCCTATTTCTCGGCGACCAAGCTTGCCTGGCTCCTGACCAATGTGCCGGGGCTCGACGCCAGAGCGCGGGCAGGGGAGGTGTGCTTCGGGACCATCGACAGCTTCCTCCTGTTCAAGCTCACCAGCGGCAGGCTGCACGCTACCGACGCGACCAACGCCGCCCGCACCATGCTCTTCGACATCAGGTCCGGGCAGTGGGACGAGCGGCTGCTTGATCGCCTCGCAATACCGCGCGCGGTTCTGCCCGAGCTGCGCAATAGCCAGAGCGATTACGGGGTCACCGAGCACGCGCATTTCGGTACTGCCATTCCAATCAGAGGAATCGCCGGCGATCAGCAAGCCGCGGCCTACGGCCAGGCCTGCTTCGCGCCGGGCATGCTCAAGGCGACTTACGGCACGGGCTGCTTCGTCCTCGCCAACACAGGCGAGGAGAAGGTGGCGTCCGCCACGCGCATGCTCTCGACCATCTTCCATCAGCTCGAGGGGAGGCGCGCTTACGCCTTAGAGGGCGCCATCTTCATGGCCGGCGCCACGGTGCAGTGGCTCCGTGACAGTCTTGGCCTGGTCTCCTCTGCGGCAGAGAGCGAGGCCTTGGCCAGAGAGGCCGACCCCAAGGCCCGCGTCTACCTCGTACCCGCCTTCCAAGGACTCGGCGCGCCGTTGTGGGATGCGAACGCGCGGGGCGCGATCCTCGGGCTGACCCGCGCCGCATCGAAGGCCGATATCGTCGCCGCCGGGCTCGAGGCGGTCGCCTTCCAAACCCGCGACCTTTTGACCGCTATGGGGCGCGATACGGCGGCAAGCGGCATTCCGGCGCCGCCAAGCTTGCGGGTCGATGGGGGGATGACCGGCAACGCCTGGCTCATGCAGCGGCTCGCCGACATTCTCGGGCAAAGGGTCGAGGTAGCGCTGAACCCTGAGACGACGGCGCTCGGCGCCGCCTACCATGCCGGGCAGGCGGTCGGTTTTTTCGGGAGCGCTGATGAGCTTGCTAAAACCTGGGCCCCGGCTTCCGCCTTCGAGCCCAAGATGAGCGAGGCCGAGAGGGAGGCGCGCTATGGCGGCTGGCTCGATGCCGTGGCGAGGGTGAGGACCGAAGGCGCAAACTGAGGGTTCCCAATGGAAACCGAGTGAGCGTGGCCTGACCAGGCCGCACCAAGGGCTCTTTATGGTACCGTCATAACACCGTCATAGAGTATCGGCATGCCCCGTTAGCCGGGCAAGGAGGAGACGAGCAATGGCGATGGCGGCGATTGATTTTCAACTTCTGGCCAATGCCGGCTTTCCTCCCGCCACGTTTAAGCCGGGCGAGGTCATCTTCGCGGAGGGCGACAAGGGCGACAAGATGTACGTGATCCGCTCCGGCGAGGACGTGCTGTCGCATGGAGGCATTTTCGGGGAAATGGCCCTGATCGATGGGTCGCCGCGGGCCGCCACGGCGCGGGCCGCGACGCCTTGCGAGGTTGCCCCCATCACCGAGAAGAGCTTCCTCTTCCTGGTGCATGAGACGCCGTTCTTCGCCATTGCGGTGATGCGCACGCTTGCCGAACGGTTGAGGCGCTCCGGCGGGCACGGTTGACGGGTTCGCGGTCTTCGTCCGACCTGCGGCTTGCCATTGCGGCTGACGAAAGCCATGATCGGGCACGTCAACCTGTCAACGCCTTCCGCGTAACGCCCTTGTTGTCGTTCGAAAACTTAGCGCTGAGGCGCCCCCGCAACGTCGATGTGCCGAGGCTGGGGCGTGACGCCATAGCGGGCGCAATCTCGGCCGTGGTGCAGATCGCCTACTGCATATCCTTTGCCGCCCTCATCTTCACCGGCGATCTCGCCGGTGGTTTTTCGCTGGGGCTTGCCGGGCTCATCATGGGGACGGTGGTCACGTGCGTGGTCATCGCGCTCACCTCGACCTTCTCGCCGGTCGTCGGCGGGCCGGACTCGCCGGCCGTGGCGGTGATGAGCGTTCTAGCATCCTCGATCGCCGCCGCCCTTGCCGCCAAAGGCGCGAACAACGATGCGATCATCCTCAACGTGCTCGTTGCGTTGTCGGTCAGCACGCTGCTTACCGGCATTTTGCTGTACGGCACGGGCGCGCTGAAACTCGGTCAATGGCTGCGCTTCATTCCCTATCCCGTGATCGGCGGGTTTTTGGCCGGCTCGGGCCTTCTGCTCATTACTGGCGGCATGGAGGTGGTGACCCAGACGAATCTCACCCTCTCGCCATCGAGCTGGGAGCCGCTCTACTCCTCGCTCTATGTACCCCAGTTTTTTGTTGGTGCACTGTTTGCGATCTCTATTCCCCTGGTCGGGCGCTGGGTGCCAAGCTTCCTCGCGCTGCCCGTCGCCTTCGGAGTCTTTCTCCTCATACTGGATTTGGTTCTGTTCAATTTCGTGCAGGACGGCACCGTGCGGAGCGCTTGGTTCATGCCGAGCCTCGGTCACCTTGCCTTGTGGTCACCGATCGCCGCCGTACTACGGCATGGGGTCGACTGGGGCGTCATCCTCCAGAGCAGTGGCGACATCGGCTCGTTTTGTGGCGTGATGGCAATCGCGCTCCTGCTCGATGTGTCGAGCCTGGAAGTGGCGCGGCAGAAATCGGGCGATCTCGACCAGGAATTTCGTTCCAACGGCCTCGCCAATCTGCTTGCTGCGGTGTTCGGCGGATTTGGCGGCTCGCTGTCGATGAATGGCTGTCTCTTGCTCGACGAGTCGGGCGCCACCACGAAGTGGTCCGGCGCGATCGTCGGCATTGTCTGCGCCGTCATTCTGTTTTCGGGCATAGACGTGGGCACCATAGTGCCGAAAGCGATCCTTGGCGGCATGCTTGCCTATCTTGGCGTTGTCCTCCTCGCCGAACTCGCCGCTTCGCCGGCGCAGCGTTCTTCCTGGGTGGACTGGGCGCTCGCCCTTGCGATTATGCTCGTCATCGCCAATGTTGGCTACTTCATGGGGGTGATGCTCGGTGTCGTCGCCTCGTGTCTGATGTTTGCGCTGAGCTATAGCCGCATTGGCGTCATCCGCCGGCACCTCACGCGGCAGCAGTTCTCTTCCAATGTCGAGCGCTCGCCCGAGCAGTCGCGCTTGTTGCGCGAGGAGGGCAAGCGCGTCCACGTGTTCTGGCTCTCCGGCTTCATTTTTTTCGGCTCGTCGAACGGTCTGTTCGAGCGCATCAAGCGGGTCATCGAAGGGCAGCTGGAGAAGCCGGTCGGCTTCGTGGTGCTCGACTTCGGCGCTGTTCCGGGCCTCGACACTTCGGCGGTCTTGAGCCTCGTCAAGCTCCGCAACTATTGCGAGGAGCATGACGTCAGGCTCGGATTTTCGGGCTTGAACGAGGTCATGCAGGCCGGCTTCGAGAAGGCCGGCTTCTTCGGCAGCACGAGGCCGCATCAGGTTTTCGGCAGCCGCAACGAGGCGGTCGAATGGTGCGAGGACATGCTGCTCATGAATCACGAGGTCGGCGACGCCTCGACCCACACCTTCGAGAGCTGGTTGCACGCCGAGTTCGGCGGTCAGATCGATTTTGCCCGCATCGCCTCCTATATGGAGCGCCGCGAGCTGGACAAGGGCGAGTACATATTCCGCCAGGGCGAGCCTGCCGATTCCGTGGTGCTGCAGGCCTCGGGCTGCGTGGCCATCACCATCATCGACGAGCATGGGCGCCCGATCAGGCTAAGGCGCATGGTCGGGCACACGGTGGTGGGAGAGATGGGGTTCTATCGCGGGGTGCCGCGCACGGCGCACGTGATCGCCGAGGGACCGACTGTCATCTACCGGCTGACGCGGGCCGCCTTCGAAAAGATGCAGGTGGAAGATCCCGCCGCCGCCGGAGCCTTCAACCAGCTCATCATCCGGCTGCTCTCAGACCGTCTCGAATTCGCCAATCGCGAGATCTCGGCGCTGCTGTAGACGTCCGGCCTTTCAGTGGGCGACGGTGGCGACAAGGATCGCGACCAGCGCAAGGTAGGTCAGCCCGTGCGCCAGCTGGTCGGTGCCGAGCGCGAACCAGAAGCCGCGGTCCTGCGTGGTCCAGCCGTTGCGGTGGGTGACCTGCTCCTTCAACCAGTCGAGGTGATAGTGGACGGCGAACTCGCCCAGAGCGATGGCGCCGGCGAGCAGGATTGAGCTCGGCACCAGCACGAGATAGACGAGGGGGGTGAGCGCCACGTGGATGCCGGCATGGAGGAAGCCGCCGGGATGGCCGTAAGTCCCCTTGTTCAAATATTGATAGGGCGTCTGCAGATAGAAATCGGCAATTGTGTGCTTGAGCATCAGGACCGCGACGGCGGCAAGGGCGAGGATCGTGAGCTGTGGCATCGGCGTCACTTCGACAGGGCCTCTGCCGTGCCGTCCCATTGGGGCGGGGGAGGGTTCGTCCGGAAGAAGGCGATGCGCTCGCGATAGAGCGCATAGAGCCGGTCGAGGCGTGAGCTGTTCAAGGCCTCGCATTCGCGGCTCAGCGCTTCGGCGGCGTCCCAGTCCTTCGCCCGGAAGCGGGCGAGAAACTCTCCGTGCCGGGCGGTGAGATTGATGAAGTCCTGACTTTGCTTGAGCGCGTTGTCGCCAAGCAGGGCGAAGATGCGCGTCGCTTCGGTCTTGCCTTTCACCTTCAGGAGATCGAGCTCGATGAAGGCGAACTCGGGCGCCCGCGCAGTGGTGGTCTCGCCCACGACCGTGCCCACATCGTAGGTCTTCGATTGCCCCTCGAGCCGTGAGGCGATGTTGACGTTGTCGCCGATCACCGAATAGTCGAAGCGCGTCTCCGAGCCGAGATTGCCGACGCAGCAGACGCCGGTGTTCAGCCCGATCCCGAGCTGGACCGGCTTGAACGGCCGGCCCTTGGCTTCAGCCTCCCGCCGCCAGCGCTCGTTGAGCCCCGCCATCTCGCCCATCATGCGGAGCGCCGCACTACAGGCATGGCTTGGGTGGTTGCTGTCGTCGAGCGGCGCGTTCCAGAAGGCCATCACCGCGTCGCCCATGAACTTGTCGATGGTGCCTTGCTCATCGAGAATGATGTTGCTCAGCGGCGTGAACAGGCTGTTCAGGAAGCGGGTGAGCTCCTCGGCGTCGAGGCCCTCGGAGATGGTGGTGAAGCCGCGCACGTCGCTGAAGAGGAGGGTCATGTCGCGCGTCTCTCCGCCGAGCTTCAGCCGCGACGGATCGTCGGCCAGCCGCTCGACGAGCGCCGGCGCCATGTAGTGGGAGAAGGCGTGGCGCACCCGGTTCCGCTCCCGCTCGGTGCGCAGGAAGACGAAGAGGGTGCCGGCGAGATAAATCGCGGTGAGCGCGATCGCGGGATAGATCGGGTCGACCAGCCAGCCGAAGGCGTCGAAGGCATACCATGAGATGAGGACGACCGCGGCGATGGCGGCGCCGCCGAGCACGGCGCTGCCCAAAGCGCCGGTACGATAGATGAGGACGGCGATGAGGAGGCCGAGCACGAGAATGTAGAGGAGCTCGGCGGGCGTGGCGAAGTCGGGCCGCTGCAGGAAGGAGCCTTGCAGGATCTGCTCGATGGCTTGGGCATGCAGCTCGACGCCGGGCACGGAGGCTTCCAGCGGTGTCGCCCTGAGATCGAGCAGGCCCGCCGCGCTGGTGCCGATGATCAGAATGCGGCCTTCGATCTCGTCCTTGCCGATCTCGCCGTCGAGCACCTTGGAGGCCGACAGGTAACGCTCCTTCGACGCAGGGGTGAACCTGATCCACATCTGGCCGTTGGCTTCGGTCGGCACCTCGTAGTCGCCGACCTTGAGGTCGACGATCCCGGTCTTCTCGCCGAAGGCCTTCTCGCCGCTGGCGCCGGAGCTCTTGACGAAATAGCTGGTCGCCCCTTGGGCGAGCCGCAACATGTCGGCGGCAAGAGAGGGATAGAGCGTATCGCCGACCCTCACCACCATGGGCATGCGGCGGATGATCTGGTCGTGCTCGGGGATCCAGTTGAGCGAGCCTGCGCCGGCAGCCTTGTCCTGAAGCTCTTTGAGGCTTGCGGCAGCGCCGGGGTAGTAGGGCGCGAAGAGATTGGGGTCGTCACCGCCAAAGCTGAAGCCTGCTTTGGTCTCGGGTATGGAATTGCCTTGCGGCGTGGAGATGAAGCCGAGCACGACCGGCGCCTTGCCAATGGCTTCGGCGAACACCTGGTCGTTGGAGGGAAGTTTCTCGACCTCCTCCCTGAGGCTCGCCAGCGCATCGGACTTCGGCCAGAAATGAAGCGCGTTGGCGGGCGACATCCGATCGGGCTCAGGGAACACTATGTCGAAGCCGATAGCGGCCGCACCATTGGCGGCGAGCTTGTCGACGAGCTCGGCGAGCACCGTGCGCGGCCAGGGCCATTGTCCGATCGCCTTCAAGGAGTCCTCGTCGATATCGATAATGCGCACCGGCAGCGCCGGATCGAATTTGCGCGGGCTCACCCGCTGATAGGCATCGAAGACGAGCGATCTAAGCGTTGCGACCGGGCTGGGGTCCCAGACGCGCAAAGCAAGCGCGGCCGCGATGACCGTCCCCATGATGAGGACATAGAGGAGACGTGGACCCATCCCGTTGCTTGACTTCGCGATTTAACCCTGGAGGGCGCGCCGGACAGACGCGGATGGCAGAACCTAGCCAATGGCGCTACGCCGCTCCAGTGTCATATTCGCCTCGCCGGGCTGGCTGGCTGATGGCTCACGGCATTGAACCGCGGGGCGGAATGAACTAGGAAGCCGGGATCCCGGCATTCGTCGCATCCAAGGGCACATTCCGTGAACATCTGCATGATCGGGGCGGGCTATGTCGGCCTCGTCTCTGCCGCCTGCTTCTGCGAATTCGGCTGGAAGGTTGCCTGCACCGACAAGGATGCGGAGCGGATCGAGCAGCTCCGTGGCGGGCATGTGCCGATCTACGAGCCGCGCCTCGAGGAGCTGCTTCAGCGCAACCTGCGCATGGGGCGGATCAGCTTCTCTACCGAGCTTGCGCCGGCGGTGGGCGAGGCGGACCTCGTGTTCCTCGCCGTGGGCACGCCGATGCGGCGAGGCGACGGGCATGCCGATCTCAGCTTCGTCTTCCAGGCGGTCGAGGAGCTTGCGCCTCACCTCAAGGACTTCACCGTGATCGCGACCAAGTCCACGGTCCCGGTCGGGACCAGCCGCGAGATCGAGCGGCGCCTCAGGTTGCTCCGCCCCGACGCCGATTTCGCGGTCTGCTCGAACCCCGAATTCTTGCGCGAAGGCTCCGCCATCTACGATTTCACCCATCCCGACCGCGTGCTCGTCGGCTGCGACGAAGAGCGCGCCCAGGAGCTTATGGAGCGTCTCTACAAGCCGCTCACCTTGCGCAA
>DFXC01000193.1:24420-25498 GCA_002383105.1 Hyphomicrobiaceae bacterium UBA4118
GTCGGCGCCGACGTCCAGGAAGTGGCAACCGCAATCGGTGCCGATGGGCGCATCGGCGGTAAGTTCCTACATCCGGGACCGGGCTTTGGCGGCTCGTGCTTTCCCAAGGACGTCGCCGCGCTGATCCGCACGGCGCGGGAAGCGCGCTCGCCGCTATCGCTGGTCGAGCAGGTGCAGACGGTCAATACGGAGCGCAAGATCGCCATGGCGGGCCGCATCGAGCGGGCGCTGGGCGGTCCGCTGGCGGGCAAGACGGTCGCCGTGCTCGGGCTCGCCTTCAAGCCCGATACCGACGACGTGCGCGAGGCGCCGAGCCTCACGCTGATCCCCATGCTGCAGGAGCGGGGAGCAAAGGTCAGGGGCTACGATCCGCATGCGCGGGAGAACGCCGAAGCGCTTTTGCCGGGCGTGGTGTGGTGCACCAGCGCGCTCGAAGCGGCCAAGCAGGCCGACGTCACCGTGGTGGTCACCGAATGGAACGAGCTCCGCGCGCTCGACCTCGACAGGCTGAAGGCCTCGATGCGCGGCAATGTGCTCGTCGACCTTCGCAACGTCTATCTGCCGGCACAAGCGCGCGCGGCAGGCTTCACCTATGCCGGCATCGGACGTTAGGACTTGCGAAGCTAACGCTTTCCGGGCCAGGCGCTCTGCGGGAAGAGCCGCTGCAACTCCTGCTGCTCGTCACCGCCGCCACCACCCCCACCACTGTGAACCGTAGGCCCCGGGGCAGCCGTAGCCTTCGGCTCATAAGTGTGTGGAGTCACGGCCTTCTTGTATGTCTTCACGGGTGGACGCACGGCTTGGTGTTTCGACTTCGCCTTGTGACCCGGGACTGCCGCCTCGACTGCGCAATGGGCGCCATTCCAGTCTTTCAGCGCATCGAGGGTCGCCGGCTCCGGCTCGTCAAGCGGCAGGTCGAGCTTGGCGAGAGTATTGAACCGCTCAAGCGCGTCCTGCGAGGGCTCGCCCCATGTCCCGTTGACAGCGCCCCGGTAGCATTCAAATTCTTTCAGCTTGGAAACGATGTCCTCGGCAAGCTCCTCGCGCGTCACCCCTTCAGGTAAAGGCACAGAGGAGG
>DFXC01000170.1:0-780 GCA_002383105.1 Hyphomicrobiaceae bacterium UBA4118
CATGAATCCCGAGCAATACCTGCCTCAAAAGAAGCCGGGAGGAGAGCAGCCCGAGGGCCAGCCTGAGGCGCCCGCCGAGGGTTCGCCTGGAGGGGCCCAGCCGGGCCAGAAGTCGTGAGGTTAACACTCCGGTGAGCGTGGTAGTCGCGTGCCATTGAAGCGCCTCTCGGGGCGCCTATTTACTTGGAGGAGGCAGAGGCCCGTGACCGATCCCGTTGAAGCTAAGGAGCCCGCATTGACCTGGCTCGAAGAGGACAAGCTGCACGAGGAGTGCGGCGTCTTCGGCATCTTCAACCATCCCGACGCCGCGGCGTTGACCGCGCTCGGCCTGCATGCGCTCCAGCATCGGGGCCAGGAGGCTGCCGGCATCGTCAGCTTCGACGGCAGCCATTTCCATACCGAGCGCCGCGTCGGGTTGGTCGGCGACCATTTCACCTCAAGACCCGTGATCGAGCGCTTGAAGGGCGACGTGGCCATTGGCCATGTCCGCTATTCCACTTGCGGCGATCCCGTCTTGCGCAACGTCCAGCCCCTGTTCGTCGATCTCGATTCCGGCGGTTTTGCGCTGGCCCATAACGGCAATCTCACCAACGCGCTCACCATGCGCGACTGGCTGATCAAGAAGGGCGCCATCTGTCAGTCCACCACCGACACCGAGGTGATCCTGCATCTCGTCGCCCGCAGCGAGAAGCGCCGCTTCGTGGAGAAATTCATCGAGGCGCTGTTGCAGGTCGAGGGCGCTTACGCCTTTGTCGGCCTCACCAACAAGAAGCTGGTCGG
>DFXC01000170.1:824-7870 GCA_002383105.1 Hyphomicrobiaceae bacterium UBA4118
CTCGCCTCGGAGACCTGCGCGCTCGACATCATCGGCGCCGAGTTCGTGCGCGAGGTGGAGAACGGCGAGGTCGTGGTGATCTCCCGCGAGGGGATTGAGAGCCACCGCTTCGTGCCCAAATTCCCGGCCCGGCTCTGCATCTTCGAATATATCTATTTCGCGCGGCCAGACTCGATCGTCGGCGGCCGCTCGGTCTACGAGGTGCGCAAGGAGATGGGGCGGCAACTGGCGCGCGAGGCCGCGGCCGACGCCGACGTCATCATCCCCATCCCCGATTCGGGCGTGCCCGCGGCCATCGGCTATTCGCAAGAATCGGGCGTGCCGTTCGAGTTCGGCATCATCCGCAACCACTATGTCGGTCGCACCTTCATCGAGCCCGAGCAGCGCATCAGGCAGCTCGGCGTCAAGCTCAAGCACAGCGCCAACGAAGGCCAGGTCAAGGGCAAGAGCATCGTGCTCATCGACGACAGCGTGGTGCGCGGCACGACCTCGGTGAAGATCGTGCAGATGATGCGCGAGGCCGGCGCGCGCGAGGTGCATATGCGCATTTCGAGCCCGCCCATCACCCATCCCGACTTCTACGGCATCGATACGCCCGACCAGGACAAGCTGCTCGCCGCCCATCGCACGCTCGAGGAGATGCGGGTCTTCATCGGCGCCGACTCTCTCGAATTCCTGTCGGTCGACGGCATTTACCGGGCCATGGGCTATCAGGGCCGCGACCACGCCCATCCCCAATTCACCGACCACTGCTTTACCGGCGAATATCCGACCAGGCTCAGAGACCGCGAAGGCCCGCCCCAGCAGAAGCAACTCTCCTTCCTCGCCGAGGTCGGTTGACGGCCAAACGTCTCAAGGATCGCATCGCGCTCATCACCGGCGCCTCAAGCGGCATCGGCCGCGCCGCGGCACTCGCCTTCGCCCGCGAGGGCGCCCATGTGCTCCTGCTTGCGCGCACGCGCAAAGCGCTTGAGGAGGTTGACGATCGCGTCAGGGCCGAGGGTGGCAAGGCCACACTCATTCCGCTCGACCTCGCCGACGGCAAGGCCATCGATGCGCTCGGGCCCTCGCTCTACGAGCGCTTCGGCAGGCTCGACGTGCTGGTCGGCAACGCCGCCATTCTCGGGCGCCTCTCTCCGCTCACCCATGTCCCGGCCGAGCACTGGGAACGGACCTTCGCCATTAACGTCACTGCCAATTGGCGGCTGATCCGTACGCTCGATCCTCTGCTCCGCCGCTCAGAGTCTGGCCGCGTCATCTTCGTGACCTCGGGCGTGGCGCGGTCGGCGAGGGCCTATTGGGCCCCATACTCCGTTTCAAAGGCGGCGCTCGAGGCCCTGGCCAAGACCTACGCCAACGAGACGACCGACAGCGCGATCAAGGTGAACCTCATCGATCCCGGCGCCACCGCCACGCGCATGCGCGCCGAGGCCTATCCTGGCGAGGACCGGGCCACCTTGCGCACGCCGGAGGAGGTGGCTGAGCGCTTCGTCGCTTTCGCCATGCCTGACTGGATGGAGACCGGCCAGATCGTGGAGGCGTAGGGGGCTTCTCACCCCTCCGTCGTCAGCACCATGCCGTCATAAGCGGGCTCGACGCCCGGCGGCAGCTCGGCCGCAAGCCGCGCATAGTCGAGATCGACATGCATATGGGTGAGCACGGCGCGTTTCGGCTTCACCCGCGCAATCCAGGACAGCGCCTGCTCAACGGAGAGATGACTCGGATGGGTGGTGTAGCGGAGCGCATCGATGATCCACACATCGAGCCCCTCGAGGCATTCGATCGACTCCTCGGGCAGATCGCTCACGTCCGGCGAGTAGGCGATGCCGCCGAAGCGAAAGCCAAGCGTCTCGCCCTGCCCATGCAGCTGGCGAAGAGGCAGGACCTCGATCGGCCCCCCTGCTCCGGCAATGCTGAGCCCTGCCGCCGCGCGTATCTCGTGGCCATCGAGGACCGCCGGATACTCGCTGCCGGGCGGCGTCTCGAAGCAATAGGCGAAGCGCGGACGCAGATTGCGCCCCGTGGCGTCGTCGAAATAGACGTCGACGCGGCGGCGCCCGTTATAAGCCACCATGCGCAGATCATCGATGCCATGGGAATGGTCAGCGTGGTCGTGGGTGTAGAGCACGCCGTCGAGCCAGCCCACGCCAACATCCAGCAGCTGCTCGCGAAGATCGGGCGGCGTGTCGACGAGCACGGTCGTCGTGCCCTCCGCACCGGCGCGCTCCACGAGAAGCGAGCACCGCCTGCGGCGGTTCTTTGGATTAGCCGGATCGCACGCGCCCCACATATTGCCGATGCGCGGCACGCCGCCCGACGTGCCGCAGCCGAGAATGGTGACTTTCAATGTCATGTGGCACTTGCCGGCGCGGTCAGGCTTAAGCGGGGCGCCTTCCTGAACAGCCGGAGGAAGTTCTCGGTGGTGGCGCGCGCCATCTCCGCTTCGCTCAATTCCCGCAGAGCCGCAAGGCGCGACGCGGTGTGGGCCACGAAGGCAGGCTCGTTGCTGCGCCCGCGCACGGGCTCTGGCGCCAAGTAGGGCGCATCGGTCTCGACCAGGAGCCGGTCGAGCGGCACCTCAGACGCAATATCGCGTAAGGCGACCGCATTCTTGAAGGTGACGACGCCCGAGAAGGAGACGTAGCCGCCAAGGGCAAGCCCACGCCGCGCAAGCTCAGGGCTGCCGGTGAAGCAATGCAGTACAAAGGGGAAAGCGCCCTTCTCCGTCTCCTCTTCCAGGATGCGCGCGATATCGGCGTCGGCCTCGCGGGCATGGATGACGAGCGGCAGGCCGGTTGCCCGGGCTGCTTCGATATGGGTACGGAACCCCCTCTCCTGATCGGCCCGCGGGCTGTTGTCGTAATGGTAGTCGAGACCCGCCTCGCCGATGGCCACGACCTTGGGATGGCTCGCAAGCGTGATGAGCTCATCGGCGGTGACGTCAGGCTCCTCCGCCGCATGGTGGGGATGGGTGCCCACGGAGCAAAAGACCTGATCGTGTCCTTCGGCGATGGCGAGAACCTCATCGAAGCGGCGCACCCGCGTCGAGATGGTGACCATGAGGCCCACGCCGGCGCCCCGAGCACGTGCGAGGACGCCGTCGAGGTCACGCTTGAGTTCGGGAAAATCGAGATGGCAGTGGCTATCGATCAGCATCACAGAAAGATGAAATACCCATGTTCTTCAAGCTGCTAGGCTAATAAGAGGCTAGCTCGGCAGCACTTATGTGCAGCATCTGGGCTGACGACACAACAAGTGCTTGCGAGGGGGGCGTTGAAGAGGAAAGCAATGCCGAGACGGATTTTCGTAGTTGGTCGTTCGCGTCTAGTTGCTGCGGCCGTGGGGATCGTGCTGCTCTCTCTCGCTTCGGCTCCAGCCAAGGCCGGTTGCAGCAAGGGCGTCACTTTGTACAACGCCTATTGGTGTCCCTACTGCAAACAAGTCAGAGCCATTCTTGCGCGCAACCATATCCGATATACCATCCAGGACGCGACGACCGCGCGCGTTCAGGCTGCCATGATAAGAAAATTCGGAGACACGGCAGTGCCGAGGACTGTAATCGGCGGAGTCGTTGTTGAGGGTGTTGACGAGGCACGGATCCAGCAGCTGTGCCGCCAATAAAGCCCAGGAAGGTGCCTAGGCTATCGACGAGCATCACGACGACGCCGCTTCGCTGCCGGGCTCGACATGACGCGGGAAGACGGGCTGGGGCGCGGGCAATTGCGTTCCGGGCTTGAGCCTCCCCTTAACCCCAAGCTGAGCAAAGCTGAGCGCATCTTCCGGCACGCCGAGCTGATCGAGCAGCCGCCCGGCGCTCTCCGGCATGACGGGTGCGACCTGGATGGCGATCTGCCGCGTGACCTCCGCCGTCACATAGAGGATCGTGCCCATCCTCTCGGGGTTGGTCTTCTTGTGCGCCCAAGGTTCTTCGCCCGCGAAATAGCGATTGGCGTCGGCGATCAGCGCCCAAACAATCTCGAGCGCCCGATGAATGGCGAAATCGTCGATGGCCTCGGCAACCCGTGCGAGTGACCCGTCGGCCGCCGCCAGGATCGTCCGGTCTGATTCGGTGAGCGGCCCCGGTGCCGGCACCCGGCCCCCGCAATTCTTGGCGATCATCGACAGCGAGCGCTGGGCGAGATTGCCGAGATCGTTGGCGAGGTCGGCGTTGATGCGCTGCACGATGCCGTCGCGGCTGTAATTGCCGTCCTGGCCGAACGGCACTTCGCGCAACAGGAAATAGCGAAGCTGGTCGACGCCGTAATCCTTCGCCAGCACGAAGGGATCGACGACATTGCCGACCGACTTCGACATCTTCTCCCCGCGGTTATAGAGGAAGCCGTGGCCGAAGACCCGCTTCGGCGGGGCGATGCCGGCCGACATCAGGAAGGCCGGCCAGTAGACGGCGTGAAAGCGGATGATGTCCTTGCCGATGATATGCACGTCGGCCGGCCAGAAGCGCTTGAACTTCGCTGACGCCTCGTCGGGAAAGCCGATACCGGTGAGATAATTGGTGAGCGCGTCCACCCACACATACATGATGTGCTTCGGATCGCCCGGCACGGGGATGCCCCAGTCGAAGGTGGTGCGCGAGATCGAGAGATCCTGAAGCCCGCCACGCACGAAGCTCTTCACCTCGTTCGCCCGCGTCTCGGGGCCGATGAACTCGTGATGGGCGTCGTAATGAGCGAGCAGCCGCTCCTGATAGGCGGAGAGGCGAAAGAAATAGCTTTCCTCTTCGACCCACTCCACCGGCGTCCCTTGCGGTGAGAGCTTCCGCCCGTCAGCCGCCTCCTTCAGCTCGCTCGCGTCGTAATAGGCCTCGTCGCGCACCGAGTACCAGCCGGCATATTTGTCGAGATAGATGTCGCCGGCTGCCTGCATTCGCCGCCACAGCTCCTGGCAGGCGCGGGCATGGCGCTCTTCCCGTGTGCGGATGAAATCGTCGTTCGAGCAATTGAGCGCGCGCACCATCTCGCGAAACTTCGGCGTGTTCCGGTCGGCAAGCTCTGCAGGCGTGATCCCTTGCGCCTTCGCCGTCTGCAGCATCTTGATGCCGTGCTCGTCGGTGCCGGTCAGGAAGTACACGTCGCGGCCCTGCAATCTCCGGAAACGCGCCAGTGCGTCGGTGGCCACGGCCTCATAGGCGTGACCGATATGGGGCGCATCGTTCGGATAGGAGATGGCAGTGGTGATGTAGTAGGGGCGCGTTTCTGCCATGGCGGCAGGAATAGCCTCGCGCGCGAGCCGCGGCAAGCTTGCTCGCTTCTCTCGCTAAACAGGATGTTCGCGGGCGAGGAGTTGCAGCCTGAACCACGCCTCGAGCACCAAGAGGCTGCGATCGAGGTTGAACGCAAAGGCCTCGGCCTTGGCCTGCGATATCGCCTCCCAGGCGTCAGCCCAAGAGGCGAGATTGGCGGGAGATATGAGGCGCTTGGCGAGCGTCTGCTCCTCGGGCGTCGCGCCCTCGCCCGTGGCGCCGAAGCGGATCAGGCGCTCGACGAGGCCAAGCAGGAGCGCAAGGAAGAGTTCGAGCCGCTCGGTATCGCCGGGGCCTGACAGCCGCTCGACCTGGCGATGCAGATGCGGCCCGTCGAGCTCGGGCAATGCGGCGAAGGCGGCGATGATCTCGCGGTAAAGCTCGATACCCTCGCCGGAGACGAGCTCGAGCGCGCGGCGCACGCTTCCCTGGCTCAAGGCAAGCGCCGTCGAAAGCGTCTTTGCATCGGCCTCGTGCTCGTCGCGGGCAAGCGCCGCGCGGACGGCCTTCTCCAAGTCGCTATTGTCCAAGGCTGCGACCCGAAGCGTCCGGGTGCGGGAGCGGATGGTGACGGGAAGCCTCCCCTCTGCGCTCGAGATCAATAGGAACAGGGTCCTGGGCGGCGGCTCTTCCAGCGCCTTTAGAATGGCATTCGCCGCATTCTGGTTCAGCTCGTCGGCGCGATCGACGACGACGACGCGCCAGCCCCCCTCGCCTGCCGTATTGCCGAGAAACGCCCTGAGGCGCCTCACCTCGTCGACGCCGATAAACTGCGAATAGCGCTTCGACTTTTCGTTCCAGGAGCGCCTGAGCAGGAGAAGGTTCGGGTGCGACAGCGCCGCCACTTTGCGGAACACGGGGTGGTCGCTATCGACGGCCTCCCCGGCATAGCCCGCGTCGCCGCCGGCAAGCACCATGCGCGCGAAATGATAAGCGAGCGTCGCCTTGCCGACGCCTTCAGGACCGACAAGCAGCCAGGCATGGTGCATGCGGCCGCTTCTGAGCGCGTCGGCAAACTCGCCCATCGCCTCGCCATGGCCGAACAGGCGATCGACGTCGCGAGGCGTCGAGAATCCGTCGAGGCGATCTGGCTCGGAGAGTGGCGCGCGGGCGCGCTCCGCGGCCATACTCATGGGCTCAGGCGCTGCAGCACCACTTCCCAAACATCTTCGGCCACCATGGCCTCAGGCTGGCTCGCGTCGATCACGATGCAGCGGTCGGGCTCCTCCTCGGCGATATCGACAAAGGCCCTGCGCACGCGCTCATGCAGCATCAGCTCTTGGCTTTCGAAGCGGTCAGGCGTGCCCCCGCCACGCCGCTCGGCGGCGCGCTGAAGCCCCTCCTCGGCGGGAATGTCGAGAACGAAGGTGATGTCCGGCAGCAGCCCGCCGACCGTGAGCCGCTCCAAGGCGTTGATCAAGGACTTCGCCACACCGGCAGTCGCCCCTTGATAGGCGCGCGTGGAATCGAGGAAGCGGTCGCACACCACCCACTTGCCGTCGAGAAGCGCCTCCCCGATGGCGTTCTCGACGTGGTCGCCTCGCGCCACCGAGAACAGCAAGGCCTCGGCGAACGGACCGAACTGCCAAACCTTCCCCGAGAGCAAGGCTTCGCGAATTTCCTCGGCAGCCGGCGAGCCGCCGGGCTCGCGGGTGGCAAGCACCTGGCGGCCGGCGCGCGCCAGACGATTGGCGAGAATGCCGGCCTGGGTCGACTTGCCGGAGCCCTCGCCGCCCTCGAATGTGATGAATCTGCCGGTGTCCACCGCCTCGCGCTGCATCGGAGC
>DFXC01000170.1:8111-8287 GCA_002383105.1 Hyphomicrobiaceae bacterium UBA4118
GTCGTCTCCGGCGTAGAGCGGGATCTCGTTGGTCGCCGAGGATTCGGCTGAGGTGATCCTCAGCACCGCCACCCGATCGCCCTTGCGGATCGGGGCCTTGATGGGCCCGTTATAGACGATCGACGCCGACACCTTGCCGGTCGCCGTGGTGGGCAGGATGATGTTGATGTTGCCGT
>DFXC01000170.1:8548-10448 GCA_002383105.1 Hyphomicrobiaceae bacterium UBA4118
GGCTTGAAGCTCTTGAAGCCCCATTCGAGCAGCTTGCGCGGCTCACCTTCCCGCTCCTGCTTGCTGTCGAGGCCGTTGACCACGAGGATCAGGCGCTGATCTCCGCGCTTGGCGCTGGCCACGAGCCCGTATCCCGACTCCTCGATGAAGCCGGTCTTCAGCCCGTCGACGCCAAGGTCCGGGGACGCCACGAGCGGGTTGCGGTTGAGGAAGGTGTGCTTGTTGAAGGTGAAGTCCTTCTGCCCGAAGAAGTGGTAATACTCGGGATAATTGTAGATGAGGTAGTGCGCGAGGATGGCGAGCTCGCGGGCCGTCATGAGATGGCCTGGGGCCGGCAGCCCCGTCGAATTCATGAAGGTCGATTTCGGAAGCCCGATCTCCCTCGCGTATTTCGTCATCTCGTTGGCAAAGGCTTCCTCTGTGCCTGAGATTCCTTCGGCGAGGATGATGGCGGCGTCGTTTCCCGACTGAACCGTGATGCCCTGAACAAGATCGGCCACGCTCACCATGGAGTTGAGGGGCGCGAACATGGCCGAGCTGCCGGACGGCGCCCCTCCGGTCCGCCAGGCATGCTCGCTCACCTTGAACTGATCCTCGAGCTTGAGCCGGCCCGCCTTAAGCTCGCGAAACACGACAGCGAGCGTCATCAGCTTGCTCATGCTCGCAGGCGCCACGAGCGTATCGGCGTCCTTCTCGAAGAGCACGAGATTGGCGTCGGCATCCATGAGGATGGCGTGCTTGGCCTTGGTCTCGAAGGTTCCCGCCGGGGCGGCGGCGTCGCGCGCCAACGCTAAGGCAGAGCATGCGCCGAATGTAAGAAGGGCGCCTGCCACTGCGATCTTGATCCATCTATCAAGGCGCAAGGCGTACACGGCCTAACCGGGTCGGAGCGAACTGGCTAATAGGGCCGCTGGTCGCGGCCACACCTAGGGTCAATATCGAGCGGTCTTGCCCAAAAATCAACCGGCAACGGACCCTAGTTCTTCGCCACAATCTTGGCGCCTTGATAACCGGCGCCTGTAACCCGGGCAAGGGCCGCTTCGGCCTCGTTCGCAGCCGAAAATGGCCCAACGCGAACCCGGAAATAGACCTCAGCCCCCACCTCGATCGGGTCCACGTCGACCGGCGCAATGGCTCCAAGCGCCGCGCGCGCCTTCTCAGCGTTCTCCTTGCTTTTGAAGGAGCCAGCCTGGATCAGGAGCCCATCGGCGTGCGCTGCGGTCTTGGCGCCCCGCGGGAGAGAGCCGGTAGCGGCGACCGGCGGCAGCGTGGCCACGCGCGCGCTCGCCTGCCAGTGAAGCGGAGCGTCGGCTGAGGCGGTCTCCTCGACGGGGGCGACTGCCTTCCACGGGAAGGCCAAGTTCTCAGGGTTTTCCGGTGGCAGCGTGTCCTCGCCAGGGAGGCTGCTCACGGTGGTCCAGCCCTGGCCGCCGCCCGGCGATTTCCCTTTCGCCGCCACCTGCATCCAGCGCTGGCTGGCGAGATAGCGGCGCTCGTAGCTGTCGTCGCCATTCATCGGCGCGCGGGCGAGATATTTGACGCGCACTTGCGCCGTGCCGTCCCCCCGGAAGTCGAGTAGCTCCGCCGAGCGCCGCGACAGATCGATGATCCGATCGCGCGCGTAGGGCCCACGATCGTTGACGCGGACGACGATGGCGCGGCCGTTGGCGAGGTTGGTCACCCGCGCATAGACCGGCAGCGGCAAGGTGGGGTGCGCTGCCGAGAGCCGGTCCATGTCGTAGATCTCGCCATTGGCGGTGCGGCGACCATGAAACAGCTCCCCGTACCACGACGCCCGGCCCACCTGGTCGTAGCCGGCATCTTCACGCGGGCGGTACCAGAGGCCCGCGACTTGGTAAGGCTGGCCGACGAGATAAGAGCCGCCTCCCTTCGGCACGGG
>DFXC01000040.1:0-2991 GCA_002383105.1 Hyphomicrobiaceae bacterium UBA4118
GCGCTCTTTAGAGCGCGCCGGGTGAGGGGACTCTTTCTATCACGCGTTAAGTGGCGGGGCCGGCGCGGAACCGCTCCGCCGACCGGGCGCGGGCCTTCAGGGCCTCAACCTCGCGGTCGCGTGGCGGAGCATCGGTGACGAGCGATTCGATCAGCTCGCGTGCCGCGCGGGTCACCTTGTCCACGGCCCGGTCGAAGGCAGCCTGATTTGCCTTGGATGGGCGCGTGCAGCCGCTCAGCTTCCGCACGAATTGGAGCGACGACAAGTGGACCTCCTCGTCGGTGGCGGGTGGCTCGAAATTATGCAGCATCTTGATGTTTCGACACATGATGATCCTCAATCAAACGGTCGCGCTCTTGCGAAAAGGTGGCACGAGGCGGTGCCCCAAGCAAGGCGGCGTCCCTATCGTACCGCCACGAGCGCCTGGTCGAGATCGGCCATAAGGTCGTTCACGTCCTCCAGCCCGATGGAAAGCCTTACGCTGCGGTCGAAAATGCCGAGCTCGGCCCGCACCTCAGGCGAAAGCCGCTGATGCGTCGTCGTCGCCGGGTGAGTGATCAGGCTCTTGGCGTCGCCGAGATTGTTGCTGATCTTGAAGATCGAAAGCGCGTTCATGAAGCGGAACGCGGCCTCCTTGTCGCCCTTCACCTCGAAGGCAACCATCGGCCCGCCGCCCCCCATCTGCTTCTTCGCCAGCTTGTGTTGCGGGTGATCGGCGCGACCGGGATAGAACACGCGCGCGACCTCTTTTCGCGCCGCGAGAAAGTCGGCGATGGCAGCGGCTGAAGCGCACGCGCGGTCGACGCGCACCGTCAGCGTCTCCAGACCTTTGAGCAGCACCCAGGCATTGAACGGGCTGAGCGAGGGTCCGGTATGTTTCAGGAAATTGTGCAGCTTCTCCTCGATGAACTCCTTAGGGCCGAGCACGACGCCGCCAAGGCAGCGCCCCTGGCCGTCGATATGCTTGGTCGCCGAATAGACGACGATGTCGGCGCCGAGCGGCATCGGCCGCTGCAGAAGCGGTGTGGCGAACACATTGTCTACTACCACGAGCGCGCCCGCTTTCTTGGCGATTGCCGAGACGCCCGCGATATCGACGAGCTCGAGCACCGGATTGGTCGGCGTCTCGAAGAAGAAGACGCGCGTGTTGGGCTTGACCGCTTCGCGCCAGGCGTCGAGATCGCGCCCATCCACCAGCGTCGTCTCGATGCCGTAGCGCGGCAGCAGATCCTCGACGATATAGCGGCAGCTGCCGAACAGCGCCCGCGCCGAGACCACATGGTCGCCGGTCTTCAGATGGCAGAGGAGTGAGGCGGAGACGGCGGCCATGCCGCTTGCCGTGCCGCGCGCGGCGGGCGCCCCTTCAAGCGCGCACATGCGCGCCTCGAACATGGAGACGGTGGGGTTGGCGTACCGGCTATAGACATAGCCCTCCTCGTCGCCCTTGAACCTCGCTTCGGCCTGCTCGGCGCTTTGGTAGACATAGCCCGAGTTGAGGAAGATGGCCTCCGAGGTCTCGCCGAACTGGCTCCTCAGCGTGCCCTCATGCACGAGCTTGGTCGCCGGGTGCCAGGCGATGCCGCCGCTCTTTTGATCCTTTGTTGCCCCCATGGGCGTCACTCCCTTGGACTGGAGCCGAAGCGGGCACAAAAAAACCCGGGCTTTGGCTGCCGCCGAAAGACCGGGATTGGCGCCACGCGCCTCGCACGGCCTTTTAGCGACTTATTTAACGTGGCTGCAAGCCGGCCGGCCAAATCACCACGAGGGCGCATTAATGTCCCCGGGAAAGGCCGCCGTCAAGCCCGCCGGAGACCTCGCTCAGCCGGCTGAGACGGCGAAAAGGAAGGTGAGGACGGCGAGGGCTCCGAGCACGGTGCGGACCGCGTGCAGCCTATTCCATTTGACGATGAGGGCGCGGGTCTCGGCGCCCGCCGCCGCGAGATCGGTTGCCATCAAGGCATTGTTGGTCGGCATGATAGCGAGCAGGGTCCACGGCCAGTTCGCCAGCATCAGAAGCGCGCCGGCCATGAAGGCAAGCTCGCCGGTCTGCCACCAAGCGACCGCCCCGAGGACGAAACCGACCAACGCGAGCGTTGCCTGCATGATGAAGCCGCGTCGGTAGGAAAGCTTCCACTGGGCCAAAAGCGGCCGGTCCTTCAAACCGAGCCGGGCCGGCTGCTCGGCGAAATTGACGTAGAAGGCAGCACCCGTGAACAGGGCAGCGATGGTAAGCGCGAGATGTCCTATCAGCATGGGGGTGCGCCCCTCTGGTAAAGCTGATTGCGCGAAATCCCCAGCGCCTCGGCAATGCACAGCCGCCGCCGCCAGCCCGGGGAGGATGGAACAAAGACGCGGGCTACAGCTGCCAGCACGCGGCAACGAAGAAAGGGCGGCGAACCACGCGGTGCAAGAGATGGCGGGCTGGCCTTGCTTTAAGGCTGCATCGAGATTCACCAAGGCAAGCGGCCACGCGCCTTTTCATTTATGAGATACCTATATCGCGGCTTGCCACTCGCTCTCGTTTTTTTATGGCTTTCAGCCCATGGCAGCGGCCTGGACAAAAGGCAATTGAGGAGAAATCTCCATGGCTGACAGACCCATGACTGAAGGTTCGAAGGGTGGCAGAACGTCTATTATGGTATTCGGCCTTGTGGCTGCAATCACGATCGTTATGCTTATCCTTATCGGCGTCACCGGCAAAAACGTGGCACCGAATACAGCGCAGTTGAACACCGAGTCGCCCGCAACGACTGGCTCCCAGACCCCGTAATCAGCGCAGGTCATGGGCCCCAGAGCGGGTTCAACCGCAATGGTCAAGGGCGGCACTATGCGGCGCTGCCAAGGCTGTTTGGCGGTAGTCCAATGACAAGGGATAACGAGCCGGGAAACTGTCGCTGGGCAGCGCGCTGGGGAACCTAAATTGGCTACCAACGCCGAAGCTGAGCCACTCTATTGCGCCAAGGCTCTTACCGTGGCGTGGCGGAGCGTCTT
>DFXC01000040.1:3206-3797 GCA_002383105.1 Hyphomicrobiaceae bacterium UBA4118
CAGCTTAGGTTGGCACCACTTAACACCGGTCAGCCGTGAGGACTTAAACGCAGCCCATGACGTGGCGAGACGCTCTACCTCAGCGAGAAACTCAGTCCGCGCATCGTCACCAAGAGCGATAAATGCCGCCCCGGCGTAATTCAGGCCCGCGCTGTTAGGGTGCGCGAGCAGAGCCCTAAGCGCTCCGGTCTTGCGGTCACGATCCGTGCCGATCACCACGAAGGTCGATTCGGTGAAGCACTTGGTCTTGAGCCAAGTCTTGCCTCGGCCACTCCGATAGGGGGCCCGTGCATGTTTGGAGACGATGCCCTCAAGCCCGTGCTTGGCGCAGGCTTTGAACAAGGCGTCACCGTCACCATCGAACTCATCGCTGAATTGAATGCGGCTTTCGGCATCGGTTCCGATCAGAGTCTTCAAGATTGAGCGGCGCTCTGAGAGCGTTTGTTGGCGGAGGTCTTTCCCATCGAGATGCATCAGATCGAAGGCGTAGAGGATGATGCTGTAGGGACGCCACCGCATGGCCGAGGGTAATGCCTCGAAGTCAGAAACACCGTTGCCGCCCTGCACAATGGCCTCACCATCGATAATTGC
>DFXC01000029.1:0-2361 GCA_002383105.1 Hyphomicrobiaceae bacterium UBA4118
CCGGAACGGGATAATCCCGCCCGGGGTCTGGACGGGCGACGAGCTCCCCCGCTGGCCACTCTTAAGGTCGCGCCTTTGGCAATTCAAAGGAGTGATCGATGCCAGCGGAGAGGGTTGCGATGCGCCAGGCGCGCGAGATTATTCATCTGAAGTTTTCAGCTTGTGTTCCGACCCGCGAGATCGCGCGGCGCCTCGGCATTGCGGCCTCGACCGTGCGGGAGACGTTAAGACGTCTCGAAAGCACCGGCCTGAACTGGCCTCTGCCGGACGATATGACAGACGGCAAACTAGAGACGGCGCTCTACACCAATCGGGGAACCAAACAGGGCCACCGGCGCCACGCCGAACCCGATTGGCCGATGGTTCATCGGGAGTTGAAGCGCAAGCACGTCACGCTGTTGATCGTCTGGGACGAATATATCGCCGAGAACCCAGGCGGTTACAGCTATTCCCGGTTTTGCGAACTCTATCGCGCCTTCGAATCCCGGCTGCCGGTCACGATGCGGCAGACCCATGCGGCCGGCGAAAGGCTTTTCGTCGATTATGCGGGCGACGGCGTGCCGGTCGTCGTCGACCGGCTGACCGGAGAAATCCGCAAGGCGCAAATCTTCGTCGCCGTGCTCGGCGCGTCGAGCTTCACTTTTGCCCGCGCGGGTTGGACGCAGGCGCTCCCCGATTGGATCGACGCCCATGTGCATGCGTTCGAGGCGATCGGCGGCATTCCGCATTTGCTCGTGCCGGACAATACCAAGACCGCCGTCATCAAGGCCTGCCTCTACGATCCACAGGTCAATCGAACCTATGCCGAGATGGCCACGCATTACGGCGCCGCCATTTTGCCAGCCAGGCCAAGGCGGCCACGGGACAAGGCGAAAGTCGAGCAGGCGGTGCTCATTGTCGAGCGGTGGTTATTGGGGCGGCTGCGCCACCGAACTTTTTACAGCCTGGCCGAGGTCAACGCGGCGATCGCCGAACTGATGCGGCACCTCAACGAAGAGCGCCCGATCCGGCGGCTCGGCGTGACGCGCCGGCAATTGCTCGAAGAGATCGATCGTCCGGCTCTGAAGAGCCTGCCGGCCGAACCTTATGAGTTCTCGGAATGGCGCGCCTGTCGCGTCGGTATCGATTATCACGTCGAGGTCGCCGCCCATTATTACAGCGTGCCGCATCGCTTCGCCCGCGCCGAGGTCGACGCGCGGCTAACCGCGCGGACAGTCGAAATCTTCCTGAAGGGCGACCGGATCGCCGTGCACATGCGCGCGGGCGGCAATCACAAGCACACGACCGTCCCCGAGCACATGCCGTCCAGCCACCGGCGATACGCCGGCTGGACGATCGAGCGCATCCGCGTCGACGCGCGCCTGATCGGCCCGGCGACGGCGTCGCTCTGCGAACTGATCCTCGAACAGCGCCCGCATCCCGAACAGGGTTTTCGCGCCTGTCTGGGCATCGTACGGCTGGCCGGCCCCCATGGCGCCGAGCGTCTGGAAGCTGCCGCCGAGCGCGCCATCGACATCGGCGCGCGCACCTACGGCTCGGTCAAATCCATCCTCGACAACAACCTCGATCGGCGTCCCACGCGCAAGCGCGCCACGGACGCAACGCCGATCCTGCATTCCAACATCCGTGGTCCGCGCTATTACAATTAGGAGAGACGATCTTGCTCAAACATCCGACCCTCGACCAGCTCCACGCTCTTGGCCTGCATGGCATGGCCAAGGCCTTCACCGAGATCGACGCCGCCGGTGAAGCCGACGGCCTCGGCCATCACGAATGGCTCGGGCTGTTGCTCGATCGCGAAGCATCATGGCGGCAGGACAAGCGCCTCGCGGCGCGGCTGCGCGTCGCCAAATTGCGCCAGCAGGCCTGCGTCGAAGACGTCGATTATCGCAGTCCGCGTGGTCTTGACCGCGCCCTGTTCCAAAAGCTGGCTGAGGGCGAGTGGATCAACGCTCACGATAATCTTGCCTTGGTCGGCCCGACTGGCGTCGGCAAGAGCTGGCTAGCCTCGGCGCTCGGCCACAAGGCCTGTCGGGACAATCGGTCGGTCATCTACCAGCGTGTGCCCCGGCTCTTCGAGGACCTCGCCCTGGCGCGCGGCGATGGCCGCCATTCGCGTCTCCTGCGTAATCTCGGCCGTGCCGATCTGCTCATTCTGGATGATTGGGGGCTGGAGCCCCTCGACGCCGCAGCCCGCCATGATCTTCTGGAAATCCTCGAAGAACGCTACGGACGCCGCTCCACGATGATTACCTCCCAGATTCCAGTAGACCGCTGGCACGAAATCATTGGCGATCCGACTTACGCCGATGCCATCCTCGATCGCCTCGTTCATAACGCCCACCGCATCGAACTCGCCGG
>DFXC01000029.1:2475-2696 GCA_002383105.1 Hyphomicrobiaceae bacterium UBA4118
CCGGCGAAAGCATGCGCCGGACCAGAGGAAAGCAAACCAGGAAAGCTTGACCAACCACCGTTACCAATGCCAGAAAATCAACGTGCCGGAAGGAACGCTTCCCCCGGGCGATTTGAAATCGGAAGGGTGAGCGATTTGAAATCGGAATCGCGGGCGAGATCGGATCGGAATAGGCGGGCGAATTAATCGGAATCCGCACGTACAATCGTGTATCCGCCGGA
>DFXC01000043.1 GCA_002383105.1 Hyphomicrobiaceae bacterium UBA4118
GGATATTCCAGTGCGCATGCGCAGACTCGCACACCGCAAGTCCGACGGGAATCCTAACCGGATTCAAATGTCAGATTTGGTCCGCTAGCTGGTCAGGAACTCTAAATGCGAAACATAAACCTCGCCGAGGCAAAGGCGAATCTGAGTAAGCTTTCGAGCGGGCCGCGGCCGGAGAGACCGTACGCATCACACGTTGTGGCGAGACTGCTGATTCCTGTCCAAGCCGCCCATCATAACGAGATGATGTCGCCCGCCGTAACGGAATGATGCCGCCCACCATAACGAGATGATGCCGCCCACCGGAACGGAATAATGCCGCCCGGGGTCTGGAATGGCGACGAGCGCCTCCGCTGGCCTGTTTAGGGTCCCTCCTTTGGCAATCCAAGGGAGCGATGATGCCAGCGGAAAGAGTTGCGATGCGCCAAGTGCGCGAGATCATTCGTTTGAAGTTTTCCGCCGGTATTTCAACGCGCGAAATCGCGCGTCGGCTGGGCATAGCCGCCTCGACGGTGCGCGAGACGTTGAGGCGTTTCGAGGGCGCCGGGCTGGGTTGGCCCTTGCCGGACGGCATGAGCGACGGCGACCTGGAGGCGGCGCTTTACGCCAATCACGGGACCAAACGGGGCCATCGCCGCCACGCCGAGCCGGATTGGCCGACGGTTCATCGGGAGCTGAAGCGCAAGCACGTCACCCTGGTGATCGTCTGGGATGAATATATCGCCGCCAATCCCGGCGGTTACAGCTATTCGCGGTTTTGCGAGCTCTATCGCGGCTTTGAATCGAAGTTGTCGCCGACGATGCGGCAGACGCACGCGGCCGGCGAGCGGCTGTTCGTCGATTACGCCGGCGATGGGGTTCCGGTCGTCATCGACCGGCTGACCGGCGAAATCCGCAAGGCGCAAATCTTCGTCGCCGTGCTCGGCGCGTCGAGCTTCACTTTTGCGCACGCGAGCTGGACGCAGGCGCTGCCCGACTGGATCGACGCCCATGTCCGCGCCCTCGAGGTGATCGGCGGCGTTCCGCATTTGCTGGTGCCGGACAATACCAAGACCGCTGTTATCAAGGCTTGTCTCTACGATCCTCAGGTCAATCGAACCTACGCCGAGATGGCGGCGCATTACGACACCGCCATTTTGCCAGCGAGGCCGAGACGTCCGCGGGATAAAGCAAAAGTCGAGCAGGCGGTGCTCATCGTTGAGAGATGGCTTCTCGGGCGGTTGCGCCATCGAACTTTTTACAGCCTGGCGGAGGTCAACGCGGCGATCGGTGAGCTGATGACGCATCTCAACGAAGAGCGCCCGATCCGGCGGCTCGGCGTAACGCGCCGGCAATTGCTCGAACAGATCGATCGCCCGGCGCTGAAGTCCCTTCCGAGCGAACCTTACGAGTTCTCCGAATGGCGGACGCGCCGCGTCGGTATCGACTATCACATCGAGGTCGCCGCTCATTACTATAGCGTCCCCCATCGCTTCGCCCGCGCCGAGGTCGACGCGCGGCTGACCGCGAGGACGGTCGAAATCTTCCTCAAGGGCGAGCGGATCGCCGCACACATGCGCATGAGCGGCAATCACAAACACACGACGGTAGCGGAACACATGCCGTCCAGCCATCGGCGATACGCCGGCTGGACGATCGAGCGCATCCGCGCCGACGCGCGCCTGATCGGACCGGCGACGGCGGCGCTCTGTGAGCTGATCCTGGAGCATAGGTCACATCCAGAACAGGGCTTTCGCGCCTGTCTGGGGATCGTTCGGCTAGCCCGCCCGTATGGCACCGGGCGTCTCGAGGCGGCGGCGGACCGCGCCATCGACATCGGCGCCCGTACCTACGGTTCGGTCAAATCCATTCTCGACAACCATCTCGATCGGCGCCCCGCGCAAAAGCGCGCCACGGACGGAACGCCGATTCTGCATTCCAACATCCGTGGTCCGCGCTACTACAATTAGGAGAGACGAACTTGCTCAAACATCCAACCCTCGACCAACTTCATACCCTTGGCCTGCATGGCATGGCCAAGGCCTTCGCCGAGATAGCGGCCGGCGGTGAAGCCGACGGCCTCGGCCATCACGAATGGCTGGGGCTCCTGCTTGATCGCGAAGCATCATGGCGACAGGACAAGCGCCTCGCGGCGCGGCTGCGCGTCGCCAAATTGCGCCAGCAGGCCTGCGTCGAAGACGTCGACTATCGCAATCCCCGCGGTCTTGACCGCGCCCTGTTCCAAAAGCTGGCCGAGGGCGAATGGATCAACGCCCACGACAATCTGGCGCTCATCGGCCCAACCGGCGTCGGCAAGAGCTGGCTGGCCTCGGCGCTCGGCCACAAGGCGTGTCGCGACAACCGCTCGGTCCTCTATCAACGCGTGCCCCGGCTCTTCGAGGCCCTCGCCCTGGCGCGTGGCGACGGACGCCATCCGCGTCTTCTGCGCAACCTGGGCCGCGCCGATCTGCTCATTCTCGATGACTGGGGCTTGGAGCCGCTCGACGCCGCCGCCCGTCATGATCTTCTGGAAATCCTCGAGGAACGCTACGGACGCCGCTCCACGATGATTACCTCCCAGCTTCCAGTAGACCGATGGCACGAAATAATCGGCGATCCGACCTATGCCGACGCCATCTTGGACCGTCTCGTTCACAATGCCCACCGCATCGAACTCGCCGGCGAAAGCATGCGCCGGACACGAGGCAAACAGAACCAGAAGGCTTGACCAACCACCATCGCCGGTGACACAAATCCATCGGCCAGCGAGGCTCGCGACCCGGGCGGCATCATTCCGTTACGGTGGGCGGCATCATCCAGGAATCCCGGGCGGCATTATCCCGTTATACCCGGGCGGCTTCGTCGGAATCCGCAGTTCGCTGCCGATGGTGTTCAGGCAGCGATCATTTTTTCCCTCGCAATGGGGATGGCGTCAAGGAAGGTTTGCATCGGCGTCTTGCCGAAGCACCAGCG
>DFXC01000126.1:0-2026 GCA_002383105.1 Hyphomicrobiaceae bacterium UBA4118
GCCTCGGCGATCTTGGCGGCGATGCTTGTCGCCTCGGCAACGATGCCCGCGGAGCTCCGGGCGGGCACGCGGCTGATGGCGAGGATGCCGTTCTGATGCACGTTCTCGACGAGAGTGTAGACCTGAAACGCGCCGTCCTGCCCACGCACGGCGATGACCGACACCTCGCGCTCGAACAGCACGAGCCCTTCGAGAAGTGCCGGCGCGTGGCCGATGGCTGCAAGCGCCTTCGGCGCGTCAGCCGCGGCGCTGATCAGCACCTGTCCCTTGCCGTCATAGCCGAGCCGCCTGGTCTTGAGGAGCGCCGGGAGCTTCACGCTGGCAAGAGCGCTGCTCAAATCCTCGACCGTATCGACGGGCGCATAGGAAGCGACCGGGATGCCGAGCCCGCGCATGAAGTCCTTCTCGGCGAGCCGGTCTTGCGCGACGGCGAAGGACTTGGTCCGCGGAAAGACGGGAGCGACGCGCGCAGCAGCTTCCAGGGTCTCGGCCGGGACGTTCTCGAACTCACAGGTCACCACGTCTACGGCGCCGGCGAATCGTGCGAGCGCCTCCTTGTCCCCATAGCTGCCGACCGTCTTCGCCGCAGCGACATCGAAGGCGGGCGCGCCGGCCTCGTCGGAATAGATATGGGTCTTGAGCCCGAGCCTCGCCGCGGCAACCGCGAGCATGCGGGCGAGCTGGCCGCCGCCGAGAATGCCGATGGTGCTGCCGGGGGCCAGCGGGCTCTCAGGCATTATCCTCGAGCGCCTCGGCTATGGATTCGGTCTGCGCCGCGCGCCAGGCCACGACGCGGGCGGCAAGCCTCGCATCGCCGAGCGACAGGATCTGCGCTGCGAGCAGTCCGGCATTGGTGGCGCCGGCCTCGCCGATGGCAAGGGTGCCGACCGGCACCCCGGCCGGCATCTGCGCGATGGAGAGCAGGCTGTCGAGGCCTTTCAGCGCGCGGCTTTCGATGGGCACGCCGAGCACCGGCAGCTCCGTCATCGAGGCGGTCATGCCGGGGAGATGCGCCGCCCCACCGGCGCCGGCGATGATGACCTTGAGCCCGCGCTCCCGCGCGCTCGTCGCATAGGTATAAAGCCGCTTAGGGGTCCGGTGCGCCGAGACGACGCGCGTCTCGTAAGGCACTTTGAGCGCGTCGAGCACGGCTGCCGCAGCCTTCAGCGTCGGCCAGTCGGAGCGGCTGCCCATGATGATGCCGACGACGGGCTTCTCGACGCTCATGCTCGCGCTCGTGGGATGATCAGGCTGGGGCGGCGGAAAGCGCGGGATTATAGGGTTGCGCCTTTGCTTGGCAAGGCAAGTCTCAAGGCTTTCGGTGACTTAGGGGGGCCACGGCGGTCAGGCGATGATGTCGGGGAGGAGCTGATCCTCGATGCGGGCGATCTCGTCCTTGAGAAACAGCTTCTTCTTCTTGAGCCGTTTGAGCTGGAGCGCATCGGCGCGGCCCGATTCTTCCAGCGCATTGATGGCGCTGTCGAGGTCGCGGTGCTCCTGCTTGAGCCTGAGCAGCGTCGTCCGGAGCTCGCGAATCTCCTCGCTCTCCATCGGACGTCCCCTGCTCCCCTGCCTGCCCCTTGGGACGGTCGAAAGTATCGCGGCGAACCGAGGGCCGCGCAAGGCCTCGAGCGCAACTAGCCAGGCATTGTGCGTCGTGACCTGCCGCAAGGAGTGACAGCACACCGCAGGGCAGCATTAGACAAATCGTTGTCGATTTGACACAATAGATGGCCCGAGACCAACGGCTATGGAGGTCCCATATGGCGCTTGACGCACACATCGTGGAGTTGTCGGAAAAGCACCGCGCATTAGATCGCAAAATCGAAGAAGAGCAGGGGAGGCCGACAGCCGACCCGCTCAAGATCGCGGAGTGGAAGCGTCAAAAATTGCGACTCAAGGATGAGATGGAGCGGCTGAAGCACGAGCCAAGCCATTAGGCTTGGCAGCCCGGAGCAAGGCGAGGTTTAGAGCCGGATATCGAGCGTCCTGACCCGCGCGGCGCCGTTCGCGCGAAGGAGAGCTT
>DFXC01000126.1:2137-10799 GCA_002383105.1 Hyphomicrobiaceae bacterium UBA4118
TCGCTGCTGCTGTCGGCGCCGCCTTGCTCCTTGGGTTTGCGGCAACGCCTTCGGCTGCCGTCCAGAAGGATCTAACCGACAAGGGCGAGGCACTCGTCAGGGAGAATTGCTCGCGCTGTCATGCCATCGGCAAGGAGGGCGACAGCCCGCATCCTCCGGCGCCGCCGTTTCGCACCTTGTCCAGCAAATACCCCGTAGAGGATCTCGCCGAATCGCTTGCCGAGGGCATCGTCTCAGGCCATCCCGACATGCCGATCTTCGTGTTCAGCCCCCACGACGTCGAGGCGATCATCGAATATCTCAATTCGATCCAGGAGCAGCCCGCGCCCCCTGCCGGGGAGCCCAATCAGCCCGCGCAGTAGGTCAAATATCGGCGGCACCCTCGGGCCACATCAGCCAGGCGCGGGCGGCGTCCACCTCGCCCGGCGGGAAATGCTCCACCTTGCAGCGCATGAAGGGCGCGACGAGGGCCGACCAGAGAGGATGCATGTCGGGATTGGTCACGATGGCAAGCCGGCTGAAATCGTGCAGATGCCGCAAGCTGAACTTCACGTCGTGCCAGAAGGCAGCAGCGTCCATGCCCTCGAAATCCTGGATCACTTCGAGCACGCGCACCTGAGGTGACGCTTGATGAAGGCTTCGAGCTTCTTGGCGATGGCGTCGAACTCTTCCGTCGCCAGAGGACGATCTCGACCGCTTGGGCATTGTCGTATTCCTTGTAGGAGAGCATGAGGTCATCCGGGTGGGCGCGAAGGGGCGGGCTCGCTTGCATCCTAATCCATGGGCGTGAACTGCGCCTAGCCGCCGCAAGCGTGTCAACATTCGCCTCTGGACAGAGGCCCGGTCTTGGGGCTTTTCGAGCCATTTGATGGCTAGCCGTGCAACGGGAAGAGGGAGAGACCGGACGCGACAGAGGCTCAGGAAGGCATCGAGGACGCCGTCAAGGACGCGCCCACGCGCAAGCTCGCTCTCCTCATCGCGGCGCTCGCGGCGCTGCTCGCCATCGTCGGGATGCAGGACGACAACTCGGCGCAGGACGCGGTCCAGAGCAATATCCAGGCCTCGGATCTGTGGGCCTTCTTCCAAGCGAAGTCGCTCCGCCAGTTCACCCTCGAGCGGCAGAGCGAGGTGCTCAAGATCGAGCGGGAAGGGGCCCCACCCGAGCGTCAGGCGGCCATCGACGCCCAGCTCAAGGCGTGGGCTGCCAAGATCGGTGAGTATGAGTCCGATCCTAAGAGCGGCGAGGGACGCAAGGAGCTGATGGCGCGGGCGAAGGCAGCGGAAGCGGATCGCGATACTTCGCTCGCCGCCAACAACCTGTTCGGCTATGCCTCGGCGGCCTTGCAGCTCGCCATCGTGCTCGCCTCGGCCTCGATCATCCTCGGCGTGGGGTGGCTCGCTTTTGGCGCCTTCGGCCTCGGTGACGTGTCATTAGTCTTTGCTGGACTTGGCCTTTTCGCCCCGACCCTGCTGGCGCTGTGACGGTTCACCGAAAATTAGGCTCAACCGGCCGATAAAAGTCGCGCGAAGCCACGCTGTTGCCGCCTTTTTCGCTGTTAATGGCGGCGAGGGGTAAACGGGAGGCCTGCCATCAAACGGCTTATCATTTCGCTCATGGCCATCGGGGCCATCGCCTGTGGCGCGGTCTACATCGTCTTGAGCCCCCAGCCTACGATCAAGCGCACCGCGAGCGCGCCGCCGTCGCGGCTGCTACCCTATGAGCGGCAGATCACAGCGCCTCAGCCGACTTCGCCTGACGGGAGCGCTTCCCAGCAGAAGGACATCTCCCCGGTCGAGCCTCTTCCGGTCGAGACAACCCCTGTCGCTCCGGACGAAACCGCGGCGCCGGAGCCCGATGCGGAACAGAGTCCTGAGAGCGCCCCCGACGCCGGCGCGCCGACCGCCGACGACGCCGACTCATCAGATGCGGCGCCGCTGCCGCCGGCAGAGAACGCCGACTCGTCCGATCCCATGGCGGGGCCGCCGGCGGACCGCCCCGGTCCACCCGATCAGACGGCGGCACGCCCGCAGGAAGGCGCCGATCCATCCCAGCCCATGGCGCCGGGAGAGGGGGCCGACGCCGCCGATCCCAATGCGCCGCCGCCGGGAGGGCCTGGGGAAGGCTCTGACCAGTGGGTGCAAGTCCTGGTCTCGGGTGCAGGGATGTATGCCTCCGCCTCCGACGATGCTTCCATGCTGTTCGCCTTTCCGTACGGCCGCAATTTGCGGGTCGTGTCGCGCTATGAGAACTGGGTCGAAGTTGCCGATCCGCAAAGCGCCGCGACCGGCTGGATGAAGGCCCAATATCTTGCCCCGGCGGCCGCGCCCGGGGCTCCCGCGGAGGTGGATGCTGGCGACGAGGACGAGCAGCCCCGGGGTTGGTTCCATCGGAGGCCGGGCGGCCTCGCTGACGTCATCAGTCGGGTGCTCGGCGGCCGTTAGGACTGCCGGGGCCGGTCGCGCTTAGCCCGCGCTCTTGCTCTTCGTCGCTCGGGCGATCCTGTGCGCCTCCTGGGCCCAGGTCGCCAGCTCCTCCGGATCGTCCAACAGGCGTTCAGGCACCTCCCAGTATGAGATGGCGACCGGTGCTCGGCCGGACGGTCGATAGGTGAACGGTTTCTTGCCCTCGGCGGCGAAAGCGCGAGCTGAGGCGTCGTCGGCCTTCAGATACAGGGTGTCATCCACCAGAATCGCGAACATCACGCCATCGGCGTAGATGCCTGCGTCTCCGAACATGTTGCGAATGGTGACCGGCCCGAAATCCGAGAGCGGGTCCCTCACGAACTCCTTACACCCGGCGGTCACACCCATCGGTGGGACACCCTCTCAAGCCGGCGGGGCCGCGGCAGGTTGGGGCTCGTCGTGATCGTGGCCATGGTGTCGTGGAGACCGGCGTCGTGGCCGTTGCCATGATGATGCCCGTTCTCCCCATGGCCGCTAGCGGGATGCCCATTGCCGCGGCGGCCCGCCACCCGGTTCTCGCGCTCGACCGCAACGCGCGCGGCCTCGTTCTGGGTGTAGAGGTCCATATGGTCGGCATCTTCCTCGGCCACCGGCGTCAGCGCTCCGTCCCTATAGAGCTTGGCGTCGGGGTCGGCCTCGATCCTGCGCACGATCGACTTCAGGTGCAACCAACGGCGCGCGATCAGCACGGCCTTGCGGGCGATGTCCGCGGCGTAACGGCCATAGAAGACAATGGGCGATTCGAGCGGCAGGCCTGAGCGGCGCTCGCTGCGGTATTTGAGGCGGAAGATGCCCCATTGCAGGGGATGCAGATTCTCGATCGGCACGGCGCTCGAGAACCAGAACAGCACGGGCATCAGCGACCGGATATTGATCCCGCTCGCATAGGCGCGGCGGAGGATAGTCTCGAGATGATCGTCAGTATAGTAGACGCCCCAAGCCGTCTGATAGGCGCCCGCCCACTCGGCAGCCGTCATCTTGGGGTGGGCGGTGACCACGTGCTCGACGTCGTATTTGTTCATGTCGGGGTCCATCCAGACCCCTTTCTCCCACAGCACCTTGTGGTCCTCAGATCCCGGCAGCGGCGTGAGCACGAAGAACTCGAGCATGTCGAGGGGCAACTCTCTCTTGATGATTTCCAGGTCGTGGCGGATCGACTCCGGCGTGTCGTTCTCGAAGCCGAGGATGTAGCCGGCGTAGGTGATGATGCCGACCCGCTTCCATTCGAGCAGCATCTTGCGGTACTCGGTGATCTTGTTCTGCCGCTTCTTGGCGGCGATCAGGTTCGCCGGGTTGATGTTCTCGAGCCCGATGAACACCCGGGTGACGCCGGCGCGGCGCGATTTGTCGATGAAGTTATCGATCTTGTGGCACAGCGTATCGACCTGGACACAAAAGCCGATGTTGAGGCCGTCCACTTCGCGCAGCTTGATGATGCGATCGTAGATCGCTTCCCAATCCTTGTTGCGGGCGAAATTGTCGTCGGTGATGAAGAAGCGATTGACCCCTTGAGCATAATTCATGCGGATGATCTGCTCGACGCTGTCGGGGGAGCGATAGCGTGACTTCCGCCCCTGCACGTTGATGATGGTGCAGAAGGAGCACTGGAAGGGGCAGCCGCGGCCGGCATCGAAGCTCGTCACATTGCCGATCGTCCGCCTGACGAAGTCGACCGGCAGGAAGGGGGGCGAGGCGATGTCACCGATGTCCGGCAGGTGCTTCATGTGATCGTAAAGGGGGCGAAGCTCGCCCCGCGCGGCGTCCACTATGGCTTCCTCGAAGCCTTCCTCGGCCTCGCCCGCGTAAATGCAAACGCCGAGATCCTGCGCGGCTTTGATGTCGGCCGGGATCTCCGGCAGCATGGCGAGGCAGCCCGACACGTGAAAGCCGCCGATCAAGACTTGCACGCCCGCCTTGCGCAGAGGACGCGCGATGTCGACGGCGCGGGGGAATTCATTGGATTGCACGCCGACGATCCCGACCAGGCCGAGGCCGCCGTTCTTCTCGATGAGGCGCGCGATCTCGCGCGGGCGCACACGGGTATTGGTCTCGTCCATGGCGTAGACGTCGATGGGAAGGTCGGGGCCAAGCAGCTCGCGCTCGGCGGCGCCCTTGGCCAGGCTATGCACGGCAGCAAGCGAGTTGGACGGCATGGTCGAGCGCAGCCACTGCACGACGTAGCCGTCCGCGTCGTAATGGGACGGCTTGATCAGGACGATCTGGAATCGCTTTGACGTCGCGCTCGGTGTGCTCAACATCCCTCAATCCCAATGAGGGGTGAACTTCCGCGCGAGAGGCTGGAGTAGGTTGCGGAAGCGCTGCCCCTCTGATCAGACGCTCATACCGGCCCGGCGTCATCGACCCCCGAAGACATGCCGGATGGCGCAGGCGGTTGCCCCTGGCAACTGCGCCACGAATGACCGCCCACTCAAACATATTCTGGCGCAGGGGTCCAACGGAATAGGGGCGGCGCACGACCCCAGCCGGCCTCAAGGTTTAGCCCGGGGGCGGAGTTCCGGCGGACTGCTTGGCCGCGCTGAAATCGGCGATATCCTTGGCAAGGAAATAGTTGAGCATGGTGCGGATGGTGGCGATCACGGCGAGCTTGCTGATGTCGTCCCAGGTCGGCGCTACCGCCGTGCGCACGAGATCGGCGGCCAGGGCGAATTCGAGGGCAAGCAGGATCCAGGTGGCGAATTGGAGTAGTGGGCCAGTTTGAATAAGGCACGGACGCCGCTGGAAACAAGACAGGGGCGAGCGCATATTGACGTAATGGACAAAGCCCCGCCGAAAATCGATCAGCTTGTGGCTGATGCCAAGGCTGAGCTAAAGCGTCTCGGAATCGATACCGAGGGCAAACGTTCTGACGAGCTTCTGAACATGGCGCGCGAGCAGAGAAACCACGCCCGCACCGCGCGACCCAAACCACAATGAGCCAGCACCCCAAACGCCCAAACAACAATACCAAGGCCCTCGAAGGCTGGGAGAGCGAAGGCGGTGCTCCTGCGTCAGACGACCCCTCAACAAAGAAAAAACGTCCTCGCGACCTAAACCAATGGGCTAAGCGCATGACAGACATCGTGTCAGGCGAGGTCGAGGATCGGCCGCCGACGCCAGAGGAACAGGGGAAAGACCCGGCCGCCGCGGCCATGGGCAAGAAGGGGGGGAAGGCTCGGGCAGAAGGCATGAGCGCCGAGCGGCGCAAGGCGATTGCCAGGAAGGCCGCAATTAAGCGCTGGTCACCCGGGGTTACCCTAGCTTAGGAGCGGTTGAATGCCTATGTCTCACCGCCTTATTCAAACTGGCCCACTACCCGAATTGGAGCCAGATGGCACGGCCCCGCATCTCGTCGGCCGTGCGGCTAAACGCTGAGGCGAGCACGCCGACCAGCGCCTGGATGGCGCCGTAGCTCACGACGAGGACTGCCGCGGCCTCGATGGCGAGGCGACAAACCCCGCGATCTCCTTGAAGAGGTTCTCGAGTTCTATGGCTGGTTCCCCCCACTCAGATTGGCGCGAACCCTCCTTCCGGCGCAGCCCCTCGTCGGGGCGGATCTTGCGATCCCGGCTCAATGTCCTCATATCCCGCGGTAACGTCTCAGTGAGCGGCGGAACGATGGACAGCTTCGTCCGTTCTCGCCGTCAGTCATCTCATTCAAGGGCCGGCGCAAGCCGAGGTCAGGCGCGCGCGGCCCTGGAGGATCTGGAATGCGATCAACGCAGATTGTTGCCATTACGGCCATCGCCTTGGTTGGGCTTCTTACGAGCCTTGCGCCGGCGTCGGCCGTCAATCCCGGTTCGGCAGCGGCGCCCTTAGGCCGGGCCGCACCGACAGACGTCGTCAAGGCGGATTGGTATTGCGGGCCGGGCTGGTATCTCGACTATTGGGGCCAGTGCCGACCCTACGGCTATGGGTATGGCTGGTACGGGTATGGCTTCCCTTATTACCGCCACCATCACTACAACTACAGGCACTACAACTACAACTATTATGGCCGGAACTTCTACAACTTCCACGGCGGCAGGGGCCACGGCCATGGCCATGGCGGCAACAACTTCAACTTCCACGTAGGGCATGGCGGTCACGGCGATCATGGCGGCCGCGGGCATGGCGGTCATGGAGGTCACGGCGGGCATGGCGGACACGGAGGTCACGGCGGCCACGGCGGCCATGGTGGTCACGGCCACTAGACTCAACCCGGTCAGCGTGCGGTCGGCAAGGGCTCGACGCTCAAGCGTCCGCCACGCTCCGCACGTTCTGGCGCGGTGCCCGCCCATGAACGCGCTCGCGCTCACGCCTCCTTGGCCAGCTCGCGCAGCTTGAATTTCTGGATCTTACCGGTCGAGGTCTTGGGCAGCTCGACGAACACCACATGGCGCGGGCATTTGTAGCGGGCTAGCTTCTCGCGGCACCAGGCGATGATCTCCTCTCCCGTCGCGTGAGCGCCCGGCCTCAACTCGACGAAGGCGCAAGGGGTCTCGCCCCATTTCGCGTCAGCCTTGGCGACGACGGCCGCGGCCTGCACGGCGGGGTGCTTGTACAGCACGTCCTCGACCTCGATCGATGAGATGTTCTCGCCGCCCGAGATGATGATGTCCTTGGAGCGGTCTTTCAGCTGGATGTAGCCGTCGGGGTGCAACACGCCGAGATCGCCGGAATGGAACCAGCCGCCGGCGAAAGCCTCATCGGTGGCGTGCGGGTTCTTGAGATAGCCCTTCATCACGATATTGCCGCGGAACATGACCTCGCCGAGCGTCTCGCCGTCGGCCGCGACGCGTTCCATGGTCTCCGGGTGCATCACCGTCAGATCTTCGAGCGCGTGATAGCGCACGCCCTGACGGATGCGCTTGGCGAGCCGCTCCTCGGCGGGAAGCTCGTCCCAGGCGGCCTTCCATTCGTTCAACGTGGCGGGTCCATAGGTCTCGGTCAGTCCGTAGAGATGGGTCAGCTCGAAGCCGGCCTCGTCCATCTTGGCAAGCACCGCGGCGGGCGGCGGGGCGGCAGCATGGTTGAAGGCGACGCGCTGGGCGAAGGGCTGCCGCTCCTCGTCGGTCGCGTTGAGCAGGCAGGACATGACGAAGGGCGCGCCGGAGAGATGCGTCACCTTGTGATTGGCGATGGCGTCGTACATTTGCTTGGCGCGCACCGAGCGCAAGCACACATGGGTGCCCGACACGAGGCTGATCGACCAGGGAAAGCACCAGCCGTTGCAGTGGAACATGGGCAGCGTCCACAGATAGACCGGATGCTGGCCCATCCCGGTGGCGATGGTGTTGGCGTAGCACATGAGCGCTGCGCCGCGGTGGTGATAGACGACGCCCTTGGGGTTGCCGGTGGTACCGCTCGTATAGTTGAGCGAGATCGCGTTCCATTCGTTGGACGGCATTTCCCATGCGAAGTCGGGGTCGCCGTCGGCGATGAAGTCCTCATAGTCGAGATTGCCGAGCCGCTTGCCTTCGACCCCGCATTGCAGGTCGCGATAATCGATCAGCAGCGGCTTCACGGCGGTCTTGCTGAGCGCCTGCTTGAGCACGGGCCCGAACTCGGTGTCGGCGATCAAGACCTTGGCGTCGGCGTGATCGAGCATGAAGGCGATGGCCGGTGCGTCGAGGCGGGTATTGATAGAGTGGAGCACGGCGCCCGCCATGGGCACGCCGTAATGGGCCTCGAGCATGGCGGGAGAGTTGGCGAGCATCACCGAGACGGTGTCGCCCTCGGCGAACCCGCGGGAGGCAAGCGCCGAGCCGAGCTTGCGGGCGCGGGCGTAGAAGTCCGCGTAGGAGATGTGCTCCTTGCCGTGGATGATGGCGGTATGGGCGGGATGGACGGAAGCCGCGCGCTCTAAGAAGACGAGCGGGGTCAGCGGCTGGTAATTGGCCGGGGTCTTGTCGAGGCCGGTGTCGTAAGGGTTGGCCATGGCTTGGCCGTCTCGTTGGGCGCGTTTCCTCTTGGCACCCTAGCGAAGGCATGAGCCCGTCCGCAAGGAGCCAGACACCAGTCGCCAGAAACCGGAAGCCCGGTTCAAGCGCGGGAACCGGCACGTCTGATTTCTGGATTGTCGGCTTTCGGCCCCCCNNCACCGAGACGGTGTCGCCCTCGCCGAACCCGCGCGAGGTAAGCGCGGAGCCGAGCCTGCGGGCGCGGGCGTAGAAGTCGCCGTAGGAGATGTGCTCCTGGCCGTGGATGATGGCGGTATGGG
>DFXC01000126.1:11000-11928 GCA_002383105.1 Hyphomicrobiaceae bacterium UBA4118
GCACCAGACCCAAATAGAAGATATCGACCGAGCTCATGAGGCACCTCGCGGATGAATCGAGGTGCGAGCATCGAACGCGGCGTCCGGCGCTGCTTTGATCAGCGTCAAAGTTTGGGGTGCGGGGGTTCACCCTGCTTCGTCACGCCGGCGAGAGCCGGGGTCCAGTCTTATTCGCGCGCTGGATTCCGGCTTGCGCCGGAATGACGAGCGGCGGCTGGATGCATGCCGAAACGAAGTTCGGCGCGAGCCACCCTCCCCTGAAGGGGAGGGATAGAGAGGGGCGCTAGTCGGACGCGACGTCGGTGCGCTTCAGCTCTTTCAGCCTGGCAAAGACGGACTCGATATCAGGGGTGTCCTCCTCGACATCGGGGGTCGCCATGGCCGCGCGTGCCTCCTGGGCGAGCGCGGTGGCCATCGGCCGCTGGGGCTCAGGCGGCGGGGGAGCGGGCGCTATGGTCTCCTCGGCAGGGAGCAGCGTCCCGGTCTTGGCGGGCTCGGTTATGCCGGCCTCTTTCCGCTCGCGCTCGAGGCGCGCGGCCGCCTTCTTCACCTCGCCATCGAGGTCGATCTGGCTGCACAGCCCGAGCGTCACGGGGTCTTGCGCCTGAAGGTTCGGCGAATTCCAATGGCTGCGCTCGCGGATGGCGAGGATGGTCGGCTTGGTAGTGCCGACCAGGCGCATGATCTGAGAGTCCTTGAGCTCAGGATGGTTCTTGAGCAGCCAGAGAATCGCGTTAGGCCGATCTTGGCGGCGCGACACCGGCGTATAGCGCGGGCCGCGCTTGGTCTTCACCTCGGGCACCTCGACCTTGGGCTCGGAGAGCTTCAGCCGGTGGGCCGTGTCGTCCTCGGCGGCGGCGATCTCCTCGCGGGAGAGCTGGCCGCTCGAGATCGGGTCCATGCCCTTGATGCCATGGGCCACGTCGCC
>DFXC01000189.1 GCA_002383105.1 Hyphomicrobiaceae bacterium UBA4118
ACGCGCCCTTCCGGCTTTAAGGCGGGGAAGAAAGCACGGGAAACGTGAGCGGGTGATTGTGGTGCTCTATAGCGAGCGCCCCTAGAGGCGTCAACCTAAGTCAACAGCCGGCCCAAAGGTGCGCACGTCCGCATGCAATTGACACGGGGAGGTCTCGGTGGCCTTGTTCCGCGGCTCTTTCCGGCCATCCCCTGAGACGAGAGGCGACGAAGCGAGACGATGCGAGTCCTGGTCACCGGCGCCGCCGGCTTCATTGGCTATCACACCGCATCCCGCCTCATCGATCGCGGGCACGAGGTGATCGGCCTCGACAACCTCAATTCTTACTACGATGTGTCGCTGAAAGAGGCGCGCCTCGCCCGGCTTAAGGAGCGCGAGCGCTTCCGCTTCATCAAGGCCGATCTCGGCGACAGGACGATGATCGAGGCCACCTTCGCCGAGGAGAAGCCGAGCCGCGTGATCCATCTCGCCGCCCAAGCCGGCGTGCGCTACTCGCTCGAGCACCCGCACGCCTATATCAACTCAAACATCACGGGCTTCCTGCACGTGCTTGAGGGCTGCCGGCACCACGGGGTGGAGCACCTCGTCTATGCCTCGTCGAGCTCGGTCTATGGCGGAAATCGCGCGCTTCCATTCAGGGTCAGCGACAATGTCGACCATCCGGTCAGCCTCTATGGCGCGAGCAAGAAGGCGAACGAGCTGATGGCCCACTCTTATGCACATCTGTTCCGGCTTCCGGTCACGGGATTGCGGTTCTTCACCGTGTACGGTCCCTGGGGGCGTCCCGACATGTCGCTCTTCATCTTCACCCGCAAGATCCTCGCAGGCGAGCCCATCCCGGTCTTCAACTACGGCCATCACGCCCGCGACTTCACCTATGTCGACGACGCGGTGGAGGGCGTCCTGCGCACCCTGGATACGGTCGCCAGCCCCGATCCCAATTGGCGCCCCGAGGCACCCGACCCTGCGACATCGGAGGCACCTTACCGCGTCTACAATATCGGCAATCACAGCCCGGTCGCTTTGCTCGACTATATTGCCACGATCGAGAGGGCCCTCGGCCGGGAGGCTAAGATCGAGCTCTTGCCAGCACAGCCCGGCGACGTGGCGGAGACTTATGCCGACGTGGAGGCGCTGAAGGAGGCCACCGGATTTCAGCCCGGAACCCCGCTCGACGTTGGGATTGAGCGCTTCGTCGCCTGGTATCGCGACTATTACCGGGTGTGAGGCCCCCCTGGCCTCGCCGGGAGCCGAGTTGACAAGGCGTGCGGGGACGCCATGATCGCTTTCTGCCGCCCCTAACTCGCGAGTCCGCACCGTGCCAGCCAAAAAGCCAATACAGGCTTCACATCTCTCGGCCTTCATCAGCCATGCCAAGGGTGATGCAAAAAGGCGCAAGAGATCGCTGCCTCCTTGGAGGAGCGCGGCTTGGAATGCTGGATTGCCCCGCGGGATGTGAGAGCCGGGCGCTCCTACGGCGACGAGATCATCACGGGGATCGAGAACGCGCGCAGCTTCGTTCTCGTGTTGTCGAGGGCATCCAATGACTCAGCGTTCGTCGCCCGCGAGGTTGAGCGCGCCGTCAGCAAGAAGAAGCCGATTTTCGCCATCCGCGTCGCAAACGTCGAGCCCTCGCCGTCGCTTGAGCTTTTCATCTCCGGCACCCAATGGATCGATGCCTTTTCGGGGAGGCTTGGCCCCCATATCGATCGCTTGGCAAACTTGCTCGCCGAGGAAGAGGGGGCAGGGCCGGGCAAGCCTGCGACCGACAAAGGGGACGCTAAGCCGGAAAAGACCCCGCGATGGGTATGGCCGGCGGGCGCGGCAGCAACCCTTCTTCTTGCCATTGGCGCGGGGTTGGTTTTCTGGCCTGCCCACGACCGGACATCGGTCAGCCCTGACGGCCCGGATACCTTCCTTGTGACCAAGCCGGTGGGGCTCGAGAAGCCGGAGTTGCAGGCCCAGCAGCAAATCGCCGCGGCGCAGCCCGGCGGCAACGCAGAAATGATCGTCGGCAAGGCGGCGGAAACGAGCGGAGGCTACGCCGCCGCCGGACCGACGAGCGACTTGTCAGCTACCGACCCCGACTTCCGGGCCTGCGAGAAGTCATCGGGCGATGACGGAATCGCCGCCTGCGACCGCGCTATCGCCTCCGGCAAATTCACTGGACGGAGTCTGTCGTATCTCTATAGCGATCGCGGCTTCGTTCGCATGCAGAAGGGCGAGGTCGACAGAGCCCTTGCCGATCTCAACGAGGCCGCCCGGATCGACTCCACCAATCTCTATGCTTTCTGGAACCGGGGCGCCGTCTATGCCGCCAAAGGCGATTTCGACAAGGCGCGGACGGACTTCAACAAGGCGCTGGCCCTCAACCCCGACACGACATCTAAGGCAAGAATCGAGGAAGCCCTGAATGCGGTGACCGGCGCCAACGCGCCCCAGTTACAAGCCGCCGATCCGTCGGTCATCAGCGATCCGTCGGCCTTCGGGGAACACGATCAAGAAGGAAGCGCCTCGGCTTCCTCAAGCTACCCGGCCGACGCCATGCCGGCATCCCCCTCTATAGACGCGGAGCCGGCGCTCCCCGCAGAGGCGCCACCGGGCCAGTAGCGGGTAGGAAGAGGAGCGTCCTACCGGTTGGTGAACACCGGCGCCCGCTTCTCGATGAAGGCGGCCATGCCCTCTTTCTGGTCTTCGGTGGCGAACAGCGAGTAGAACTGGCCGCGCTCGAATCTGGTGCCTTCGGCAAGTGTCGTGGCGAAGCCGCGATTGATCGCCTCTTTGATCATCATCACCGCGTGCTGCGACAGGTTCGCGATCTTGTCGGCCACGTTCATTGCCTCATCGAGGAGGCAGTCTGCGGGCACCACGCGGCTCACCAGACCGGAACGCTCGGCCTCCTCGGCATACATGCGCCGTCCGGTGAGGCAGAGATCCATGGCCTTGGCCTTGCCCGCGGCGCGCGTCAGCCGCTGGGTGCCGCCCGCGCCCGGCATGATGCCGAGCGTGATCTCGGGCTGGCCGAACGCGGCATTGTCGGCGGCGATGATGATGTCGCAACTCATGGCAAGCTCGCAGCCGCCGCCGAGCGCATATCCTGCGACCGCCGCGATGATCGGCTTGCGGCAATGGCCGATGCGGTCGAAGGGGGCAAGAAAATCGCTGCCGTATGCCTCGACGAAGGTCTTGGCCTGCATCTCCTTGATATCGACGCCCGCGGCAAACGCCTTTTCGCTGCCGGTGATGACGATGCAGCCGATCGCGGGGTCGGCCTCGAAGCGGTCGAGCGCGCGGTTGAGCTCGGAGATAAGCAGCGCGTTCAGCGCGTTCAGCGCGTGCGGGCGGTTGAGCGTGATGACGCCGACTTTGCCTTTGTTGGTGACGAGGAGCGTCTCGTAGGCCGGTGTTGCTTTGCTCTTTTCTTGTTTCATGCTGAGTTCATCGACAAACATGGCGCATGAGGTCCTTTAGCGTTGACAGGTTGGGCAATAGAACGTGGAGCGTCCTCCCTGGACAATCCGGCGTACGGTTCCTCCGCGGCCTTTGCGCGGGCACAACTTGCCTTCGCGGCCATAGACCTTGAATCTGTGTTGGAAGCTCCCGAGCGAGCCGTCAGCGCGCTTGTAATCGCGCAAAGAGGACCCGCCGGCCTTGATCGCATCTTCGAGCACCGCCTTGACGGCGGCGACCAGCGCTTCCGTCTTGGCCGTCGACTTGCCGGATTTCGTGGCGAGCGAGCCCGCAAGCTTGAGCGGAGAGATGCGGGCCCGGTAGAGCGCCTCTGAAGCGTAGATGTTACCAAGGCCGGCGATCAGCCTCTGGTCGACAAGGGCCGCTTTGATCGAGGTGGCCTTGCCCTTGAGCCTTGACGCGAGCCAGGCGGGCGTGAAGGCGGAGCTGAGCGGCTCGATGCCGAGGCCCTTGAACAGCGCATGGCTCTCGAGCGCGTCGGCAGGGATGAGGTCCATAAGCCCGAAGCGTCGCGCGTCGCTATAGCGGATCGCGGTGCCGTCGCCGAGATGGAACACGATGTGCTCGTGCTTGGGGATGTCGGCCTGAGGATGGGCGAAACGCCCAGGGACGCTCGCCGCGCCATTGGCAGCGTCGATGCTGAAGCTGCCGGTCATGCCGAGATGCATCACCAGCACCTCGCCGTCATCGAGGCGGGCAAGCAGATATTTGGCGCGCCGGTCCAGCGCCTCGACCTTCCGCCCCTCAAGCCTCGCCCCGAAATGCTTGGGCAGCGGAAAGCGCAGATCGCCGCGCCGCTGCTCGACGCGCGTGAACGCGTTGCCGACCAGGACAGGCTCAAGTCCTCGGCGCACGGTCTCGACCTCGGGAAGCTCCGGCATGATGAACGCCATATCGCACTGCAGAAGAAGCTCCGTTGCGCTGCAACAATAGCCTGATCTTGGGCCTTGCGCTATTGTCCCGCGCATGAACGAGGACCTTGAGCGCCCTGATGCCGCAAACGCGAAGGCAAGCTTCGGCTTTGCCGATGTCGCGGGTGAGACAAAGCAAGGCCTTGTGAACGAGGTTTTTGCCAAGGTCGCGCGCCGCTACGACCTGATGAACGACCTGATGTCTGGCGGCCTCCACCGACTGTGGAAAAGCGAGCTTCTCGCCTGGCTCGCGCCGCCGAAAAGCGCCGTTTCCTATGCCCTTCTCGACGTTGCCGGGGGCACCGGCGATGTCGCCCTCAGATTCGTGAGAGACGCCGGCAAGGGGGCGAGCGCCGTGGTCTGCGACATCAGCGCCGAGATGATCGAGGTGGGGCGGGCGCGCGGCGAAAAGGAAGCGGACCGGCTCAGCTTCGTGCGCGGCAATGCCGAGGCCTTGCCCTTCGCGAAAGCGAGCTTCGACGCCTACACCATCGCTTTCGGCATGCGCAATCTCACCCAATTTGAGGCGGCGCTTGCCGAGGCCTTCCGCGTGCTGAAGCCCGGCGGGCGGTTCCTCTGCCTTGAATTCTCGAGTGTTGAGGTGCCGGTGCTCGATAGGCTTTACGACGCCTATTCGTTCGGCGCCATTCCGATACTTGGCGGCCTCGTGACCGGCGACAGCGCCTCCTACCGTTATCTCGTGGAGAGCATCCGCCGCTTCCCCGATCAGAAAACCTTCATGGGATTGATCGAGAATGCTGGCTTCGAGCGGGCGCGCTACCGCAATCTCACCGGCGGGATCGCGGCCATCCACTCCGCCTGGAGGCTATGATGAGGACCTATAGGTGAACGCGATCGCCAATATGGCGCGGCTCACGCGGGCGGGCGTCGTCATCGCCTGGAGCGGCGCGCGCGTGATGCCCGAGCAGGCGAACCTGCCGGCGCCGCTTGCGCTGTTCAGCCGCGTGACCGCGCCGCTTCGCAAGAACGGCGCGGGAGAGGCGCCCAACGAGACGCGGCTCTCCGAGGCGCTCACTTCGCTCGGCCCCTCCTACATCAAGCTCGGCCAGTTCCTCGCCACCCGCGACGACATTATCGGGTGCGAGCTCGCCCGCGACCTCTCCACGCTTCAGGATCGCCTCCCACCCTTCTCGCAGACCGAGGCGCGGCAGGCGGTCGAGGATGCGCTGGGAAGCCCCATCGACACGCTTTACGCCGAGTTCGGCCCTCCGGTCGCAGCCGCCTCGATCGCCCAGGTGCACAAGGCGCAGGTGCGCCAGCTCGACGGGACGCTCAAGCCGGTGGCGGTGAAGGTGCTCAGGCCCGGCATCGAGCAGCGCTTCCAGCGCGACCTCGACAGCTATTTCTTCGCCGCCCGCATGGTCGAGCGCCTGCATCGTCCCTCGCGCCGCTTGCGGCCGATCGCCGTGGTCGACACCCTCGCCAAGTCGGTCGCCATCGAGATGGATTTGCGTATGGAGGCTGCGGCCATCTCCGAGATCGCGGAGAACTCCAAGAACGACGAGGGTTTTCGCGTACCGGAGGTCGACTGGACGCGGAGCGCGCGGCGCGCGCTGACGCTTGAATGGATCGACGGCATTCCGATCGCCGACCATGCGGCCTTGCGCGCGGCTGGCCACGACCTGAAGGCGCTCGGCGCCCGGCTGATGCAAACCTTCCTCCGCCACGCCATGCGCGACGGCTTCTTCCATGCCGACATGCATCCGGGAAATCTGTTCATCGACGATCAGGGGCGCATCGTCGCCGTCGATTTCGGCATCATGGGGCGCCTCGGCATGAAGGAGCGGCGCTTCCTCGCCGAGATCCTGCACGGCTTCATCACCCGCAACTATCGCCGCGTCGCCGAGGTGCATTTCGAGGCGGGCTACGTGCCGCGGCGGCATTCGGTCGCCCAATTCGCGCAAGCCTTACGCGCCATCGGCGAGCCGATCATGGACCGGCCGGCCAACGAAATCTCCATGGCCCAAGTGTTGGGCCAGCTCTTCCAATACACCGAAGTCTTCGACATGCAGACGCGCCCCGAGCTGCTTCTCCTGCAAAAAACCATGGTGGTGGTCGAGGGCGTGGGACGGAGCCTCGATCCCGAGCTGAACATGTGGGTGGTGGCAGACCCGGTGGTGCAGGAGTGGCTGGAGAAGGAGCTTGGGCCTGGCGCCCGCATCGAGGCGGCGGCGGAAGGGGCGGCGAGCGTCGGCCGCTTCGTCGGCGACATCCCGAAGCTGCTCGGGCAGGCCGAGCGCACGGCAGACGCCTTCGCCGCCATGGCCGAGGAGGGCATGCGCCTCGACAACGACACCGTCGAGCGCCTGGCCGAGGCGCAAAGCCGCCAGAACCGCATGAGCCGCATCGGCATCTGGGTCGGCGCGTTGGCGCTCGCGGCCATCGCGTTCGCCCTGCTCTTTTAATTGTTGACCACTAACGTTATTTCTTGTCATTGCCCGGCTTGTGTCGGTCAATGTCCTATGGCTTAGGTCGCCGCACGGCGTCATCCCGGCGAAAGCCGGGATCCAGCTTTTTTCTTTGCGCTTCGCGCACTGGATTCGGACTTGGAGCCGGAATGACGATGAGGCGGCAGCGGAGTGAGACGAAGTGCAAAACAAGCGCATCCTGCTCATCGTCGGCGGCGGCATCG
>DFXC01000054.1:0-4219 GCA_002383105.1 Hyphomicrobiaceae bacterium UBA4118
TGGGGTAGTAGCCCGAGCGGTAGGGATAGCGCGGATAGACCGGCAAGACTTCCGCCTCTTGTGCATAGGCCCCGCTGCGCACCGCTCGGGGGGCAGCCGCGCTGATCGAAAGTCCGCTCTTGCTCGCATAGCCGGAATAGCTGTTCCACACGACCCTGCACCAACTGCCCGAGCAGGCTCCCACCTCGACGCGCGCGCCGGCCGGCATGGTGAGGAGCAGCTCGGAGGTCGCGCCCGGTCTTGCGTGCAGGCCAAGCTCGGTCGTCGTCGTCCCGTCGCGCGCCGACGCCGCGCCGACAGAGATCGCCAGCGCAAGAAAAGCAATCAAGATGCGGACCGGTGATCCCATGCCATGCCCCCACTTCGTCCCCGGGTGCCATCTTGGCACAGGCTCGGGCGACCGTCGATCCTCATTGCCGCCTATCAGGGCGTGGTGGCTTGGCGCTTGACCTCGACGGCGGCCTTGCCGAACCATCCGGCATCGGTGCCAGCCGCAACGATGTCCCAGCCATTAGCGACCAGAGGCTTGGCGTAGTCCGCGTCATTGGCAAAAATCAATGCCATCACAGACATCTCGCGGCATTTGCTCAACACGAGCTGCATCGCCTCCTTGACCTCGCTCGCCCAAATGTCGAGGCGCCCGGTGAGCGCCACAGAGAGATCGTTAGGGCCGAAGCAGACCATGTCGACGCCGTCGAGGCCAAGGATGTCGTCGAGCTGGTCGAGCGCGCCCTTGGTCTCGATCTGCGGGCAGGCGATGGTCCAGTTATTGGCGGTGGTGAAATAATCGCCCTCATAGTCAAGCCGGGCCCGGTAAGGGCCCCAGCTGCGCAAGCCCCGGGGCGGATATTTGACCGCCTTCACGAAGGCCTCCGCGTCCTCGAGCGTCTCGATCATCGGGCACATGATGCCTTGCGCGCCGGCGTCAAGCGCGCGCCCGATCAGGCCCGGGTCGTTCTCGGCGACGCGGACGATCGCCGGCAGGTCGGCGGCGCGCGCGGCGGTGAGGCAGCTGAGCAGCGCCTCGTTGCCGCCAAGCCCATGCTGCTGATCGATGGTGAGGCAGTCCCATCCCGCCTCCCCGATCAACTCGATGAGGAAGGGATTGTTGAGGGTGAGCCAGGCGTTGAGCAGTGTGCGGCGCTCTTTTGCCGCCTTGCGGAAGCGATCCTCGCGCATCGGCGTACGCTCAACCCTTGGCTTCGGTTTCGAGCTGGACGACGGCCTCGCCCATCAGGTCCGCCATCTTGTTCCGGATCAGGTGGTCGGACTGGCCGATGCCCTTGGCATCGAAGTCGCGCCTGATCTTGCGGAAGACGTCCTCCTCCCCCGGAAGCTCCATGTCGGTCTTGATCACTTCGCGCGCATAGGCCTGTGCCTCGTCGCCCTTGATCCCCATCAGCCCGGCCGCCCAAAGGCCCAGCAGCTTGTTCCGCCGCGCGTTCGCCTTGAACTTGAGCTCCTCGTCATGAGCGAATTTCCGCTCGTAGCCCTTCTCGCGATCCTCAAAGCTTGTCATCTGCTCGCCGCCTCCTTGAGCCCCTCTCCGAATCGAGGGGTGAAACCCGCAGAAATTATGGGGGAAACTAAGCGCCTCCAGGTGCGAGGGATAGCCCCCAAAGGCCCGGAAATCAACAAATCCAGGGGAGAAACCGCGTGCGGCCCGCGGACGTTGTATGCCCCCTTCCCTTACGCTAAGGTCGCCTCAGACTCCTTGAATCGATTCCGGCGATGGCAATTTGCAAATTGCGCGCGGCCTGGGTGACCTCTCCCCCGCGCATTTGGCGTTTGTCAGCAGTCAGAGCCATCCGTGAGTGAGGAACCAAACATGAACCGCCGCCGGCGCGTCTACGAAGGCAAAGCCAAGATCCTCTATGAGGGGCCCGAGCCCGGCACGCTCATCCAGCACTTCAAGGATGACGCCACGGCCTTCAACAACAAGAAGCACGACAAGATCGAGGGCAAAGGCGTCCTCAACAACCGCATCTCCGAGTACCTGTTCCAGAAGCTCGGAGAGGTCGGCGTGCCGACGCATTTCATCAAGCGGCTCAACATGCGCGAGCAGTTGATCCGCGAGGTCGAAATCATTCCGCTCGAGGTGGTGGTGCGCAACGTCGCCGCCGGCTCGCTGTCGACCAGACTCGGCATCGACGAGGGGACGGCGCTCCCCCGCTCCATCGTGGAGTTCTATTACAAGTCCGACCAGCTCGGCGACCCGATGGTCACCGAGGAGCACATCACCGCTTTCGGCTGGGCGACGCCGCAGGAGATCGACGACGTCATGTCGCTCGCGCTCCGCATCAACGACTTCCTGTCGGGGCTGTTTCTCGGCGTCGGCATCAGGCTCGTGGATTTCAAGTGCGAGTTCGGCCGGCTCTGGGAAAATGATGTAATGCGCATCATCCTCGCCGACGAGATCTCGCCCGATTGCTGCCGGCTATGGGATATCGAGACGCAGAACAAGCTCGACAAGGACCGTTTCCGCCGCGACCTGGGCGGGCTGGTCGAAGCCTATCAGGAGGTGGCGCGCCGGCTCGGGCTGCATGTTGACAACCCGACGCGGGCACGCACGGGCCCGGTGCTGGTGCGCTCGAAATAGGGACGAAGGCGGCTCCTGCCGGCATGAAGGCGCGCATCACCATCACGCTCAAGCCCGGGGTGCTCGACCCGCAAGGAAAGGCGATCGCGGGCGCGCTGCACGCGCTTGGCTTCGGCTTGGTTGGCAATGTGCGCCAGGGCAAATATATCGAGGTCGAGGTGGAGGAGAGCGATCCCACTCGCGCCCGCGCCGAGATCGAGCGCATGTGCGAGCAGCTTCTCGCCAACACCATCATCGAGAACTACGCCTATGAGCTCGAGGCGGCTTAGCCCAAGTTGGTACTCCTTCGTCATTGAAGCGATTGTCATGCCCGCGAAAGCGGGCATCCAGTAATCCTTGCCCGAGGTTGCTGGATCGCACGATCAAGCCAGGCGATGACAGGTAGAGAAGTGGATGCCATGAAAGCGAGCGTTATCGTTTTTCCCGGATCGAATTGCGACCGCGACGCGGCCGTGGCGCTGGAAGCCGCGACCGGGCATCCGCCGGCCATGGTGTGGCACGGCGATTCGGAAGTTCCCGCCAGCGATCTCATCGTGCTCCCCGGCGGCTTCTCCTATGGCGACTATCTCCGTTCCGGCGCCATGGCGGCGCACTCGCCGGTGATGCGCGAGGTGGTGGCCCGCGCGCGCGCCGGCACGCCCGTGCTCGGCATCTGCAACGGCTTTCAGGTGCTGACCGAGGCGGGGCTCCTGCCCGGCGTGCTGATGCGCAACGCCACACTCAAATTCATCTGCAAGGACGTGCATCTCAGGGTCGAGCGGAACGACACCCGCTTCGCGGGTCGCTACCAAAAGGGTGACGTGATCAGGCTCCCCATCGCCCATAAAGACGGCCTCTATTTCGCCGACGCGGCGACGTTGGCGCGGCTCGAAGGCGAAGGTCGCGTGGCCTTCCGCTATTGCGAGCGAGGCGGCGAGGTCACGGCTTTTGCCAATCCCAACGGCTCGGCCCACAACATCGCCGGCATCTACAACGAGACGGGCACCGTGCTCGGGCTGATGCCGCACCCTGAGCGACTCGCCGACGCAGCACTCTCAGGTACCGACGGCGCCAAGATGTTCCTCTCGCTGGTGGAGACGCTCCATTGAACGTCGCGGCGCGAGCGGCCAGGGCAGACAATGCCCTCACCGAGGACATCATCAGGGAGCATGGGCTGTCGCCCGACGAATACCAACTGCTCGTCGCAGCACTCGGCCGCGAACCGCGCCTCACCGAGCTCGGCATTTTCTCGGTGATGTGGTCCGAGCACTGCTCCTATAAATCTTCGCGGGTGTGGCTGAAAAAGCTCCCCACCGAAGGCCCGCAGGTGATCCAGGGCCCGGGAGAGAATGCGGGCGTGGTCGATATCGGCGACGGTCAGGCGGCGGTATTCAAGATGGAGAGCCACAACCACCCCTCTTACATCGAGCCCTATCAGGGGGCGGCGACAGGCGTCGGCGGCATCATGCGCGACGTGTTCACCATGGGCGCGCGCCCCGTCGCCAATATGAATGCGCTCCGCTTCGGCGCCCCTGACCACCCTAAGACACGGCATCTCGTGGCGGGCGTGGTCTCGGGCATCGGCGACTACGGCAATTGCATGGGCGTGCCCACGGTCGGCGGGGAGACCAATTTCGACCC
>DFXC01000054.1:4450-11427 GCA_002383105.1 Hyphomicrobiaceae bacterium UBA4118
CCCTTCCCGTGGTCTATGTGGGATCGAAGACCGGGCGCGACGGCATCCACGGCGCCACCATGGCCTCGGCAGAGTTCGACGAGGCCTCGGAGGAAAAGCGCCCGACCGTGCAAGTGGGCGATCCCTTCACCGAGAAGCTCCTGCTCGAAGCCTGCCTTGAGCTGATGGCCGAGGACGCCATCGTCGCCATCCAGGACATGGGCGCGGCAGGGCTCACCTCCTCATCGGTCGAGATGGCCGACAAAGGCGGCGTCGGCATCGACCTCAACCTCAATCAGGTGCCGACCCGCGAAGAGGGCATGACCGCCTACGAGATGATGCTGTCGGAGAGCCAGGAGCGCATGCTCATGGTGCTGAAGCAAGGCGCGGAGAAGCTTGCCGAGCGCGTGTTCAAGAAATGGGGGCTCGATTTCGCGGTGATCGGCTACACAACCGACACGGGCCACCTGGTGGTGCGCCACAGCGGTGTGGTCGAAGCCGACATACCGCTCGCGGCGCTCGCCCACGCCGCACCCGTCTATGAGCGGCCGTGGACTGAGACGCCGGCGCAAGCCGTCATCGCGCCTGAGGACGTGAAGGCGCCGAACAGCATGTTGGGAGCGCTCGAAGCCATGATGGGCTCCGCTGCGCTCTCCTCGCGTCGCTGGATCTGGGAGCAGTACGACCACATGGTCATGGCCGAAACGGTGCAGCGCCCCGGCGGCGATGCGGCCGTGGTGCGCGTGCACGGCACCAAGAAGGGGCTCGCCATCTCTTGCGACGTGACGCCCCGCTATTGCGCGGCCGACCCGCGTGAAGGGGCGAAGCAGGCGGTGGCGGAATGCTGGCGCAATCTGACGGCGACCGGCGCCGACCCGCTCGCCATCACCGACTGCATGAATTTCGGCAATCCCGAGCGCCCCGAGATCATGGGCGAGTTCGTGGGCGCCGTCGAAGGCATGGCCGAGGCCTGCACCGCGCTCGCCTTCCCCGTCGTGTCCGGCAACGTATCGCTCTATAACGAGACGAACGGCGTCGCCATCCCGCCCACCCCGGCAATAGGCGGCATCGGGCTGATCCCAGACATCGCCGAGATGGCGACTATCGGGCTCAAGCGCGAGGGCGACGTGCTCATGCTTCTCGGCGCCGAGGCCGGTCATCTCGGCCAGTCGCTCTATATGCAGATCATGCTGGACCGGAGCGAAGGCGCGCCCCCTCCCGTCGACCTCGACGCCGAACGCCGCGTGGGCGACCTGGTCCGGGGGTTGCTCCGCAGCGGATGCGTCTCGGCGGTGCATGACGTGTCAGACGGAGGGCTGCTCGTGGCGATCGCCGAGATGGCGCTTGCCGGCGCGCGCGGCGTCGAGCTCGAGCAACTGCCGGCCCCCCTGCCCCCGCATGCTCTATGGTTTGGCGAGGACCAGGCGCGCTATGTGGTCGCAGCGTCTCCCGACCAGGCCGACGCTATCCACAAGGCGGCCGCCGTGGCAAAGGTGCCGCTGCGGATGCTGGGGCGGGTCGGGGGCGATGCCATTAGGCTCGAAGGCGAGGCCCCGCTTCCGCTGGCGGCGCTCGCTGTTGCGCATGAGGACTGGTTGCCGCGCTTCATGGCGCACGGCTAAGATCGCGGGGGACAAGGAGCAGGCCAATGGCCATGGCGGTCGAGGATATTTCGCGGATGATCAAGGAGCGCTTTCCCGACGCCGAGATCTGCATCGACGACCTGGCGGGCGATGGCGATCACTATGCAGCGACCATCGTGTCGGAGGCATTTCGCGGCAAGTCGCGCGTTCAGCAACACCAGATGGTCTATGAGGCGCTCAAAGGAAATATGGGCGGAGTGCTGCACGCGCTTGCGCTGAAGACTGCGGCACCATAATTACGCCTCAGCGTGAGAAAGGATCGAATGATGAACCCCCAGGAGAATGTTCAGGACTGGATCGGCAAGCAGGTCGCCGGCAACGACGTGGTGCTGTTCATGAAAGGCACCAAGACCATGCCGCAATGCGGCTTCTCCATGCAGGTCGCGCAGATTCTCAACCATCTCGGCGTCGATTTCAAGGACATCAACGTGCTCGATGACATGGGCGTGCGCGATGGCATCAAGGCCTATTCGAACTGGCCGACCATCCCGCAGCTCTACGTCAAGGGCGAGTTCATCGGCGGCTGCGATATCGTGCGCGAGATGTTCCAGGCGGGCGAGCTGCAGGAGCTGTTGAGCGCCAAGGGCGTCGCCCACAACGCGCAGACGCTGACGGCCTGAGCTTTCTCGGCCAGCGAAGCGCCGCCTGTCGAGGTCAGCCATGATCCAATGGGAGATCAGGGGCCGGGAGTTCGGCAACTGCAACTGCGACTATAGCTGCCCCTGCCAGTTCAATGCCCTTCCCACCCACGGCCACTGCCGGGGCTTGGGCGTCTACGACATCGAGCAAGGCTTTCACGGGCCGACGCGGCTCGATGGGCTGAGGGCGGCCGGCATCTTCCGCTGGCCCGGCCCCATTCACGAGGGCAAGGGTGAGGCCGTGCACGTAATCGACCGCCGCGCAAGCGCCGAGCAGCGCGCGGCGCTCATCCGCATCCTGAGCGGCGAGGACACTGACCCCGGCGCAACGGTGTTCCAGGTCTTCGCCTCGACGTGCGACAGGCTGCACGAGCCGATCATCGCCGATATCGACTTCGAGCTCGACATCGCTGGCCGGACGGCGAGCGCCCACATCGAGGGCGTGCTTGAGACGCGTGGTGCACCGATCCTCAATCCGGTGACCGGGGCCACACATCGGGTTCGCATCGTGCAGCCTGACGGTTTCGAGTTCGCCGAGGCCGAGATCGGGCGCGGCTGGTCGAAAACGACCGGGCCAGTCAGCTACGAGCTCGCCGACACCTACGGCCAGTTCGCCCGCATCCATCTCTGTCAGCACGGCATGGTGCGCTGAGCGCCATGGCGGACACGGCGCCCGAGGCGCTGGTGAGGCACGCGGGCGCCCTCGTCGTGGCGGCGCTCGTCGCGCTCACGCTGCTCGCCTGGCTGGCGCTTCTTGCCGGCGCCGGCACCGACATGGACCCCGCCGCCATGAGCTTCTGGCTCGTGCCGACGGCGCTGCTGCCTGCACTCAGTTCGCCATGGACGCCCGCCTATTGGCTCATCGCCTTCTTCATGTGGGCCGTCATGATGGTGGCGATGATGCTGCCGTCGGCTGCGCCCATGGTGCTGCTCTATGCCCGGGTCGTGCGGCGGGCGGAGAACCAGGGGCGGCCAATGCGTGCGCCGGCTTCGATCGCGGCCTTCGCATCCGGCTATCTCACCTTGTGGATTCATTTCAGCGTCTTGGCCGTAGCGCTTCAGGTGGGACTTGAGCGCGAAGGTGCCATGACCGCCATGATGAGCTCGCGCAGCCTTCTTCTATCGGGGACGCTGCTCATTGCCGCCGGGCTGTATCAGCTCACGCCGCTCAAGGCCGCGTGTCTCAAACATTGCCGTGGGCCCGCAGAGTTCATCGCTGCCCATTGGCGCCCCGGGGTGCTTGGCGCCTGGCGCATGGGGCTTACCCATGGCGCCTACTGTGTCGGCTGCTGCGCCGTCCTGATGCTGCTTCTGTTCGTGGGGGGCGTGATGAATTTGATCTGGATCGCCGGGCTCACCCTTTTCGTGGCGATCGAAAAGCTCGCGCCGTTCGGGCCGGCCGCGGCCAAGGCGATAGCGGCGCTGCTGGTCGCCGGCGGCTCTACGCTGCTCGTCTTGGGCCAGACATGAGCCGTCCCGGCAAGAGCCGGGTGGCTTTTGCCGGTATGATGGAGCTAGCGCGAATAGAACTCGATGACGAGGTTCGGCTCCATGATCACCGGATAGGGCACGTCGGAGAGCGTCGGGATGCGCGTCAGCTTCGCCGTCATCTTGCTGTGGTCGACATCGAGATAGTCGGGCACCTCCCGCTCAGGGCTCTGCGAAGATTCGAGCACGGTGCCAGCGTCTTTGGCCTTGTCCCTCACCTCGACCAGGTCGCCCTCGCGGCAGCGATAGCTCGGAATGTTCACGCGCCTGCCGTTGACCCGCACGTGGCCGTGGGACACGAATTGCCGCGCGGCGAACACGGTCGGCACGAACTTAGCGCGATAGACAATGGCATCGAGCCGCCGCTCCAAGAGCCCGATCAGCTTCTCTGAGGTGTCGCCCCTGAGCCTCGCCGCCTCGCGGTAGATGGATTTGAACTGCTTCTCGGTGATGTTGCCGTAATAGCCCTTCAGCTTCTGCTTGGCTCTGAGCTGCTGGCCATAGTCGGAAAGCTTGCCGCGCCGGCGCTGCCCATGCTCGCCGGGGCCATATTCCCGCTTGTTGAAGGGGCTCTTCGGACGGCCCCAGATGTTCTCGCCAAGCCTCCGGTCGATTTTGTGCTTGGCGTTAATGCGTTTCGACATGCTTCCGACTCCAAAGCCAAATCAAGCTCGCCGCGGGCGGTTTCTCCCCCGCGCCTGCTATCGAAAAACCCTTGCTGGTGATGGCGAGGGCCCGCCGGGGCCTTCTCCGGCGTCCCGAGAGCCGAATGAGGCTGAAGGCTTCGCCCGCGCTCTGTTACACGTGAATGCCGGAAAGTGTCAATTGGGCCCGGAAGCTGCCGGGGTCGGCTGCGCAGCCTGTACCGGCGGGGTCTTGGGCGCCTGCGGGGGCCCGGGCACCTCGGCCTTGGCCGCCTGGACGTAGGCGTTGATCGAGTTGGTCACCTTCACCTTCTGCTCGGGAGAGCATTCCGGCCGCTTCGGCGCAACCACGGTACCAGTAGCTGCCTCTTCGGCGGGTTTGGCTTGCGGCGCCTTAGGGACCGCCGTGGCCGCGCCTGCGGCGGCAGGAACGGCCGGGGCAGCCTGAGCGGCTGGGTCGGCTGGATCTGCTTCCTCTTTCATGGTGATCTTGATGTCGCCGATGAAATAGGAGACCGCGAACATGTGCAGCGCATTGATGAGCAACAGCTCCTCCCGGGTCCAGACCTTCTTGGCCTCCTCGCCCTTCATCAGCGTCTGGTAATTGGCCCGCTCGAGGTCGCCCAGATCGCAGACCTCGGCATAGGCCGAACGTGTCGCCACGCGGATTACGCGGCGCGCATCCTCGGTGGGGATGAGAAACTTGTTGGGGTCGGACTTGTCGACCTTGACGGCCTTACCGTCGGCGCCCTTGGTCTCGTCGGGAATGATCGAGAAGGCGTAGGTCATGAGCACGCGCACGGCGCTGTCGCTGAGCCCGCCCTTCTGGTCTCCAACGGCGTTGGCGGCAGGCTTGGTACGCTGGCCGAGCTCTTCGGCGACGGGCCTAACGCCACTGTCATCACCGGCTCTGAGAGGCGTCCCCAACAGCAGCGCCAAGGCCACGATGGAAGCGGCCCCGCCCCACTGAATCCACGCTACTTGCATCGGCAGCCCCTCTCCTCCCGTGGCGGAAGCTAGCATCGTTTCCAGGCATCGCAATAGGAGAAACGGGGCGGAACTATGACACCTTACCGCCCCGGCCCTGACGGGCGCGCGCGAGAGAGGCGATGATCCCGCGCCACGTGCGTATGTCCTGCTCGCTCGCGCCCATGCGATGGAACATATTGCGGATGTTGCGCACCATGGAGGGGCGCTTCTGGGCGGGATAAAGAAAGCCCGCCTGGTCGAGCTTGGCTTCGAGATGTTCGAACAAGCCGAAGAGCTCGGCCCGCGTCGCCGGGCGCGTGCCGGGAAAGGCGATGCCCTCGGTCACCGGCCCGTCGAAGCCGGTGACGCGACCGAGCGGCGGGGAGGCGCTCTCGCCTTTCAGCCACTCATAGCCGAACAAGAGCACGGCCTGAGGCAGACTCAACGAGGCGAAGTCCGGATTGACAGGCGCGGTGATGATCGCATCGGCAAGCGCGATGGTATCGTTGTCGAGGCCGCTCCGCTCAGGCCCGAACAGGACGCCGGTGCGCTCGGCCCTCACCCCCCGCTCGCGCAGCTCGCGCGCGGCACTCTCGGGGCTCAGCACCGTCTTCACGAGCTCGCGCGGGCGCGCCGTGGCGGCAAGCACGAAGTTGAGCTCGCCGATCGCAAGCTCCACGCTTTGATAGACCCTCGCCTGATCGACGAGAAAGGCAGCACCGGCAGCGGCTACGTGCGCCTTGTCGTTCGGCCAGCCGTCGCGGGGTGCCACCAGGCGCAAATCGGTGAGCCCGAAATTGGCCATGGCGCGGGCGGCGAAGCCGATATTCTCCCCAAGCTGTGGCCTGACGAGGATGACGGCCGGGGCCGCCGGTTGCGTTGCCACGCTCGCTTGCTCCCGCTTGCCGCTTTCCGCTTTTGCTTTCATCATGGGAGCACGATGCTATAGGGGGCGGCTCCTCGCAATGGGGGTGGGGCCGCTTGGGGCCCACGCCCTCCCCAGATTGACTTTCCCGCACCGGAGATTTGCGCGTGAACAAGATCAAGGTGAAGAACCCGGTCGCCGACCTCGACGGGGACGAGATGACGCGGGTCATCTGGCAGATGATCAAGGAGAAGCTGATCCAGCCTTATCTCGACCTGCCGCTGCTCTCCTTCGACCTCAGCATCCAGAACCGCGACGCCACCGACGACAAGGTCACCGTCGATGCCGCTTATGCCATCCAGGCCTGCGGCGTCGGCGTCAAATGCGCGACCATCACACCCGACGAGGCGCGGGTGAAGGAGTTCAACCTCAAGAAGATGTGGAAGTCGCCGAACGGCACCATCCGCAACATTCTCGGCGGCGTCATCTTCCGCGAGCCGATCATCTGCAAGAACGTGCCGCGGCTCGTGCCGGGTTGGACCAAGCCGATCGTCATCGGCCGCCACGCTTTCGGCGACGTCTATCGCGCCACCGACTTCCGCGTGCCCGGCAAGGGCAAGCTCACCATCAGTTTCGTCGGAGAGGACGGAACCAAGATCGAGCATGAGGTGCACGACTTCAAAGGCAGCGGCGTGGCGCTCGCCATGTTCAATGTCGACGATTCGATCCGCGACTTCGCGCGTGCCACCTT
>DFXC01000054.1:11760-11909 GCA_002383105.1 Hyphomicrobiaceae bacterium UBA4118
GAGGTGTTCGCGGCCGAGTTCAGGGCGGAGTTCGAGCGGAACGGGCTCACCTACGAGCACCGCCTGATCGACGACATGGTCGCCGCCGTCCTGAAATGGTCGGGTGGCTATGTCTGGGCCCTCAAAAACTACGACGGCGACGTGCAGTC
>DFXC01000084.1:0-1953 GCA_002383105.1 Hyphomicrobiaceae bacterium UBA4118
TGAGAACGTAGAGTAACGAGTTCAGAGAAGCCCGGCCTGCACCCCCGTAGACCGGGCTTCTTCTTGTCCGGTTGGTCCAACTCAAGGCTTTCCCGGCCAAGACGCGCATCGTCACCATTGGGATTGGCTGATCCTGGCGGCCCTAACCGAACGGTCGGGGATACTGAATCGCTCCGATTGGGCGCCAGGCGGAACTGCGGCGAAATCCAAACGTTTCCAGTGCCTAGAGCGTTGGGTACTGCCGAGTTAAGCGGGGATGGCATGTTAAGCGACAACGGCCGCCCAGAGAGCCCTGAGCGTGAAGCTGGAGTGCGGCGCGACGCCTGCGGGTCTGGTTTGCAGGCCAAGCGCTCGCGACGCGCTTCCGTCTTCGGCGGAAGCCTAATGCTCGGTGTTGACGCGCTTCACCTTTAAGTCCGGGGCGCTCTGCCGCAACGATGCCGCGATCGGCGCCAGCCGCGCGCTATTCCCGTCGAGCGCGACAATCCTGATGACCGGATTGAAGAAGGCAAAGCTCGGCCGGCCGGTCACTTCGAGATAAGGCAGCTTGAACAGGTCGGAGAAATAAGCGGCTTTCTGGCGCGTGAGCTCGGACTGCCTTGGCGATTTCGTCGGGGTGCGTTCCGCGCGGAAACGCGATGGTGTTCAGCAAGACGCTGACGAAAAGCGCGGCGATGGTAATCGCGAGGACGATGGCGATGGTGTCGCTGAGGGTCTTTCGCCTCGGCACGCCGCCCCGCCGCCCAAGGCTCTGCGCGCGCTTGAGCCCTCGGCTGCTGTTCCATTTCCATGCGGGTCAGGGCTCCCTTCCAATGCCGCTGACAGTCAGATCTGCCATGATAGCAGCCAGCGCCCGATGACGCTCCTACGACACCGGTCGAAGCTCAACCCCAAGACCTCTGCCGCAGGCGAGGCCCTTATAGATGCGCACCATGAAGGCGGTGGCAAAGATCGGGGTGAGGAAGTTCAGGATCGGCACCGAGGCAAGCCCGGCAATGATAAGGCCGCACATGAAGACGTAGCCGCGGTTTGCCTGCCGAAGCTGCTTGGCCTCCGCGGCGGGAAGATGACGCATGGCGGCGAGCTCGAAATATTCCCGGCCGAGCAGGTACCCGTTGCCGAGATAGAAGGCGATGAGATTGATGCCGGGGATCAACAGCAGGAACAGCGCGAGGATGTTCACGGCAAGCACCACGAGGAAGAACTTCAGCGCCAGCCCGATCGATTGCAGCGCCGGCAGCTCGCGGCCCGGAGGGTCCTCGGGATAATCCGTGCGCTCGACCTCGCCGGCGATGTCGTCGAGATAGAGGCTCGCGATCAGAGAGGTGACCGGAGGGATGAGGAAGATCGATCCGACCACTAGCGCCAGACCGCCGAGCCATTCGATGGTTTTCTCGATCCAGCCCGGCCACTGCACGAAATGGCTGAAGGTCCATTCGATGCCGACGATGAGCACGACGAGGAGCCCAATGGTGAAGCCCGCGCATTTGATCAGCACCGCGCGGAAGGGCGGCGTGAACAGCTCCTGGAAGGCTTGACCTGCGGCAGTGAGCATGACGTGCTCCCTTTTATGGCGAGGCGAATATAGTGGCGGCCGCGCGGGACACCAGAGTTGAAGCGCTGAAAGGGGGCGGCATCCGAATGGCTGACAAGCTCTACGACGTAGTCGGCATCGGCAACGCCATCGTCGACATCATCGCGCGCGCCGACGACGGCTTCCTCTCCAAGCACGACCTCGCCAAGGGCTTCATGCGCCTCATCGATGCGGAGGAGGCCAATCGCCTGTACGAGGCCATGGGTCCTGCGGTCGAGCGCTCGGGGGGGTCGGCCGCCAATACCATCGCCGGGCTCGCCTCCTTCGGCGCCAAATGCGGCTTCATCGGCAGGGTCGCTGCCGACCAGTTCGGCGGCATCTTCCGCCACGATATCCGCTCCCTCGGAGTGGCCTATGAG
>DFXC01000084.1:2106-2883 GCA_002383105.1 Hyphomicrobiaceae bacterium UBA4118
CCCTCGGAGTGGCCTATGAGACGGCGCCGACGACTGACGGGGCGCCCACCGCGCGCTGCCTCATCCTGGTGACCCCCGACGGTGAGCGCACGATGAACACCTTTCTCGGGGCGAGCGTGGACTTCACCCCTGCCGACGTCGACACGGCGATGATCGGGAGCGCCAAGATCGTCTATCTGGAGGGCTACCTGTTCGACCGCGAGGAGGCTAAGGCCGCCTTCCGCAAGGCGGCAACGACGGCCAAGGCGGCCGGCGCCAAGGTAGCCTTGAGCCTGTCTGATGCCTTCTGCGTCGACCGGCACCGGGCCGATTTCCAGGCCCTGGTGCGGGAAGGCGCCGATATCGTTTTCGCCAACGAGAAAGAGATCACCACCCTCTACCAGGTGAACAGCTTCGCGGAGGCTGCCGACGCGGCGCTTCAGAACTGCGAGATGGCGGTCCTCACCCGCTCCGAGGCAGGCTCGGTGATCGTGGCCGCAGGCGAGACGATCGAGATTGCCGCCGAGCTCGTGCCCGAGGTCGTGGATTTGACCGGCGCGGGCGACCTCTATGCCGCCGGGTTCCTCTATGGGCTGACCCAAGGGGCGCCGCTTCCGGCCTGCGGACGCCTCGGGAGCCTCGCTGCCGGGGAGGTCATCGGCCATATCGGCGCGCGGCCCGAGCGCCCTTTGCGCAAGCTCGCCGAAAGGAACGGCCTTGTCGGCTAAAGACCAGCCAACGGTTGTGGCCTTTCTGCCACGTTGCGCCGAAATCGCCTTGTAGGCCTTAGAGATAACC
>DFXC01000084.1:3010-17858 GCA_002383105.1 Hyphomicrobiaceae bacterium UBA4118
ACCGGAAGCACCACTTGCGCCGCCGCGAACCTCGTGGACCAGCCCGGGCCTTCGACCGTGTCAGCCGTTGATGTTCTAAAGGCACGGACGAGCAAGGACGTCGATCTCTGGGGCGCGGCCGTCGAGCTCGACCGGCCGACAGGCGCTCCGATGATGCCGGGCCTCTTCCACAGCACCTATTGGGGCGCCGGTTTCGACGTGCGCGGTCTTGATCAGGACATGAGGATCAAGGGTCACGACTTCACGACCGACCTGTTCCGCTACGACGAGACGCTGAATACGACCTATTATGGCGGCTTCATCTCCTTCGGCGGCGAGTACACCCTCGGCATGCTCGGCATAGGCGGGCTGTGGGAGCGCTGGGGGCTTCGCTCCTTCTTCGAGGCTCATGCCGGCCTCTACAGCGCAAATACCGATTATAACGGCCGCTTCACGCCAGTAGGATTGGACCCGTCCAAGCTCGGCCTGTCGCAAAACGACGTCGCCTTTATCGGCGGCATCAAGTTCGAGACCCGCAAGCAGCTCAGCCCGCGCACGAGCCTGTCGCTGCTTAGCGAGTACGAGTATTACTCCTCGGTTCCCGACATGCGCTACAACGACGGCGACGGCGGTGCCGACGGCATCGTCAACAAGACCCAGATCGGCAATGACAGCGCCTTCTCGGGGCGCACGAGCCTGCGGTTGAATATCGGGCTCGGATCGGCAGGCCTCTACCCTGCACAATAAGGGCGCTCGGCGTCGAAGACGAACTAGAGCTTCCTCAGTGCCACGGTCTCCACCGCATGATCGGCGCCCTTGCGCAGGATCAGGTCGGCGCGTTGCCGCGTCGGCAGGATGTTCTCCTTCAGATTGACGAGATTGATCGAGCGCCAGATCGAGAGCCCCGTGGCGCGCGCCTCGTCCTCCGAGAGCGTGGCATAGCGGTGGAAATATGAGGCCGGATCGCGGAAGGCGGTTTGCCGCAGCCGCAAGAAGCGCTCCACGTACCAGCTCTCGATCAGATCGTCGGCGGCATCGATATAGACCGAAAAGTCGAAGAAGTCGGAGACGAAGGGAATGGCTTCGCCGTCCCTTGGCAGCTTGGCCGGCTGCAGCACGTTCAGCCCTTCGACGATGACAATGTCGGCACGCTCGATGACCAGTAGCTGGTCGGGCAGCACGTCGTAGATGAGGTGGGAATAAACCGGCGCCTCGACCCGCTCCTTGCCCGACTTCACCTCGCCAAGAAAGTTGAGCAACCTGGTCAGGTCGTAGCTGTCGGGAAAGCCCTTGCGGTTCATCAGCCCGCGCTCTTCGAGAAGGGCGTTGGCGAAGAGGAAGCCGTCGGTCGGCACGAGCTCGACCTTGGGATGGCTCGGCCAGCGGGCGAGCAGCGCCTGTAACACGCGCGCCGTGGTGCTCTTGCCGACCGCCACGCTTCCCGCCAGGCCGATGATGAACGGCATCTTGCCGTCGCCCTTGCGCAGGAACCTCGTGGTGTTGCCGTGCAGCTCCTGGGCGGCCTCGACATAGAGATTGAGCAGCCGGCTGAGCGGCAGATAGATGTCGACGACCTCCTCGGCCGAGACCCGCTCGGTAAGGCTGCTCAGATTGTCGAGCTCTGCCTCGGTCAGCGGCATGGGCGTGTCGGCCCTGAGCCGCGCCCACTCTTCGCGCAAATAGAGGACATAAGGGGAAAACGCGACGGCGGGACGCGGATTCATGGGGGAAACGCTCACCCGTCAGCGCGAAGCGGTCTTCCGCCTCTTCTGCTCGAGCGCCGTGGCGCTCATGCGCCGCTCGAGTTCGCCGAAGACCTCGTCGAGGGCAATGTGGCGGGATTCCAGCACCACCAGCATGTGGTAGAGGAGGTCGGCGGCCTCCGCGATCAGGGCCTTGTCGTCCTGGGCGAGCGCGGCGATGGCCATTTCGACCGCCTCTTCGCCGAGCTTCTTGGCTGGCTTCACAGGAGCGCCGTCGAGGAGCCGCCGCGTATGGGAGTCCTCGGGCCTTGCGGTCCGGCGCGCCTTGATCGTGGCGGCGAGCCGCCCCAGCACATCGTTGGTCATAACTGGCTCATACACTGCCGCAAGGGACGTGGGAATAGGCACGTCTTGGTAATCCTCACCAAATGAAGGGCATCCTGCCTGTTTGCCGGGCAGCTGGCCCAAGATCGCCCTTTTCGGCCCGGGCTAGGGGTCGAGCCTGATCGGCAGCCCCGCCTCGGCCATGAAGCGCTTGGCCTCGCCGATCGAGTGCTCGCCGTAGTGGAAGATCGAAGCGGCAAGCACGGCGCTCGCGTGGCCTTCGCGCACGCCATCCACCAAATGCCCGAGCGTGCCGACGCCGCCGCTGGCGATCACCGGCACGGAAACGGCGTCGGCGACGGCTCGCGTCAGCTCAAGATCGAAGCCCACCCGCGTGCCGTCCCGGTCCATGGAGGTGAGCAGGATCTCGCCTGCGCCAAGTGCCACCACCTCTCTTGCATAGCCCACCGCCTCGATGCCGGTCGGCTCGCGGCCGCCATGGGTGAAGATCTCGAAGCGCGGGGCGCTGCCACCGGTTGCGACGCGCTTGGCATCGATTGCGACGACGATGCATTGCGCGCCGAACTTCTCGGACGCCGCGCGCACCAGGCTCCTGTCCTTCACCGCCGCCGTGTTGATGGAGACCTTGTCAGCGCCGGCTTCGAGCAGCGCGCGCACGTCGTCTGTGCTGCGCACACCGCCGCCGACGGTGAGCGGCATGAAGCAGCGCTCCGCCGTGCGGCGGACCACGTCGAGGATGGTGCCGCGCTTCTCGTGACTTGCGGTGATGTCGAGGAAGCAGAGCTCGTCGGCCCCCGCCTCGTCATAGGCGGCAGCGGCCTCGACGGGGTCGCCGGCATCCCTGAGATCGACGAAGTTGATGCCCTTGACGACGCGGCCCTCTTTCACGTCGAGGCAGGGTATGACGCGGATTTTCAGCATGACGATGGCGTTATAGCCGGTCCCGCCCAGCCTTTGCACGCCGCCGGTCCTGGATTGTGACGATGATCCAGGCAAGCAGCAGAACCGCGAGCGCGATGGCCCCCAAGGGCAAAGTGCCAAGCGCGAACCAGCCGACCACGGCCATGCCGTAAAGCGTCTCGCCGAGATCGAAGCCGTGAAATAGACAGGGATGCGCATCGCCCTCATTGAGCGTGCAGCCGAGGCTTGAAGCGATTGCGCTTGCGGTGAAGACGCTGATAACGGGCGCCCCGGCGACGAGGACGATGGCGATCGCCCCAAGCAGGAATCCGAGATTCTGTTTCGACATGGGCTCAGGCCTGCTCCGGCTTCCGTTTGCGCCTGCTGCCGATGAGGGCGATGAGGGCGGCGACGGCCCAAATGGCCAGCAGCACGCCGCCAGCCGGGATGCTCAGATACGAATACCAGATGAGAAAGCCGAGATCGTAGAAGGTTTGCCCATAGTCCTTGCCGCCGATCACGCAAGGGATCGTATAGTTGAGATTGACTTGGCAGCCGAACACCCTCTCGGCGATCTCCTGGCTGATCACGGCCAGCAGCGCGGGCCCGAGCGCGACGAGGACGATCAGAATGAGCAGAATGATGAAGACAGTGCGGGCGCGCATTGCGATCAGCCTTGCCTTGGCCTGCCGCTCGCGGCGATCAGCGCCAGCGCCTCGCGCGGATCGAGCCGCCCGTCATAGAGCGCGCGCCCGGTGATGGCCCCTTCCAGCATCGCATAGCGCGGCTGAAGCAGCCTGTGCACGTCCTCGAGCCCGGCAAGCCCTCCGCTTGCGATCACCGGGATGGTGACGGCGCGGGCAAGCTCGGCAGTCGCATCGAGATTGAGGCCTTCCATCACGCCGTCGCGGGCGATGTCGGTATGGATGATTGCCGAGACGCCGGCATCCTCGAAGCGGCGGGCAAGATCGAGAGCCGTCATCTCGCTCGTCTCGGCCCAGCCTTCGATCGCCACCTTGCCGTCGCGGGCGTCGATGCCGACGACGATGCAGCCGGGGAAGTCGCGGGCCGCCTCGCGCACGAGATGGGGATCGCGCACCGCCGCGGTGCCGAGGATCACGCGGTCGATGCCTTTGTCGAGCCAGGCCACGATGGTGTCGAGGTCGCGGATGCCGCCGCCGAGCTGCACCGGAATATGCACCTTAGCGAGGATCGCCTCGACGGCTTGGGCGTTCACCGGCTTGCCGGCAAACGCGCCGTTCAGGTCAACCACATGCAGCCACTCGAAGCCTTGCTCCTCGAAGGCGCGAGCCTGCGCGGCGGGATCGGCGCTGAACACCGTGGCTTGCGCCATCTCCCCTTGGCGGAGGCGCACGCATTGCCCGTCCTTGAGGTCGATGGCGGGAAACAGGATCATGGCTGCCTCACGGCTTCCATTTCAGGAAATTCGCGATCAGCGCGAGCCCGAGCCTCTGGCTCTTCTCGGGGTGGAACTGGCTGCCCGCCATATTGTCGCGTGCGACGAAGGCCGTGACCTCCCCGCCATAGTCGGTGGTGGCGATGAGCGTGCCGGGGTCTGACGGCACGAGGTGGTAGGAATGCACGAAATAGGCATTCAGCCCCTCCTCGCCGGTCGTAATGCCATCGAATAACGCGTGGCCGCGCGCGAGGCGGAGCGTGTTCCAGCCCATATGCGGGATCTTGAGCGCCGCGTCGCGAGGCGCAATCGCCCGCACCTCGCCTTCGATCCAGCCGAGCCCCGGGGTCATCCCATGCTCAAGCCCACGCTCGGCCATGAGCTGAAGCCCGACGCAGATGCCGAGAAACGGCTTGCCCGCTCCATGCACCGCCTCCTCTAGAGTCTCGATCATGCCCGGAATGCGCACGAGTCCTTGGCGGCAATCGGCAAAGGCGCCGACGCCCGGGAGCACGATGCGGTCGGCGTCGAGCACGTCCTGTGGCTCCGCCGTCACCTTGACGGCGAGGCTTGAGCCTTGCTCCCGCGCTGCGCGCTCGAACGCCTTGGCGGCGGAGTGGAGGTTGCCCGACCCGTAATCGATGATGGCGACGTGCATGTCAGCTCAAGGTCGCGGGAAGAGCCCGATGACCTCCTCAGCCTCCCCGCGCGTCACGGGCTTCGCCGCTTCGCCATCGCGCGCCCGCTCCTGCCCGCGCTCAACGCCCCTCGCGGCCTTCGCCTGTTGCGGCAGCCAGGCGCGGAAGAACGAGCGCTCGGCGTCCGTCCGGTCGCGCCCGCTGGCAACGCCGGCGAGCTGGTAACCGCGCCGCTCGAGCGCCGCGGTGCGCAAATCGTTGGCCTCGAAGGCAAACAGCACCACCAGCGCAAGGCTCGCCCAGCCGAACAAGGCCTGTCCCTGATCGCTCAAGCCGAACGCCCATTGCAGCGCGACACAGGCGATGACGAAGACAACGAGCTCGATCCACATGCGCTGATAGATGAGCCACAGAGCGGGAAGGAAGAACGCCGGCCACGAGAAGCCTTCTTTCACGAAGGCGAGCCGGTCCGCGCGCACAGCAATGTCCGGCGCTTCTTTACCCGGCTCATAGACGGAATAGACAGTCACGGCATCTCACGCTGCCTCATGAACCCAATAGGGGGCAATCGCTAGAGCTGGCCCTTGGTCGATGGCACCCGCCCGCTCTGGCGCTCGTCGATGGCGATCGCCTGTCTGAGCGCCCTGGCGAGCGCCTTATAGCAGGTCTCCGCGATGTGATGGCTATTCTCGCCATAGAGCGTCTCGACATGCAGCGTCAGATCGGCATGCTGGGCGAAGGCCTGGAACCACTCGCGGAACAGCTCGGTGTCCATCTCGCCGATCTTGGAGCGGGTGAAGGCGACCTTCCACACGAGGTACGGCCGCCCCGAGACGTCGAGGGCCACGCGGGTCAGCGTCTCGTCCATGGGCAGGTAGGCCGAGCCATAGCGGGCGATGCCCTTCTTGTCGCCTAGCGCCCGCGCCACCGCCTGGCCGAGCACGATGCCCGAGTCTTCGGTGGTGTGGTGCTGGTCGATATGGAGATCGCCCTCAGCTTTCAGCGTGATGTCGATCAGGGAGTGGCGGGCGAGCTGCTCGATCATATGGTCGAGGAAGCCGACCCCGGTCGCGACCTTGAAGTCGCCGGTGCCGTCAAGGTCGACGCTCGCGGTGATCGCGGTCTCCTTGGTCCGGCGCGTGACGCTCGCCCGGCGCGTTTCGCTGTCTTTGCTCCGCTTCTGCATGTCCGCCAGCATAGCGCAAGGCCCTTAGCAATTCGCTTCTTCGATGACGCCGCCGCTTATACGCCGGGGCGCTTAAGAGTGCTATCTCAGTAGACTGTTAAGGAGTAGCCCATGCGCAAATGGTTCCTCGGCGCCGCCGCCCTCCTCGTTGCCTATATCGCCTACCCCTATCTCACGCTCTTTTGGCTCGACCGCGCGGTGCTTACCGGCAATACGGCGAGCCTCGAGAGCCTGATTGATTGGCCGCTGGTCCGCCAGCAGCTCAAGGCCGACGTCAAGCTCGCGCTCATCCAGTCGGCCCAGACCCAGGTCGGCAAGCGCAATTTCGCCGGAATTTTCGGTGGCGCGCTCACCGCCCTCCTGGCGCCGACGGTGGTCGACAGCGCCGTGGACGAATGGGTCACCCCTGAGAAGCTCGTGAACAATGAAGAGGTGGTGAAGCGGCGCCAGGAGCAGAAATCGTTCGCCGATTTCGTCACCTACGCCTTCTTCACCTCGCCCACGGCGTTCCGCGCCGACCTGCGGGATCCCAAGGACCCCAAGTCCCCGACGCTGACCGTGCTGATGGCGCTATCGGGGGTCAGGTGGCGGGTGGTCGCGCTCAAGCTGCCGCCGCCCGAGACCTGGCTAAGCAAACCAGGCACACGCACGCCCTCGGACGACGCCGCTCCTGTGCCGCAATAGACGCGGCAAGTCGCAGATGGGCCCCTCATCAGGGCCGCCGACCTATCTCTTACAGAGCACAGGCCTGAGCCTTACCTACGGAAGCCATGTACTTGCCCGGCCAGCCGACGCATTTGAAATATTTCTTTCTATAGGAGGTCTGCTGGGCTTCGGTGACGTCAGAAGCGTTTCCCTTGTCGATCCACTTCTGGCACTTCGTTTTCAGCGCCTCGCTAACCGGCGCGCAGTCGTTATGCGAGGGCACCCCGTTATAGTCACCGCAGGGGCAAGGCGGCTTGTCCTTGGCATGCGCGGGTGACACGGCGAGCGCCAGTGCAATGGCACCGGCAATGGCTGGGATCAATTTCCACATGGAGTCTGTCCTTCTGGTTGCAGATGGTCGCAAACTGCCGGTCGTGTATGCTCCGGTTCCACGTCCCCATGGGCCAATTTTCACCGGGCGTCCACAACGTCGCGGCCCGCAAGTTCTGACTGTCCAGAGCAGGGCGCGAAAGCTTGACTATGGCCGTCCCCGCCCCGATATCGCGTTGCACCATGGGTCCTTCCCACGCTTCTCCCGACACCTGGCACGGCACCACGATTCTGACCGTCCGCAAGGGCGGCAAGGTGGTGATCGCCGGCGACGGCCAAGTCACCTTCGGCCAGACCATAATCAAGGGGACTGCTCGCAAGGTGCGCCGCGTGGGCTCAGGCAATGTGATCGCGGGCTTCGCCGGCTCCACCGCCGACGCCTTCACCCTGTTCGAGCGGCTCGAGACCAAGCTCGAGCGCTTTCCCGACCAGCTCAAGCGCGCCTGCGTCGAGCTTGCCAAGGACTGGCGCAACGACCGTTATCTCCGTCGCCTCGAGGCCATGATGATCGTGGCCGACGCCGAAGAGAGCCTGGTCCTCACCGGCACGGGCGACGTGCTCGAGCCCGACGATGCGGTGATGGGGATCGGCTCCGGCGGTGTCTATGCCCTTGCCGCGGCGCGCGCGCTGCTCGATGGACCGCTCGGCGCCGAAGAGATCGCGCGCAAGGCCATGGCCATCGCGGCAAAGATTTGCGTCTACACCAATGACGAGGTTGTCGTCGAAACCCTCGATGCAACGAAATGAGTAACCTGAAGTCCGCCAGCACGATTCGCCGCACTGCCCTGCGGCATACTTCCCGCTCCCCCCTTGAGGGGGAGCGCGCGCGCTTCTTTGACGCGCGGAGAGGGGTAAATGGCGCAACGAATCGTTCGGTTGAACCCCCCTCGCTAGCCCTCCCCCTCAAGGGCGGAGGGGATTCCACTCGGCGAGTCCTATTGTGACATCGTTTTCACCCCGCGAGATCGTCTCGGAGCTCGACCGCCACATCGTCGGCCAGCGCGACGCCAAGCGCGCCGTCGCCATCGCGCTGCGCAACCGCTGGCGCCGGCAGCAGCTCGACGACGAGATGCGCGAGGAGGTCCTCCCCAAGAATATCCTGATGATCGGCCCGACCGGCGTGGGCAAGACCGAGATCTCCCGCCGTCTCGCCAAGCTCGCTGGCGCGCCCTTCATCAAGGTCGAGGCCACCAAATTCACCGAGGTCGGCTATGTCGGCCGCGACGTCGACCAGATCATCCGCGACCTGCTCGAAGCGGGCATTGGCCTGGTGCGCGACGCCAAGCGCAAAGAGGTGGCGGCCAAAGCCCAGCTCAACGCCGAGGAGCGGGTGGTCGATGCCCTGGTCGGCGCCGGTGCTGCGCTCACCACGCGCGAAGCCTTCCGCAAGCGCTTGCGCACCGGAGAGCTCGACGGCAAGGAGATCGAGATCCAGGTGGCCGATAACCCGACCATGCCCTCCTTCGAGATCCCCGGCATGCCAGGGAGCCAGATGGGCATGATCAATCTCAGCGACGTTCTCGGCAAGGCTTTTGGAAACCGCACCAAGCCGCGCCGCGTCACCGTGCGTGACAGCTTCGACATTCTGCTCGGCGAAGAATCTGACAAGCTCATCGACAACGACATGATCGTGCAAGAGGCGATCAAGAACGTCGAGAACAACGGCATCGTCTTTCTCGACGAGATCGACAAGATCTGCGCGCGCTCCGAGCGCATCGGCGCCGATGTGAGCCGCGAAGGCGTTCAGCGCGACCTGCTGCCGCTGATCGAGGGCACCACTGTCGGCACCAAATACGGGCCGGTCAAGACCGACCATGTTCTGTTCATTGCCTCAGGCGCCTTCCATATTGCCAAGCCCTCCGACCTGCTGCCCGAGCTGCAGGGGCGCTTACCCATTCGGGTTGAGCTTCGCCCGCTGACCCGCGAGGACCTTCGCCGCATCCTGACCGAGCCGAAGGCCTGCCTGATCAAGCAATATATCGCGCTGATGAAGACCGAAGGGGTCGATCTCGAATTCACCGCCGACTCGATCGACGCCATCGCCGACATGGCGGTCGAAGTGAACACCAATGTCGAGAATATCGGCGCGCGGCGCCTGACCACGGTGATGGAGCGCGTCCTCGACAACATCTCCTTCGATGCTGCTGACAAGGCCGGCGAGAAGGTCGTGATCGACGCGGCCTATGTCGAGGAGCATGTCGGCGACCTCGCCAAGAATGCCGATTTGTCGAAGTTTATTCTGTAGGGCGCTCGGGGTCTCGCTGGCCCTGATGGTGAAGAGCGTGGCGAAGCCGCGCGTCTCGAACCATGAGACCCTATGACCGCCGAGCCTTCCGTAAGCGCACATAGAGCGCGCCTTCGCCGCCGAGGCGGCGGGGGGCGGCCGCAAAACTCACCACCAGAGATGCAAGATCGGGCGCCCCGAGCCAGTGCGGCACCGCCTGCCTGAGCACGCCACGCTCGTCTTCCTCGTAGAAGCTCCGTCGCGTGTCTGGCTCGGCCCCTTTGCCGGTGATGACCAGCACATGGCGGAGGCCCTTGCCGTGCGCCCCCTTCAGGAATCTCCGCAGCGCCGCATGGGCATCGCGCTGTCGCATGCCGTGGAGGTCGAGGCGGGCCTCAACGGCTAAGCGTCCGCGCTCAAGCTGCCGCGCAGTCTGGCGGTCGAGGGCCACGCCGCGAGCCACAGGCGCCAACTTCGACGGGGCCTTTGGAACTGGCTGGCGCGCAAGCTGCGCCTCTTTGACGGACGGCCGAAGGGGCTGCTTGGCGAGGTCGGGTGTCACGGCAGCACGCCGCTTTCCGAGCGGCCGCGCGCTTTTGGCGACGCGAGCCCAAAGCTCAGCGTCGTTCTCGGGGGTCTGACCGCGCTTGCCCATGGGGCATCATCATAACCCAACGCGCCTTAACGCTTCGGCAGCAGCACAAGAAACCGCGCTATGTGGTGCGTGCTGCCGGCGATCGCTCCGGCCTCTTCGCCGGTCCCCCAAAAGAGGTCGCCGCGCTCAGGCCCTCTGATTGCCGAGCCGACATCCTGAGCGATCATGAGCCGGCGAAACGGTGCGCCTTCAACGGCGAGATCGGGCACCGTCACGAAGACCGGAAGCCCGAGCCGGTGGTAGGAGGCGTCAACGGCAAGGCTGCGCCCGAGCGTGAGCGCCACGCCCTCGGCGCCGAGCGGACCATCGCGCCCCTCTTCCTCGGTAAGCTCCCGGAAGAAGACATAGGACTTGTTCTCCGCCAGCAGCGCACGGCCGCGCTCAAGGTCAGCGTGGAGCCACGCCTTCACCGCCGCCATGGACATGGCGTTCGGCGCGATCGCGCCCCGCTCGATGAGGAGCTTGCCGATCGAGGTGTAGGGATGTCCGTTCTTGGCGGCATACGTGAGCCGCACCGCCGAGCCGTCGCGCAGCCGCACGAGTCCCGAGCCCTGCACCTGCATGTAGAACAATTCGACCGGGTCATCGAGATAAAGGAGCTCGAGCCCGCGGCCCGACAGGACGCCGGCATCGATCTCCTCTCGTGTGTAATAGGGTGATTGACCTTCGGCTGTCTCGCGCACGCCAGTGATGCGGTCGTTGAAGCGGGCCCTCTCGGTGTCAGGGGTCAGCATGACGAGATCGTGAGGGCGCCCGTAGACGGGGGCGTCGAACGCGCCGCCACGTTCCCGCGAGCCTCGCACCTCAGGCTCGTAATAGCCAGTGACGGTCCCCTGCTGCCCGGCGCCATGAACCGCGTGCGGCGCATAATGGGTCTCGAAGAACGCGCGCGCCGTCACGCGGTCTACGCCATCGCCCAAGGCGATGGCCGCGGCGCAAACAGCATCAGGGCTCGAAGCTTTGCGGCAGGATTTGAGCAGCGCATGGAAAGCGGCGGCGTGGTCGTCCTCGCGCCAGAAATCGAGCGCGGCGAAGCTGACGGCTACGAGCCTGACCGCCTCATTGTCCACCACAGAAACCCGTCATTGCCGGGCTCCATCGTGCCGGGGGGCGCTAATTGGCGGCTTCGGTGGCGACGAGCTTCCAGTTCGGGTTTTTCGAGGCGAGGTCGCGAGCGAAGGTCCAGATGTCGGTCACCTCGCGCACCTTCTTGGGATCGCCTTCGACCACCTCGCCATCGGCGTCGCGCGTCACCGAGATCAGCTCGCTCACGAATTTCACCGTCACATAGGCGGTGCGGTTCTTGATCTCGGTCTCGATGATATCGGCCTTGTCGATGCCGACCAGATTCGACTCGACCTTCTCGCCGCGCGCGTCGCGCTCACGCATGGCGCGCTGGAAGCCTTCATAGACGTCGGTGCCGAGGAGCTGGTTCAGCATGGTGTCGTCGCCTTCGGCAAACGCCATGACGATCATCTCGTAGGCCGCCTTGGCGCCGTCGAGGAAGTGGCCGGGATCGAAACCGGGATCGGCGCGCATTAGAGCGGTCAGCGATTGCCCGAGCGGGCTGTCCTTGGTGGCATGGCGGCCAAGCTTCGCTTCGATATCCTCCATCGAGGGCACCGAGGTCTCGAGCGACGCGCGGGCCGAGCGGCCGCGCGGCAGGGCCACGACCGGCTCGTTGGCTTCTGGCGGCGTCGCCCTTTTGGCATCCTGCGTGGTGTAGGGATCGTAGGGCGGCCGCTCGTTGCCCGTACGCCGCCCGAGCACGTTGCGCAGCCGGATGAAGATGACGACCGCCAGCACGAGGAACAGCAATGTGTAGATGTCGAAGGCTTCACTCATGCTTTGCCGTCACCCGCGTTCAGGGATAAGCCCGCGATCAATGCGGAACGCTCTAGGGTGGCATATTGGTGCACGCCTAGAGATTTGCCAGCGGGAGCCTTAAGCTCGGGCAGGAATTTCCCACCCTGCCCGCGTTACATGAGCACAACTTAAGGCATTCAAGCGGGCGAAGCCAAGCCTAAACGCTGTTGCGCTTAATTCGCTGTTGCCACAAGGGCTGCGGGGCATGTGAAACAGACGCGAACGGCGCCCTGCGATTGCAGTCTCTGTGTTCCCCGTGCTAGCCAGCCACGCTCAAGGCTCGAGGAACCGTCATGGCGAGGAAGAAGACAAAAGACGACCAGCCCCGCAAGACCAATGGGGACGGGCCGGCCAAGGAGGCGCCCCAGGCGGCGCACACAGCGTTGGAGCCTGGCGCGGGGGCGAGGGCTGCGACGCAAGCCGAGCTCGCCGTCCTAGCCCAGTACATCAAGGACCTGTCCTTCGAGAGCCCGCAGGCCCCGCAATCGCTGCAAGGGCCCGGCCAGAACCCGCAGCTCAAGGTCAGCGTCAATGTGAGCGCCGTGCCCCGCGCCGAGGAGGCCTACGAGGTCAGCCTCAACCTCGAGGTCCATGCCAGGAGCGACTCCGGCGTGATCTACAATATCGAGATGATCTATGGCGGGCTGTTCCGCCTGCGCGGCGTTCCGCAGAATCTGCTACAGCCGGTGCTGTTCGTCGATTGCCCGACGCTCCTGTTTCCCTTCATGCGCCGCATCCTCGCCGACGTCCCCCGCGACGGCGGCTTTCCGCCGCTGATGCTCGATCCGATCGATTTCGGCAGGCTCTATGCCCAGAACCTCGCCAAGGCCCAAGGCGGGGCCGCTCTCGAGGTCAAGAACTGACGCTGTAGGTTGGACTTTAGATCAATACTGGAGCCACAGCGCCTCGACGCCGAGGCTCGCGACGAAGGCGCGGTGGGCTTCGATCTCGGCGGGCGTAAGCCGAGGCGCCAACGGTCTTGGCCGCGGCCTTGACCCCTCCCCATTCGCCTGAAGCAGAGCCGCCTGGCCCCCGTTGACGGCGAAGTCGAGCCGCGCCTGGTGCCCGCCCACAAGCTCCACATAGACGCCCGCGAGCAGCCGGCAATCGAGCAGCGCGCTGTGCTTCTCGCGCTCGGAGAGGTCGATGCCGTAGCGCTTGCACAGCGCATCGAGGCTGCACGGCGAGCCCGGATGCTTCCGCCGCGCCAGAGCAAGCGTGTCGACGACGCGGTCCCAGCGGAGAGGCGGCCGCGCCAGGCGGTCGAGCTCGGCGTTGAGGAAGCCGAAATCGAAGGCCGCGTTATGCATCACCAGCATGGCGCCCTCGATGAAGCCAAGCATGTCGTCGGCGAGCTCGGCGAAGCGCGGTTTGTCGCGCAGGAATTCGTAGGAGAGGCCGTGCACCTCGAAAGCCGAAAACGGCACCTCGCGCTCGGGGTTCACATGACAATGCCACACCCGCCCCGTAGGGATGCCGTTGAGGAGCTCGATGCAGCCGATCTCGACGATGCGATGGCCGTCGAACGGGTCGAGCCCGGTCGTCTCGGTATCGAGCACGATCTCGCGCAAAAACTGCCGGCCTCTCTAGTCCTGATATTGGTGACGCAATCGCTCCATGACGCGGCCCTGGCGATTCTGGAGTGATTCGATCAGTCTATCGATCTCGCCTCGCATGTCCGCAAGGCTCGTCCCACTGTCCACAATGAAGTCGGCCCGCGCCCGCTTGTCGGCATCGGGAAGCTGCCGAGCCACGAGGCCTGCAAATTTCTCTTCGGTCATACCGGGACGCGCCAGCACGCGCTTTCTCTGTTCCTCTGCCGGCGCGCTGAGCACGATGGTCACATCGACGCGGGCTTCGGCGCCGGTCTCGAACAGGAGCGGGATCTCTAGCACGGCAAGCGCCGCGCCTTTCTTCTCCTGCTCGCGCAGGAAATCGATCTCGGCCTTGACCACCATTGGATGCACGATTCCCTCGAGCGCCTTAAGGCGCTCGGGCGAGCCCGCCACCCGCTCGGCGAGAAGCTTCCGATCGACGCGGCCGCCATGGGTGACGCCGGGAAAGGCAGCCTCGATCGGCCCGACCGCCTCTGCTTCATAAAGACGATGCACGTAAGCATCGGCGTTGAAGACCGGCACGCCACGGCGGGTGAAATGCTCGGCCGCCGCCGACTTCCCCATGCCGATGCCCCCGGTAAGGCCGATGACGAGCATCACCCTGCTCCCAGGGAAGCTGCGACATGGGCCTTGAGCTCTGCCATCACCTCGGGGCGGACGCCGAACCAGCGCTCGAAGCCCGGCACCGCCTGGTGAAGCAGCATGCCGAGACCGTCCACGACGCGATTGCCCCTGGCCCGCGCGGCGGCAAGAAGCTCCGTCTCGAGTGGGCTGTAGACGATGTCGGCGACCACCGCGTTTGACGGCAGCGCCTCAAGATCGATGTCGAGGCGGCCTTTGCCGGTCATGCCGAGGCTGGTGGCGTTGACGAGAAGGCCGCAGCCGCCAAGTGCCCTATTCCGGTCCTTCCAGTCGATCACGCGGACGGTTGGACCGAAGGCGTCTGCCAAGGCCTCGGCCCGGTCGCGCGTGCGGTTGGCGATGAGGATGCGCGAAGCGCCCTGGGCGATGAGACCATGGAGGATGGCTCGTGCCGCCCCGCCGGCGCCAAGCACCAACACCGGCCGGCGCCCTTCATTCCACTGCGGGGCCTCTTCATTCAAATTGCTCATGAAGCCGTAAGCGTCGCTGTTGCTCGCATGCAGCCTCCCCTCCCCGTCGAGCCACAGCGTATTGGCCGCGCCGATCGCCCTTGCCGCCTCGTCGGCGAAAGCGGCGAGCCGCAAGGCTTCCTCCTTGTGCGGCAGCGTCACATTGGCGCCGGCATAACCCCGGGCCATAAGC
>DFXC01000084.1:17998-22788 GCA_002383105.1 Hyphomicrobiaceae bacterium UBA4118
ACCCCGGGCCATAAGCGAGCCGAGGAAACGCGCGAGCTCCTCGGGCGCGACCGCCTCCTTCTCGTAGGCACCGTCGATCCCATACCGCTTCAACCAGAAGCGGTGGATCGCCGGTGAGCGGGAATGCTCGACCGGCCAGCCGATGACGCAGGCGGCTTTCACGGCGGATTAGCCCTCGATGGCGCCCTCGCGCCGAAGCGTATCGAGGAGCGGAACTAGAGGTAGCCCAAGGATGGAGAAATAGTCCCCATCGATCTTCTCGAACAGCTGGATCCCGACGGACTCGATCTGATAGGCGCCGACCGAGCTCAGCACCTCTTCGCCCGCGGCGGCGAGGTAGCGGCCGATGAATTCGGGAGAAAGCTTGCGCATGGTCAGCGTCGCGATCTCCGTCTCGGACCAGATGGTCTCGCCCTTCGTCGCCACGGCGACCGCCGTATGCAGCGTATGGCTTTTCCCGCGGAGATCGAGCAATTGCCAGCGCGCAGCCTCCATGCTGTCGGGCTTCGATAAGATACGGCCCTCAAGCACGAGCACCTGGTCGGCACCGATGACGTAGGCGCCTGAGGCGAGATCGCTCACGGCCCCGGCCTTGGCTCTTGCCAGCACCTCGGCGACATCGTGGGGCTCGAGCGAACGTTCGCCGCTAACCGCCTGGTGCATGACACTCTCATCAACGCCGGGCGGCTCGACGATGAAGGCAAGTCCTGCCGCTTCGAGGATCCTCGCCCTCGACTTGCTGGTGGAGGCGAGGATCAAAGGCGGCCGCCCCGATTGCAGGAAGACGCTCATGCCTCGAGCACCGGCGCTTCGCGGTCATGGTAGAGGCGAATGATGGCGGCAGCGGTCTCCTCGATGGACCGGCGCGTCACGTCGATGATCGGCCAGCCATGCCGCGCACAGAGCTGGCGGGTCTGGGCGATCTCGGCGGCGATGGCCTCCCGGTCGACATAGTCCTCGAGATGACCGTGGGCATGCTCGATCACGCGGTTGTGGCGGACCTGCGAGATGCGCTCGGCGCTCGCCACGAGAGCGACGACGAAGGCGCTGGTCGGCACTTCGAGCTGAGACGGCAGAGCCACGCCCGGCACGAGCGGCACATTGGCGGTCTTGAACCCCCGATTGGCGAGATAGATGCTGGTCGGCGTCTTGGAGGTGCGGCTGATGCCGACCAGCACGATGTCGGCGTCGTTGAGATTCTGCGGCAGATGGCCGTCGTCATGCAGCATGGTGAAGTTGAGCGCCTCGATGCGCCGGAAATAGTCGGCATCGAGGACGTGCTGACCTCCGACCATGGGCGTGGCCGGCGTGCCGAGATAGGATTCGAAGACCTGCAGGATCGGCTTCAGCGCCGGCACGCAAGGGAGGTTCAGCCGCTTGCAGGACTTCTCGAGCTCGTCGGCAAGCTCCCGGTTGAACAGTGTGTAGAGCACGATCCCCGGGGCCGCTTCGACGTCTTTCAGTACCCGCTCCAATTCGCGCCGGCTCCGCACCAAAGGATGCAGATGCTCGATCGCCCGCACCTGGGCGTACTGCACCCGCACGGCCTTGGCGATCGTGACCAGCGTCTCGCCGGTCGCGTCGGAGATCATGTGTAGGTGGAAAGTCCGCAGGATATCCATGGCAATCCCTTTGGATAACCGCGATGGGTTAAGGGAGCAACTCCGGCGAGCGGGTGTTTCTCTCCCGTCCTGTCCCTAAGAGCGCGCTTACTTCTTCACAGATTCGCAGATGTCGAGAAAAGGACGCCTTGCACAGAAGGCCGCACAATACCCTCCTTGATCCCCAGACCCACGGCTCAGCTGTCCACAGGAGGTTCGTCCTCTCATCGGTGAACCGATATGACCTCGGAAGCTTGCGCCGTGGCACTTGCGTGCGCCGCACAAGCAAATTAGCCACAGGCGTTGGGTTCAGTCCGCAGTCGACTCCTGAACTCGTTTGCGAGTCCTGTCGATAGCCTGGTGACAGCGCGGAATGTCCGCTATTCACGCTCTAACTGTAACAGTAGAAATCTAAGAGAGATTCTCTCTTTTAGTATTTAGGGACAACGATGCTGCGTATCCCTTCCTCACAAAACCCCCTCCTCAGAACCCTCGCAGGGCAGACGAATGCCCCGCCCCCGATCTGGCTGATGCGCCAAGCGGGACGCTATCTGCCGGAATACCGGGAGGTGAGGGGTAGGGTCTCCTCATTCCTCGATCTCTGCCGCACTCCTGAGCTCGCGGCTGAAGTAACGTTGCAACCCTTGAGAAGGTTCGATCTTGATGCGGCCATCGTGTTCTCCGATATTCTTATCGTGCCTTATGCCTTGGGGCAGAAGGTGGAGTTCGTCGAAGGCGAGGGCCCAAGACTTGAGCCGATCGGCGACGGCAAGGCTCTTGGAGGATTGAACAAAGGAAGCGCAGCTAAAGCCCTGGCGCCGGTCTACGAGACCATCGAGCGGGTGACGGCCAAGCTGCCAGAGTCGGTGCCGCTTATCGGCTTCTGCGGAGCGCCGTGGACGGTCGCGACCTATATGGTCGAGGGCGGCGGCAGCAAGGATCAGGCTGCGGCACGGCTCTGGGCCTATCGCGAGCAGGCCAATTTCCAGCGGCTTATCGATCTCCTAGTCGAGACTTCGGCGGATTACCTGCTGGGTCAAGTCGCAGCCGGCGCCAGCGCCTTGCAGATCTTCGACAGCTGGGCCGGAAGCTTGCCGGAGGACGAATTTGCCCGCTGGTGCATTGCACCGACGCGCCGCTTAGTGACGCAGGTCAAGGCCAAGGCCCCGAATGTTCCGGTGATCGGTTTTCCGCGCGGCTCAGGCCCACTTGCCGAACGCTATGCGCGGGAGACAGGCATCGATGCCATCGGCTGCGATACGAGCCAGCCAATCGAGTGGATCAGGGACAGGCTGCAAAGCTTGGTGCCGGTGCAAGGCAATCTCGATCCGCTGCTGCTCGTTGCCGGCGGACCGCATCTCGACCGGCGGGTCGCGTCCATCCTCGCGGCGCTCGGCTCAGGCCCCTTCATCTTCAATCTTGGTCATGGCATTCTTCCCGACACGCCCATCGAGAACGTCGAGAGGCTTCTCCGTCTCGTCAAGACCGGCGCGGCCTGACCCATCCCCTGGCATTCAACATGCTCCTTGCCTATATCAAGGCCTTCCACATCATCGCCATCATCGCCTGGATGGCAGGGCTCCTCTATCTGCCGCGGCTGTTCGTCTACCACGCTGAGAGCAAGACAGGCTCCGAGCAGTCGCAGACCTTCAAGGTGATGGAACGGCGGCTGCTCCGGCTGATCACCACGCCAGCGATGCTGGCGAGCTGGGTGTTCGGTCTGATCCTCGCCTTCTCCGGAGTCATCGACTGGTCAAAGGACGGGTGGTTCCACGCCAAGCTTGGCCTCGTGCTGATACTGTCCGCCTTTCATGGGCTGCTGGCGATGTGGACGAGGGACTTCGCCTTGGATCGGAACAGGCGATCGGCGCGCTTCTACCGCATCGCCAACGAGGTCCCGACGCTGCTGATGATCGGCATCGTGATTCTCGTGGTTGTCCGCCCCTTCTAGAGGGCTGGCCAAGCCTATTCCGCTCGCCTTCGGGGTCTGCTATAAGATGAGTCGCATCCAATTCGGGACGCTGTCGCGGCCCCGCCTTTTCCCCCCAAAAGATCGGGTCGCCCGGAGCGGAGCAGGCGTCGCACTCTGCCTTTCCCGCCAAGGCATATCCTTTCCCCTTCCCGTGAATCCGCGCTTACCCGCGCGGTATTCGAAATCCCAGGTTCATCCATTCCCCGTTTGGAGTAGCAGCGCATGCAAGAAATGAAGCTGCAAGATTTGAAGACCAAGTCGCCGACGGAGCTTTTGAGCTTCGCCGAGGAGGTTGCCGTCGAGAACGCGAGCGCCATGCGCAAGCAGGAGCTCATGTTCGCGATTCTGAAGCAATTGGCGGCTCGCGACGTGGAGATCACCGGCACAGGCGTTGTCGAGGTGCTCTCCGACGGCTTCGGATTCTTGCGTTCCCCCGACTCGAACTATCTCGCCGGTCCCGACGACATCTATGTCAGCCCGTCCCAGATTCGCCGCTTCGGACTGCGCACCGGCGATACCGTCGAAGGCCAGATCAGGAGCCCGAAAGAGGGCGAGCGCTACTTTGCGCTGCTCAAGGTCAACACCATCAATTTCGAGGACCCCGACAAGCAGCGCCATAAGATCCATTTCGACAATCTGACGCCGCTCTATCCCGATGAGTGGATGGTGATGGAGATCGACAACCCGACCCGCAAAGACAACACCGGCCGCGTCATCGACATCGTGGCGCCGCTCGGCAAGGGCCAGCGCGGGCTGATCGTGGCGCAACCGCGCACCGGCAAGACCATGATCCTCCAGAACATCGCCCACTCCGTCACCGCCAACCATCCGGAGAGCTATCTGATCGTGCTTCTGATCGACGAGCGCCCGGAAGAGGTCACCGACATGCAGCGCTCGGTAAAGGGCGAGGTGATCTCCTCGACCTTCGATGAGCCTGCCTCGCGCCATGTGCAGGTCGCCGAGATGGTCATTGAGAAAGCCAAACGCCTCGTCGAGCACAAGCGCGACGTGGTGATCCTGCTCGATTCGATCACCCGTCTTGGCCGCGCCTACAACACCGTGGTGCCGTCGTCGGGCAAGGTGCTGACCGGTGGCGTGGACGCCAACGCGCTGCAGCGGCCGAAGCGCTTCTTCGGCGCCGCCCGCAATATCGAGGAGGGCGGCTCGCTCACCATCATCGCCACCGCGCTGATCGATACCGGCAGCCGCATGGACGA
>DFXC01000084.1:22992-26273 GCA_002383105.1 Hyphomicrobiaceae bacterium UBA4118
GAGTTCAAGGGCACCGGCAATTCCGAGATCGTGCTCGACCGCAAGGTGGCGGACAAGCGCGTCTTCCCGGCCATCGACATCGCCCGCTCGGGCACCCGCAAGGAAGAGCTGCTGGTTCCGCCCGATCAGCTCAAGAAGATGTACGTGCTCCGCCGCATCCTGAACCCCATGGGAACCCAGGACGCCATTGAATTTCTGCTCGACAAGCTGAAGCAGACCAAGAACAACGGCGAGTTTTTCGAGTCTATGAACACATAAGTAAGTGTAGTTACTTGGCTCGGCGCGCTTATGCCTGATCCTGAGGCACTACTGGCGCGATATTGAGCAGAAAAAGCGGCCGGTCCGAAAGATAATCGCAAGTTTTGACCGCGCTTGGCGCCGTGGCGGCAAGAATTGCCAGCGGCGACCGTTACGCCCTCATCCCCAAACAGCCTAGGGGTCCCCTCTCCGAGCTTGCCAAGGCCGCCGAGTCCATGCGCGACGCGGTGATCGAGGCGGACACTCTTGTCGTCGATCAGCGCCGGCGCGAAGCCGAGACGCGGCTGCCACGCCGCAGCAGCCGGCGATCCCCGCCGTCGACTATCTCATTGGGCAAGGCCGCAAGCGCTTCTTCCTGCTCGGCACCGACACCGTCTATCCGCGCACCACCAACGCCATTCTGAAATCCTATCTAAACGCCCAAGGCGTCGCGGACGAGGACGTCGCCGAGTTCTATACGCCCTTCAACCACAAGAACTGGGAGGAGGTCGTCACCTGGATCCGCCGCTTCGGCGCTTCAGGCGATGCGGCGATCGTGACCACGGTGAGCGGCGACGCCAACATCTATTTCTATCGCGAGCTCGGCCGCCAGGGCATCACCGCCGAGAGCCTCCCCGCCATGACGCTCTCCATCGGAGAGGGCGAGCTGCCGGCCATCGCGGACCTGAGATGGCCGGCCACCTCGCCGCCTGGAGCTATCTGCACGAGATCGACAGCCCCGAGAACAAAGCTTTCGTCTCTGCCTGGCGGCGTTTCTGCAACGCGCCCAATGTCGTGACCGACGACCCCATGGAGGCGACCTGATCGGGTTCAATCTGTGGAAGGAAGCCGTGTCGCTCGAAGGCTCCGTGGACGTGCGGGACGTGCGGCGCGCTCTGGGCGGCTTGCGCCTCAAGGCGCCGAGCGGCTTCGAGGTGGTGATGGATCTCTCCAACCACCATCCGCACAAGTCGGCGGTGATCGGCCGCATCACCGCCGACGCCCGCATCGTTCCCATCTGGAATCAGCCAAGGCCTGATCGCGCCCGAGCCCTGGAGCCCCTGGCTCGAGCGCTATGACAGCGAGCCGCACACCGCTCCACGCCGAGCCCGCGAGTTGGCGCTCGCGAGTTAGCATTCTCGCGGGCTTCCACGACCTCCGTCATTCCTGCGCAAGCCGGAATCCAGGGACCAAGTAACGGCTTATTTGCTGGATACCGACTTTCGCCGGTATGACGGGTCAAGTAATGGTGACGCGGCGCGCGGCCTTAACCGTCTCGACCAGCGCCGCGGGCTCGGTGACCGGCAGCGAGCATTGCGGGCCGATGCAAACATAGGCGGTTGCCTTGCCGCCGATCGCCGTCTTGCCGTAAGCCGGTGATGACGCCGGCAGCGCCTCCCCTCCCCTCACCTCCTGCACCACCGCGCCTGGCAGCGACACGTTGCTGAGCGCGCGACGCAGCTCTCGCGCGTCCCCTCCCTCGGGAACGATCAGCACGATGAGAGACGGCGCGGTGAGATCGAGCTCGCCCGCAAGCAGCCCGGCATGGGCCAGCACGTTCTCGGCCATGGGGCCGGCGAAGGCGCGCAAGGTCGCCTCGGCGCGCGTGGCGTAACGCTCCTCCCCGGTCCACAGATAAAGCGCGATCAGGTTCGACATCATCACGCCGTTGGCGTTCGGCGTCGCCTCGTCCTGTCCGCTTAACGGCCGCACGATGAGATCGTTAGTGTCGTCGGCGACGAAATAATAGCCGCCGATATCGGCTGCCCAGTAATGCCGATCGAGCACGTCGACCCATTCGCGTGCGCGCTCGATATAGTCGCGCTTGCCCGTGACGCTGGCCAGCGCGAGAGCAGCCTTGATCATGTTGGCATAGTCGTTGGCGGTGGCCGGCGCCTTGGCCTCGCCCGCACGATAAGCGTGAAACAGGCGGCCGCGCGAACTCATCAGAGTACTGACGAAGTGGAAGGCAGCTTCGGCGGCTTGCAGCCAGTCCCTGCGCCCGAAGGCCTCTGCTGCATTGGCGACGCTCGCGATCATCAGGCCGTTCCAGTCGGCGAGCACCTTGTCGTCGAAGCCGGGGCGGACGCGCCCCGCGCGCCGCTCGAGAAGCGTGGCGCGCATCTTGGTGAGGCGCCGCTCGGTCTTATCGTCGCGCAATTCGATGGCGTTAAGTCGGTTGAGAATCGTGTGGCCCTCGAAGTTCCCTTCCGCCGTCACGTCGTAAATCTCGGCGAGCACGCGCGCGTCGGCCGCACCCAGCACCTCCTCGATCTCGGCGAGACTCCACACATAGAACTTCCCCTCCTCGCCCTCGCTGTCGGCGTCGAGCGATGCGGCGAATCCTCCGCCTTCAGTGACCATCTCGCGCAGGAGCCAGTCGACAGTCTCGGCGATGCGCTGCGCATAGAGCGGCGACTTCCGCTCGCGCCACGCCTCGGTCATCAGCTCGACGAGAAGCGCATTGTCGTAGAGCATCTTCTCGAAATGTGGCACGAGCCAGCGCTCGTCAACGCTGTAGCGGGAGAAGCCGCCGCCGAGATGATCGTAGATGCCGCCTTGAGCGATATGGATGAGGGTGAGATCCACGGCGTCGAGCGGATTGGTGAGCCCGTAACGCAGGCCAGCGCGCCACAGGAATCCAAAGAACTGCGTTTGCGGGAATTTCGGCGCGCCCCTGATCCCGCCATTCACCGGATCGACGGCCTGGATGAGGCGGCGGGCGAGATCGGCAAGCGTGGCCTCGGTCGGCGGCTCGGCGGTGCCGCTTCGCCGCGAGGGCTGAAGCCGCATCTTCAGCACATCGGCGTTCTGCCTGACCTTGTCCTTCTCCTCGCGGTAGATCCGCGCCACTTCGTTCAGTACACTGACGAATGTGGGTCTTCCATAGAGCGCGTCCTTGGGGAAATAGGTGCCTCCCCAGAAAGGCTCGGCGTCAGAGGTTAGGAACATGGTGAGCGGCCAGCCGCCATGCTCGCCGAGTTCGTGCAGCGCCCCCATATAGATCGCGTCGACGTCGGGGCGCTCCTCGCGGTCGACCTTGA
>DFXC01000084.1:26545-32885 GCA_002383105.1 Hyphomicrobiaceae bacterium UBA4118
CCATCACGTGGCACCAATGGCAGGCGGCGTAACCGACCGAGAGCAGGATCGGCTTGCCGGTGGCGCGGGCCTCGGCGAGCGCCTCCTCGCCCCAGGGCCGCCAATGCACCGGGTTGTTCTTGTGCTGCAACAGATAGGGGCTGGTCTCGGCGCCAAGCCGGTTTCCTGGTGTTTGCTCCTGCATGGCCCCTCCTCTTGTTGCGCCCTAGAATAACGCAATGGACCAAGAGATCGGCGATGAGATGAGCGCAATCGGAGATAAGGCCCCCTCTCCGTTGGAAACCATCGTCGCGCTGGCAAGCGGCGCCGGATCGGCGGCTATCGCCGTGATCCGCATCTCGGGTGGCAAGACGCGCGAAGTACTCGACGCTCTTTGCGGCGGGATGCCGGAGCCGCGCCGCGCGAGCCTCTGCGAGATCGGCCCCCCCCAATGCTCGTTGCTCGATCGTGGCCTCGTGCTTTGGTTTCCGGGTCCCGCCAGCTTCACCGGAGAGGACATGGCCGAGCTCCACGTGCATGGAAGCCGCCCCGTGGTGCGCGAGATCATCGAGGCCGTACTGTCGCTCGCCGGAACGCGCCTCGCCGAGCCCGGCGAGTTCGCTCGGCGCGCCTTCGAGAACGGCAAGCTCGACCTTCGCCAGGTGGAGGGCCTCGCCGATCTCATCAACGCCGAGACGCGCTGCCAGAGAGAGCAGGCGCTGTTGCAGACCGAGGGCTTCGCGCGGGCGCGCTATGAGGCCTGGCGGCAGAGCCTGCTGAGGGCCCAGGCCCTGGTCGAAGCCGAGCTCGACTTTGCCGACGAAGGCGATGTCGGCGTCGGCTCCGCGCTTCAGGCCAAGGCCATTGTCGATGCGCTTCGGGGCGAGCTTGACGAGCCTTTGCGGGGCTGGGGCGAGCGCTTGCGCGACGGCGTTCGCATCGTCATCGCCGGTCCGCCCAATGCCGGCAAGTCGAGCCTCCTGAACGCGCTTGCCAGGCGCGACGTGGCCATCGTGTCTGAGGAGGCGGGCACCACGCGTGATGTCCTCGAGGTGCATCTCGATCTTGGTGGTGTGCCCGTCATCCTCACCGACACCGCGGGCCTGCGCGAGGCCGAAGGCAAAGTTGAAGCCGAGGGCATCGCCCGCGCGCTCTCCCAACTCGATGAGGCCGACATCGTGCTCTGGCTGGTCGATGCGACCGCGCCGGTGTGGACTCCGCCGCGAAGCGCAAATCCGCGCAAATCCGCGCAAATCCCCGCAATGGGACGGCAAATCCGCGTATTGAACAAGATCGATCTCGCGCAAGACGCCAGCTTCGTGCGGGACTGCATCAAGATCTCGGCCAAGACCGGGCAGGGGCTCGACCTTCTGATCGATCATCTGCAGAGGGAGGCAGCCAATGCCACGGAGCAAGGTGCGGGCTCGCCGCTGATGACACGCGCCCGCCACCGCGTCGAGCTCGAGGGTGCGCGGGCGGCTCTCAAACGATTTGGCGACCCATCGCTCAGCCCGGAGCTCAGGGCCGAGGAGCTGCGCATCGCCGCCCGCCATCTCGGGCGGCTCACGGGGCGGATCGACGTGGAGGAGGTGCTCGGCGCCATCTTTGCCGAGTTCTGCATCGGCAAGTAGCCCCGACCCCAACTTGATTCACGTGAAACAATGGACGGTAGCGGGCGAACGGATTAGGTACGGGCCATGAGTAAGGACCTGCGCAAGAGCTTCGATGTCATCGTCATCGGCGGCGGCCATGCCGGCTGCGAGGCGGCGGCTGCCGCGGCCCGGATGGGAGCGGCGACCGCTCTCGTCACCCATAGCCTCGCCACCATCGGCGAGATGTCCTGCAATCCGGCCATCGGCGGCCTGGGGAAGGGCCATCTCGTCCGCGAGATCGACGCTTTGGACGGCTTGATGGGACGGGTCGCCGACGAAGCCGGCATCCAGTTCAGGGTGCTGAACCGAAGCAAAGGGCCCGCGGTGCAGGGACCGCGCGCCCAGGCCGACCGCAAGCTCTACCGGGAGGCCATGCAGGCGGCGATCAGGGCCACCCCGGGGCTCGAAGTGATCGAGGCCGCGGTCGAGGACTTGATCGTCGAAGACGGTATGGTTAACGGAGTGCTAACGGCCGACGGGCGGCGCATCTCGGCCGGCGCCGTTGTGCTGACTACCGGCACCTTCTTGCGCGGGCTCATCCATATCGGCGAGCGCAAGATCCCGGCCGGCCGCATCGGCGAGGCGCCGGCGCTCGGGCTCTCCGAGCGGCTCTATGGCCTTGGGCTTCGCATGGGCCGGCTCAAGACCGGCACCCCTCCCCGCCTCGACGGCCGGACGATCAGTTGGGACAGCTTGCAGGTTCAACCCGGCGACGACCCGCCCCGGCCGTTCTCGTTTCTCACCGAAGCAATCACGACGCCCCAGGTGGTCTGCCACATCACCCACACGACGCCGGCGACCCACGCCATCATCGAAGCCAACCTCGCCCGCGCGCCCATGTATTCAGGCGCCATCGGATCCGTCGGCCCGCGTTATTGCCCCTCCATCGAGGACAAGGTGGTGCGCTTCAAGGAGCGTGGCAGCCACCAGATCTTCCTCGAGCCGGAAGGACTCGACGACGACACCGTCTATCCCAACGGCATCTCGACCTCTTTGCCCGAGGACGTCCAGCACGCATTCCTCAAGACCATCCCTGGTCTCGAGGCGGCAGTCGTGAAGCGGCCGGGCTATGCCATCGAATACGACTATGTCGATCCGCGCGAGCTGACGGCTTGTCTCGAGACTAAGGCGATCGAGCGCCTGTTCCTGGCCGGCCAGATCAACGGCACGACCGGCTACGAGGAGGCCGCCGGCCAGGGGCTCATCGCCGGCATCAATGCCGCGCTCGCGGCCTCGGGCCGGGCAGGGCGCATCAGCGTGACTCGCGCCGACGGCTATCTCGGCGTGATGATCGACGACCTCACCACCCGCGGCGTCACCGAGCCCTACCGCATGTTCACCTCCAGGGCCGAGTACCGGCTGACCCTTCGCGCCGACAATGCCGATCAGAGGCTAACACCGTTGGGCACGGCAATCGGCTGTGTCGGCAGTGCGCGGCGTGCCGCCTTCGCCGCCAAGTCGCAGCTTCTCGCCGACGGCGAGGCCCTGCTGCGCAGCCTGACGCTCACGCCGGACCATGCCGCCAAGTTTGGACTGACCGTCAATCGTGACGGCCGCAAGCGGAGCGCCTTCGAGCTGCTCGCTTACCCCGATGTCGATCTCGCGCGACTTGCGCATATTTGGCCGGAAATGCGCAGCATCGATCGGGAAATCGCCGGGCAGATTGCGGTCGACGCGCGCTACGCCGTCTACGTCAAGCGTCAGGAGCTCGACATCGCGTCCTTCCGCAAAGACGAGGGGATCGCCATCCCGCGCGACTTCGCCTTTGCCGTCCTGCCCGGCCTCTCCACCGAGCTTCGCCAGAAGCTCGAGCTTCATCGCCCGGCAAGCCTCGGCCAGGCGGCGAGGCTCGACGGGATGACCCCGGCCGCTCTGATGCTGCTTCTCGCTCATCTGAAAAAGGGCGCGGCGGCGAAGAGCGCCTAGATATGGTAAACGCCGAAGGGGTTGCGACCATCAGTGGTCCCCTTGATTTCGCCGAAGTCGTTAAAGTTCCACGTGAAACAATCCACAGGCTCATCCGTTACGCCGAGCTCCTCGCTCATTGGCAGAAACGAACGAACCTCGTCGCCCCCTCGACGCTCTCAGCGCTGTGGTCCCGGCATTTTGCCGATTCGGCCCAACTTCGCGGCCTTGCGCCGAAGGCGCGACTCTGGCTGGATCTCGGATCAGGGGCAGGCTTTCCCGGGCTAGTCGTCGCCATCCTCGAAGCCGGGAGGCCGGACTTCCGCATGCATCTCGTTGAGAGCAACCAGAAGAAATGCGCCTTTCTCGCCGAGGTCGCCCGCGCGACCACGGCCCCTGTGGACATCCACGCCATGCGTATTGAAGACCTCGCCCAAAGCGCCCACAGGCTTGTGCCGGATGTCGTGAGCGCACGCGCTCTGGCGCCGAGCCCACGTCTCTTCGAGCTCGCAGCGCCGTTCTTCGGACCAAGGACTAGGGGGCTCTTCCTGAAAGGTCGCGAGGCGGAAGCCGAGATCGAGACCGCAAGGCGCTACTGGGAGTTCAGCTCCCGGCTCGTTCCAAGCCTGACCTCGGCAAGCTCCCACATCGTCGAGGTCACCGGGCTTCGTCCGCGTGCTGGAGCGGGGGCGAGCGCGCCATGAGCGCATCCCTGCGCCGCCGCACCCGCGTCCTCGCGCTGGCCAACCAAAAGGGCGGCGTTGGCAAGACCACCACCGCCATCAATCTCGGCACGGCGCTCGCGGCCGTCGGCGAGCGCTTGCTCATCATCGACCTCGACCCGCAGGGCAATGCCAGCACCGGGCTCGGCATCGACGACCGGCACCGTAAAGTCTCGACCTTCGATGTCCTGAGCGGCAAGGCGACGCTCGCCGAGGCGCGCGTGCCGACCGCCGTGCCGCGCCTCTCGCTCGTCCCCGCCACCATCGACCTCATCGCCTTCGAGCGCGAACCGGGGGGCGCCGGGCGCCATTACAAGCTCCGCGACGTCATCGCCGCCGCGGCCGCGGGCGAGGGGGAGGACGCGCCAAGCTACGTCCTCATCGACTGCCCGCCGTCGCTCAATCTCCTCACCATCAACGCCCTCGTGGCAGCAGACGCCGTGCTCGTGCCGTTGCAATGCGAGTTCTTCGCGCTCGAAGGTCTCGCCCAACTGATGCGCACCATCGAGGAGATCCGCGTCCGGCTCAATCCCAAGCTCATCATCCATGGCGTGGTGCTCACCATGTACGATCAGCGCACGGTGCTGTCCGACCAGGTGGTCGACGACGTGCGGCGTGTGCTCGGCGACAAGGTCTACACCACCATCATTCCACGCAACGTGCGCGTGGCCGAGTCGCCGTCAGCCGGGAAGCCGGTGCTGCTCTACGATTATCGCTGCTCGGGCAGCCAAGCCTACATTCAACTCGCCTCGGAGGTGATCGAGCGCGAGCGGCGGATGCGTGTGGCGTGATGGTCTCGATGCGCAAGAACTCGATGCGGAAGATTAGGGGGGGAGTCTCGTCATGACAGCAAGTCCGCAAAAGAAGCGGCTGGTTCGCGGCCTGGCCGATATGATGGGCTTCGACGCCGACGCCGCCGAAGCGGAGGGTCAGCGGACGGTCCCCCTCGCTGCGCTCAAGCCCGGCCGGTTCAATCCGCGGCGGAATTTCTCTGAGGCGCAGCTCGAGGAGCTCGCGGTCTCGATCCGCGAGAAGGGGCTGGTGCAGCCGCTGGTGGTTCGCCCCGTTCGCCCCTCGTCAGGCGAAGTCGAGACCTACGAGATCGTCGCCGGCGAGCGGCGCTGGCGTGCGGCCCAGCTCGCTAACTTGCATGAAGTGCCGGTGGTCGTGCGCGCGCTCTCCGACCAGGAAGCGGTCGAGATCGCCATCATCGAGAACGTCCAACGCGAGGACCTGAACGCCATCGAGGAGGGGGAGGGCTACAAGCTGCTCATGGACGGCCACGGCTATACGCAAGAGGACCTCGCCAAGGTCATCGGCAAGAGCCGCAGCCACCTCGCCAACACGCTCCGTCTGTTGAAGCTGCCCGACAGCGTCCAGGAGCTGGTGCGGTCGGGAGAGCTGAGTGCGGGCCACGCCAGGGCGCTGATCGGCCGCGCCGATGCGGCCCCGCTCGCGGCCCGTATCGTTAAGGAAGGGTTAACCGTGCGCGACATCGAGGCCTTGACCCAGGAGCGCGGCACCGACAAAGGCAAACAGCAGAAGAAGAGCAAGGACGCCGATACCAAAGCGGCCGAGGCGGAGCTGAGCGAGGCCCTCGGTCTTAAGGTCGAGATCCGCAGAGGCAAGAAAGAGAAGGGCGAGCTTCGCATCCGCTATGCGACGTTCGATCAGCTCGAGGACCTTCGCCACCGGCTGATGCGCCGCCCCAGTCGCTAAGCCTTGCCGAAGAAGCGGGTGAAGAGGCCGCCGACTGAGGCGGCCTGACGCGCTTTACTGCGGTGTTCCCGTCGCACAAAGCAGGATCGGATGACTTTTCTTCAAGGCTTTCCCAGATTGCTGCCTTTGAGTTTCATGTGTTTGCGGAGCAAAATATGGCTCCTTGTGAATAGTGCTTGTCATTAAAGATGCAGGCGGCCTGAGCACTCGCGCTTGACATCAAAAGAGCGCGTCAAGATCGCTGCGCCTAATTTGATCATTTGAATCCCTCCCGTTACTGCGCCTCGGTTGAGGCGCTCAAATTGAGATTACGGGTCCCACTCGTAAAGTAGATGTGCGGATCGTCGCAACCAATGCGCTAAC
>DFXC01000025.1:0-5285 GCA_002383105.1 Hyphomicrobiaceae bacterium UBA4118
TAGTCGAGGAAGAACAGCGGCTCGGCGCCGCAGCAGATGAGGTCGTTGACGTTCATGGCGACGAGATCGATGCCGATCCCGGCATGGAGGCCCGTCTCGATGGCGAGCTTGAGCTTGGTGCCGACACCGTCGGTGGCGGCGACGAGCACGGGATCCTTGAAGCCGCAAGCCTTGAGGTCGAAAAGGCCGCCAAACCCGCCGATGCCGCCCAGCACGCCCCGGCGATAGGTCTTTGCCGCGAGAGGCCCGATGGCAGAAACCAGCGCATTGCCGGCGTCGATGTCGACGCCCGCGTCCCGATAGGTCAGCCGGGCCTTGTCTTTGGAGGTTGCGGGCATCCTCGCCACTCTGGATGCAAGTTCAGGAGATTTGGCATAACAATCGTGCCTTGAGAGGCCCGTCAAGGCGGAAAGGCCGTGGGCCGGCCACATTCGGAAGATTTACCGGAAGGCGAAAGCGCGGCGGCCCCAAGTGGCTGGGGGTTATTGCGTTAGAGCTGGTCATGGCGTTCTGGCGGCCAAGGCGTTTTGATTGGAGAGCGGCTCGGCTCGTCCTTCTGCCTTGGCTCGCGCTTGCCGCCGGCTCGAGCGTTGCCGCTAACGCCACCGACAGCCTTTACGCCGTCGGCAAGATCTCGGTCGATGCCACCGCCAAAGATGCCGTCGCGGCCAAGGCAATAGGGATGGCCGAGGCCGAGGAGCGCGCGGTCCAGACAGTGTTGAAGCGGCTCGTGCCCTTGAGCGCCTACGCGCAGCTGCCGGCGCTCGGCAAGGACGACATCGAAGGCATGGTCGAAGGCGTCTCCATCAGGAGCGAGCAGAACTCCGCCACCCGTTACCTTGCGGTCCTCGATGTGAGCGTCAGTGAGGCGGGCGTGAAGCAGCTCCTGGAAAACCAGGGAATTGCTTACAGCGAGGCCCGCGCGCCATCTATCTCCATCCTCCCGCTCGTGATCGCTGGAGGGAGCGTGAAGGACGAAGGGCCGGAAGGCTGGTGGCAAGCCTGGGAGGATCTCGATCTCTCCCACAGCATAACACCTGCCACGATCCTGAAGCCCCGATCGAACCTCGACGTCGAGACCGTCAAGTCCGTGCTCGCGGGCGACGCCCAGGCGCTTACCACCATGCAGGGGGACTATGGCTATGGGCCGCTGGTCATTGCCGCGGGCGACGCCGCCGACGGCAAGTTCGTGACGCGGCTCGCCGGCGCCGACAGCGTGGGCGCCATCAATTACGGCCATACCGACAAACTCAGCGGGACCGATGCCAAGGCCGCCGCGCGCGCTGCGGCCGCGACCGCGTTCGCCATTCTCGAGAACCGCTGGAAGGAAACGCAAATCCAGGGAGCGCCCGCGACCGAGGCCAACTCTGAAGAAGGGAAAGAGGCAAAGCCGGCCGGCAAAGCCGAGGTCCCGCGCAATGTCGTGGCCATGGTCGAGTTCTCGGGGCTCAAGGATTGGCAGGACATCCGGGGCAGGCTGATGAATGTGGCCGGAATTCAGGCGCTTGAGGTCAATTCGCTCTCGGCGCGGACGGCCTCGATCACCTTCGACTACACGGGCTCGCTCGACCGATTGCAGACCGTGCTCAACCAAAGCGGCTTCCGGCTCGAGGACAGAGATGGAAATTTCGTGCTCAGCACCCGGTAGGTCGGGGCTCCCGCCGCCTGGTCACGCGTTTGCGTCGAATCTGCTAAACTTGAGGCTTGGAGGCCCCGCAGCACCAAGAAGCGCAAGCGGCCTCCGGGAGGAGCGTTGGTGAATATCCCAAACAGCCTCACACTCGGGCGGATCGTCCTCGTTCCGCTGGTGGTGTGGCTGATCATCACTCATGAGATGTATGCAGCCTTCTTGCTGTTTCTGCTCGCAGGCCTCTCTGACGCTGCCGACGGCTTCATCGCCAAGCGCTTTGGCTGGCACAGCGAGCTTGGCGCCTATCTCGATCCCATCGCCGACAAGGCGCTGCTCGTCAGCATCTATGTCACCCTGGGTCTCGCCGGCCATCTGCCGGTCTGGCTCGTGATCGCGGTGGTGAGCCGCGACATCCTCATCGTCGGCGCCGTCGTGCTGTCCTGGATGCTGTCGCGGCCGCTCAGCATGCAGCCGCTCCTCATCAGCAAGGCCAACACCTTCTCGCAGATCGTGCTGGCCGGACTCATCCTTGCCGAGCTCGGGCTCGGGCTCGGGCTCGAAGGGCTGGTCACGCTTCTGGTCTGGGTCACGGGGGCGCTCACCATCCTTTCTGCCGGGGCCTATTTCTGGTCGTGGCTCAGGCATATGGCGAGCTATGAGCCCATACCGGGAAGCCTTCCTCCCCGCCAGAGGACGGCAGTCGGGCTCGACCAGCCGCAGCGCTCGCGGGTCAGGGCTTCGTGACGCTCGTCCAGCTCACCCTCGACCTGCCTCATCGCGCCGCGCTCGGCGCCGAGGACTTCCTTGTCAGCGATTGCAATCTCGCCGCCGTCAGGCTGATCGACGCCTGGCCGGAATGGCAGGACCAAGTCGAGCTCCTGATCGGTCCGCCGCAAAGCGGCAAGACGCATTTGGCCAGAGTCTGGCAGGCGCTATCGGGCGCGCGGTCGCTTGAGCCGATGTGCCTCGATATCGGCTTCATCGATCAGATGGGCGAGGGAACGCCGCTCGTGGTCGAGGACACCGACCGCAGTGCTTACGACGAGAAGGCCCTATTCCATCTGTTGAACCTCGCGCGGGAGAAGCGGCTGTTCGTGCTGCTCACGGCGCGCAGCGCCCCGAGCCGTTGGGGCTTTTCGCTGCCGGACCTGTTATCGCGGCTGAACGCGGTCCCCGCCGTCGAAATCGGCGCCCCTGACGAGGCGTTGCTGAGGACCGTGATGCTCAAGCATTTCACCGACCGGCAGCTCGATATCGACCCCAAGGTGCTCGAGTTCCTTGCCCTTCACATCGACCGCTCGCTGGCTGCTGCTGCTGCCGCCGTGGAAGCGGTGGATCGGGCAGCTCTCGCCAAGGGGCGCAAGATCAGCCGCCAGCTCGTCATTGAGGCGCTTGCGGCGAGCGCCTCGACCGACTAGACGCGGGGAGAGCCGCCTTTGGCCTGCGCCGTAACGCTAGTGATACAGTTTTTGAGGTAACATTGTCGGGGACGTGCCTCGCGAGCCGGGGCTGCGCATAAAAAGCACCAAATTTTCAAGAGGTTATCGATGAGTTTGCCAGAGAAGGTCGAGCGGCTCGAACTGGCCCCGGGCATCGCCGCCTTTGGGCCGAGCCGGTTCTTCAACCGCGAGCTGTCGTGGCTTCAGTTCAACCGAAGAGTGATGGAAGAAGCCGAGAACGAGCGCCATCCGCTTCTGGAGCGCCTTCGCTTCCTCTCCATCTCGGCCTCCAATCTCGACGAGTTCTACATGGTGCGCGTGGCCGGCTTGCGCGGCCAGGTCGTTGCCGGCATCGAAACGCCGAGCGAGGACGGGCTCACGCCGTCCGAGCAGCTCGACCGTATCAACCGCTCGGTTGTCGAGCTTACGGCGCAGCAGCAGGAAGGCTGGGTCACCCTCGAAGCGCTGCTGGCGGAAGCCGGCCTTCACGTCCTCCAGGCCGATCAGCTTTCGGGCGAGGAGCACGCCTGGCTCGAGGAGCATTTCCTGAGCCACATCTTCCCGGTGCTGACGCCGATTGCCGTCGACCCGGCCCATCCCTTTCCGTTCATCCCGAATTTCGGCTTCACCCTCGGGCTTGAGCTCGTGCGCGAAGGCTCGCTGCGCGCCATGCACGCGCTGATGCCGATCCCGCCCCAGCTCAACCGCTTCATCCGTCTGCCGAGCAAGGGCGCGCCGAAGGAGATCCGCTTCATCAGGCTCGAAACAGTGGTCGGCATCTTCGTGTCGCGGCTGTTCCCGGGCTACAAGGTGAGGAGCCAGGGCGCGTTCCGCGTGCTGCGCGACAGTGACATCGAGGTCCAGGAAGAGGCCGAGGACCTGGTGCGGCTGTTCGAGTCGGCGCTGAAGCGGCGGCGCCGCGGCTCCGTCATCAGACTCGAGATCGAGGCCTCGATGCCGTCGCGGCTACAGCGCTTCGTCATGCAGGAGCTCAAGGTCACGGAGCGCGAGAGCTTCGTGCAGAAGGGCCTGATTGGGCTGTCCGACACCAATCAGCTGATCGTCGCCGACCGGCCGGACCTCAAATTCCTGCCCTTCGTCAGCCGTTTCCCGGAGCGCATCCGCGAGCATCATGGGGACTGCTTCGCCGCCATCCGCAAGAAGGACATCGTGGTCCACCACCCTTACGAGTCCTTCGACGTCGTGCTCCAGTTCCTGAAGCAGGCGGCCGCCGATCCCGACGTCGTGGCGATCAAATGGACGCTCTACCGCACGAGCAAGAGCTCGCCGATCATCGAGGCGCTGAAAGACGCGGCCGAGGCCGGCAAGTCGGTGACGGTCGTGGTCGAGCTGAAGGCCCGCTTCGACGAGGAGGCCAACATCAAATGGGCGCGCGATCTCGAAAGCGCTGGCGTCCAGGTGGTCTACGGCTTTCTCGAGCTCAAGACGCACGCCAAGCTCAGCCTCATCGTGCGGCGTGAGCGGGGCGAGCTCGTCACCTATTGTCACGTGGGGACCGGCAACTATCACCCGGTCACTGCCAAGATCTATACCGACCTGTCCTTCTTCACCGCCGACCGCACCATCGGCCAGGATCTGTCGCGCATCTTCAACTATGTCACGGGCTATGCCGAGCCGGCCGAGCTCGAGGCCATGGCGGTGTCGCCGCACGGCGTCAGGGCGCGCATCCTCGACCATATCCGCGAGGAAATGTATCACGCCAAGGCCGGGCGTCCGGCCGCCATCTGGATGAAGATGAACTCCCTCGTCGACGCCGAGATCATCGATGCGCTCTACGAGGCGAGCCAGGCGGGCGTGGAGATCGACCTCGTGGTGCGCGGCATCTGCTGCCTGCGTCCGGGCGTGCCGAATCTGTCCGAGACCATCCACGTCAAGAGCATCGTCGGGCGCTTCCTCGAGCATTCGCGCATCTATTGCTTCGGCGCCGGTCACGGCCTTCCGAATCGCAAGGCCGTGGTCTATATCAGCTCGGCCGACATGATGCCGCGTAACCTCGACCGCCGCGTGGAGGCCATGGTGCCGATCAAGAACCCGACGGTGCACGAGCAGATTCTCGACCAGATCATGGTGGCCAACCTGAAGGACAATCTGCAGAGTTGGCGGGTGCGGCCCGATGGCAGCTCAGAGCGCCTCTATCCAGGAAAGGACCAGGAGCCGTTTAGCGCTCAGGACTACTTCATGACCAATCCGAGCCT
>DFXC01000025.1:5566-5708 GCA_002383105.1 Hyphomicrobiaceae bacterium UBA4118
GCCCGAGAACATGCCGCCGCGCTTCACGCGCCTGGTCGAGACGGGCTGACGCGCATCGCGTCTTGCCGCCATGGCCCTCAGCAACCATCAGAGCCCGGTCGCGGTGGTCGACATCGGCTCGAACTCGGTGCGGCTCATCGTC
>DFXC01000064.1 GCA_002383105.1 Hyphomicrobiaceae bacterium UBA4118
GCGGAGCTGTGTATAAGAGACGGTCGTGGGGGCGCGCGGCGCAGGTGCGGCGGCTCCGTCCCGACCTTCGCTTCATCGACTTTCGCGGCAATGTCGAGACGCGGCTGCGGAAGCTCGAGGAGGGGCTGGCCGACGCGACACTGCTTGCTCTCGCCGGACTCGAACGCCTCGGCCTCGCATCGCACGTCACCTCCGTTCTCTCCACCGAGGAGATGCTGCCGGCGGTGGCGCAAGGCGCCATCGGCATTACCTCGCGCACCGATGACGCGACGACGCGCGCTCTGCTTGAGCCGCTGAATGACGCGCGCTCTGCCACCGCCGTGGCGTGCGAGCGTGCTTTCCTTGCCCGCCTCGACGGCTCGTGCAAGACGCCGATCGCCGGTCTCGCCGAGATCGAGGACGGCATCTTGCGCTTTCGCGGCATGATCCTCACGCCTGACGGCACACAGTGGCATGAGGTCGGACTGACCGGCGCTGCCGCGCACGCGAGAAACATCGGCAGCGATGCGGGCGAGGAGCTGCTCGCCCAAGCGGGCCCAGAGTTTCTCGTGAAGCTTGCGTGATGCGTCTTCTCGTCACGAGGCCTGAGCCCGATGCGAGCCTCGAGGCCGAGAAGCTCACCGCGCGCGGCCACGAGCCGGTGCTGGCGCCGCTCCTCGCCATCGAGTTCGTTTCCGGCGTGACCTTGGGGCTTGCGGGCGCGCAAGCCCTGATCGTCACCAGCCGCAACGCGCTTCGGGCGCTCGCCTCTCATCGCGAGCTTGAATCGGCCCGCAAGCTTCCTCTCTTCGCCGTGGGCGAAGCGACCGCCAGCGCTGCCGCAAAGCTCGGCTTTGCGCATGTCACCAAAGGTCCCGGAACGGCGGCAGGGCTGCCCGAGTTGATCGGCGGCATGCTCCAGCCAGAAGACGGCCCGCTCGTGCATCTTGCCGGCGAAACGCTCGCTTTCGAGCTTGAATCGGCGCTTCGCGTGGAAGGGTTCAGCTTGCGCCAGCCGGTGCTCTATCGGGCGGTCCCGGCGCGCGATTTTCCGGCCGAAGCCTTGCGCCTGCTCAAGGCCGGCAAACTTGACGGCGCCATCCTCATGTCGCCGCGCACGGCCAAGACCTTCGCCCTGCTGCTCGACCGGCACGGCGCGGTAACGCAAGGAAAGGGTCTTGTTTGCTATTGCCTGTCCGAGGCGGTAGCAGAGGTCTTGGCACCGCTTGGATTGAGGGTGCGCGTGGCGGCGAACCCGCGCGAGGAAGATGTCCTTGCGCTCCTGGACTCCGCGGCGGCATCCCCGTAAGCCACGCGAACCTGCTGAAGATTTGAAGGTCAAGGCGTGATGGCAGACCCTATCGGCGATCAGGACCAGAGCCCCGGTGGCGCGGGCAAGCGCCCGGCGCCGACCATCGAGGGCACCGCGACCGAGCTGGCGGTGGAACCTCCGGTTGACGACGCGTCTTCTGGCGATCCCAAGTCCGCGCCCGAAGATGAAGACGCCGAAGGCCGGGCCTATATCGCCGGGCGCACGGCTGGACCGGCAGCGGCGGAATCTGGTCACCCGCCGGCGAAAGCGAGCCTGCCTGAGCTCAAGAGCTTCGTGACGCACCTCGCCGCTGGACTGCTCGGCGGACTGGTCGGTGTCGTTGCTCTGGCCATTGCCTGGGGCGGCCTGCCGGGTGGCAAAGGGGGAGGCGCTGCCCCCGACCTGAGCCAGCTCGAGCAGCGGGTCGCCAAGCTCGAGGCGGCGCCGCCAGCGCCGGCCGACACCGAAGCGGTTGCCCAGCTCGACACCAGGATCAAGTCGCTCGAAGACAGCGCCAACAAGGCGCAGCCTGAGCTTTCCGAGCTGACGAGCCGCGTGGCCCAGCTCGAGACGCAGCTCAAGGCTGTGGCCGATGCCGCCAAGGAAGGCGGCTCCGTCGCCGACGCTGCCGCCATCAGCCAGCAAATCGCCGAAGCCGAGCAGAGACTGCAGGCCAAGATCGACGCCGCCCTTGCCGGGGGCGAGGGCGGAAACGCCGCGACCATTCAGGACATGCAGGGCGAGATCGCCGAGCTCAAGGCCAAGATCGCGGCTTTGGCGGACGCCGAGCTAGGGACGGGCGACAGCGCCGACTTGGAGCCGCAGATCGCCGCTCTCTCCAATCGGATGACCAAGCTCGAATCGGCGCTTTCCAGCAACGAGACGGCCGGGACGAAATCCGCGGCCATCGCCATCGCCTTCGCCAATCTCCGCTCCGCCGTCAGCGAGGGCCGCCCCTTCGCTTCCGAGCTCGATACGATCGGGTCGCTCGCGCCGAACGCGGGCGATTTGGGAGTGCTTCCTGCTTTTGCCGAGAAGGGGATCCCGACGCTGCCTGAGCTCAACCGATCCTTTGACACCACCAAGGACGCGGCACTTGCGGCTGCAGCTCCCCCCTCGGATGGCTCCATCCTCGCGAGCCTCCTGGCGAGCGCATCGTCGCTGGTCAAGATCCACCGCGTCGATGAAGCGGCCACCGGAGACACACCTGGCGCTGTTCTCGCAAGGGCCGAGGCAGCGCTCGATAAAGGCAACCTCGCCGCGAGCGTGAAAGAGGTCGAGACGCTTGAAGGCGCTCCGGGCGACGCATTCTCGGTCTGGCTCGACCAAGCGCGCGCCCGCCTTGGCGCCGACAGCACATTGAAGCAGCTCGAAGGCCTCCTGCTCGTGTCGGTAGGCGGCGGCGCGGAGCCGGCAAAACCCTAAGAAGATGATCCGTATCCTCCTCTTCATCCTCTGTGTGGTCGCGGCAGCTCTTGGGCTCGCCTGGTTCGCCGACCGTCCCGGCACCGTCACCGTCGAATGGCTCGGCTATCAGGTCGAGACCAGCGCCTTTGTCGGCGCGCTCGCGGTCGCTGCCGTGGTCGTGCTGCTGATCCTGATCTGGGCGGCGTTGCGCTATCTCTTGACGCGTCCTGCCGCCGTTGCCGCCTATGTCAGGGAGCGGCGGCGGCAGCAAGGGTACGACGCGCTGTCCCGCGGACTTCTGGCTATTGGCGTCGGCGACCGCGCGCTGGCCCAGCGCTATGCCGGCATTGCCGCGCGCAGCCTCCCGCGCGAGCCTTTGACCCAATTGCTCAGGGCCCAGGCGGCTCAGCTCAAGGGCGACCGGGGTGCGGCGCGCCGCGCCTTCGAGGCCATGCTCGATCACCCCGAGACGCAGCTTCTCGGCGTGCGCGGCCTCTTTCTCGAAGCAAGACGCAGCAACGACAACGAGGCCGCCCGCGCCTTGGCCGAGCAGGCCGTCAAGCGCGATCCTAAGCTCGGCTGGGGCGTCAATGCGCTGTTTGACATGCAGGCCCGCGCGGGCGACTGGGAGGGCGCCCTGAACACGCTGGCCATCGCGCGCCGGAACGGCCATGTCGAGGCTGACGCGGCAATCCGCCGTCGCGCCGTCCTGCTCACGGCAGAGGCGCGCGACGCGGAAGCCTCCGACCCCGACAAGGCGCTTGCTCTGGCGAGCGAAGCGCTTCGGCTCGCGCCGTCGCTCGTGCCGGCTGCCGAGATCGCCGGCCGCATCCTTGCCTCCCAAGGCGAGAGCCGTCAGGCCTCCCGCCTCGTTTCGCGGACCTGGAAGCTCGCGCCGCACCCCGACCTTGCGCTCGTCTACGCATTCGCCAAGCCGGGCGAGCCCCCGCGCGAGCGGATGAAGCGCGTCAAGCATCTGGCAAGCCTCACGCCCGGCGACATCGAAGGGCACATCGCCATCGCCAACGCCGCCATCGAGGCCCATGAATGGCAGGAGGCGCGCAACGCGCTTGCGCCTTATCTCGAGGGTCGTCCGCCCGCGCGCATCTGTACGCTGATGGCGCGGATCGAAGGCGGCGAGCTCGGCGACAAGGGACGCGAGCGCGAGTGGCTCGCCCGGGCATTGCGCGCGCCCCGCGACCGCGCCTGGATTGCCGACGGCTATACCTCTGACCGTTGGCTGCCGGTCTCGCCGGTGACCGGCGCCGTCGATGCCTTCGAATGGAAGGCGCCGGTTGATGCCATCGGCCGTGGCGACGACACGCTCCTGATCGAGGAGCGGCCTGAGCCGTTCATCCCGTCGGCGCCCCCTGCGCTCGCTTCACCTCGCACCGATACGCTATCGGCGCAAAGACAAGGGGCCGGCGGTGTCGTCGACGTAGGACCGGCGGACGGCAGAGAGGGTCACGGTTGGGGCGAGGCGCCGCAGGCCAAGGCCGCCGCGGAAGCAACGCCGCGCTCGACGGCCGAGCAAAGGCTGAAGCCCGCGATCTTCGTGCCGGCGCGGCCCCCTGATGACCCAGGCGTAGCGCAAGCCGAGACTGATGAAAGCCCCACCTCGCTCGAGCGCTTGCGCGCGGCGCAAATCCGCTGACGCCAAGGTTTGTCTCCAGGGTTTCCTGCCTCGCTTGCGCCAACCCGATATTGCCGTTAAGCACGGGAAGGCTTCCTTTACCGCGCGCCGAATACGATATTTCGGGCTGGGCAAGCCGCTGTAGCTCAGGGGTAGAGCAGGGCTTTCGTAAGCAGTAAATCAATCTGCCAAGAAGCCGCGGAAAGAGTTGAAACGCCGGGCTTGAAGAGGCATTTTCCACGGCCGTGGTTGCAAGCTGGCTGCAAGCTCTGGGAAAGGGCCGCGAGATTGGGATGTCTAAGGCAATGCAGCAAGCCGCTGTAGCTCAGGGGTAGAGCAGGGCTTTCGTAAAGCCAAGGTCGGGAGT
>DFXC01000152.1:0-1447 GCA_002383105.1 Hyphomicrobiaceae bacterium UBA4118
AGCTTCCCAAGCTGCGTGTCGAGTTCGATTCCCTCTACCCGCTCCAACATTTCCAAGGGCTTGGCGGCTTTTCGAGGACCAGGTCAGAGCACGCCCCGCACCGCCACGCGCTTGCAGACCGGCTCGGCGCCACTTCCGCGCAGGAGATGCCACACCGACCGTCGCTCGACGCCGATCAGCGGCTTCCCCCAGTCCACCACCACGTCCTCGATGGCCTTCTCGTCGGCGGTGACCCCGAGCAGCGCGAGAAACGAGTTGGCCACAGTCCTTTTCGGTTTGCCCGGATGCTGGACCTCGTCCAGTTCGCTCCACAGCAGGACGCACGGACGCCCGGCTATCGGGTCGGGCGGAGGTGGCTCGATTCTGGCGCTGAGCGAAAGCGCCCGCGCCTTGGGCATATAAATCGCGAGGTTGCGCGTCGCGCGGCGAATAGGTCACGAATTCTTGAGCCAATTTCAGATCCTGCTACGTCGTGCTGGCGGGAAGGCCCAAGCCGCGTTAAGAGATTCGCATGATCGAAGAGAGCGGCAGTCATTCCGGCACCGCGAGATGGTCCGCTGCGGCGTCCTTGGGGCTCGCCGCGCTTGCGCTCGCCCTTGTCTGGCTGAAGCCTGCGCCCGCCTTGGCGCAAGCCAGGAACGAGATCGTACCCGACACGTGGCAAGGCGACGTTCTGCGCTCCAAGCCTGACATGCACGGGCTCGAGAAGCTGAGCTTCGTCACCGACAGCGACTATCCGCCCTTCCACTATTTCGACGAGGTGGGCGCTCTCACCGGCTTCAATGTCGATCTCGCCAAGTCCATCTGCGAGGCCCTCCAGGTCCAGTGCGATGTTAAGGCGGTCGATTGGGAGGAGCTCTTCCCGAGCCTCGACAAGGGCGAGGCCGATGCGGCCATCGCCTCCATCCGCATCAGTGCGGAGTCGCTCGAGAAGGTGGACTTCACCTCGCGCTACTACGCCACGCCCGCCCGCTTCGCGGCGCGGAAGGAGAGCGAGCTCAAGGACATCCGCCCCGAGGCACTTGAGGGCAAGAAGATCGGGGTGGCGAAGGGCACCGGCCACGAGGCCTACCTGAAGATGTTCTTCCCCGATGCGGCGATCGCCACATTCGACACGGCCGACGATGCGCAGAAGGCGCTGAAGGGAGGCGCCATCGATCTCGTCTTCGGCGACGGCATCGGGCTCACCTTCTGGATCAACGGGGTGACGAGCGACGGCTGCTGCGAGTTCCGTGGCGGCCCCTATCTCGACACGAAATATTTTGGCGAGGGCGTCGGCATCGCGGTGAAGAAGGGAAACCGTCAGCTCGTCGAGATCCTCAATTATGCACTGGAGCAGGTGCACGCCTCCGGGCGCTACGACGAGCTGTTCCTACGCTATTTCCCCATGAGCTTCTTCTAGCCGCTCATCTCGTTGGGCCGCACCGCCGCAGCGGCTAACCCTCTC
>DFXC01000152.1:1613-17317 GCA_002383105.1 Hyphomicrobiaceae bacterium UBA4118
GGCAAAAGCAGGCTCCAACCGAACCGCGTCGGCGCCGCGGTCTGGTAGGGGGTGAGCCCGACGGTCATGCCCTGATGCCCCTTCTCAGGCTGGGGCGTGTAGGTCCTGAACAGCCGGTCCCACACCGAGAGATTGAAGCCGTAATTGGAATCGTGCTCACGCCAGAGCACCGAGTGATGCACGCGGTGCATGTCCGGCGTGACGATAGCCACGCGTAACGCGCCGTCGAGCCAGGCGGGGAGCGCGATATTGGCGTGGTTGAACATGGCGCAGGCGTTGAGGATCACCTCGAACAGGAACACCGCGAGCGGTGGCGCGCCGAGCGGCACCACCACCACGATCTTCCACAGCATCGAGAGCGCGATCTCTACCGGGTGAAAGCGCACCGCCGTGGTCACGTCGATGTCGCGGTCGGCATGGTGCACCTTGTGCAGCCGCCAGAAGAGCGGGATTTTGTGGGAGGCCAGATGCTGCACCCAGATGGCGAGGTCGAGCGCGAGAAGCGCCAAGACAATCTTGATCCACGCCGGCCAGGCCACGTGGTTGAGAAGCCCGATCTGGTGCTGTTCAGCATAGAGTGCGGCGGCTACCGCCGCGATCGGCACCGCGAGCATCGCCATCAGACGCAGCACGATGCTGCCGGTGACGCTGATGCCGACATTGGTGAGCCAGCGCCTTCGCTTCGAGGCGTGAAGCGGCCGCTTCGGCCAGCCGAGCTCGATCAGCGCCATCACAAGAAAGACGCTGAGGAAGACGGCGAGGCGGATGGCGCCGTCGCTCTGGCCGATGAGACCGTCCATCGGGGGATGTTAGCGGGGATAAGGCTTCCCGTCAGTTGGTCTGCCTTGCGGCAAGCGACAGGCCGACGACCCCGAGGATCACGAGCGCGAGCGAGGCCATCTTGAACAAGGTGAGCGGCTCGCGGAAATAGGCCATTCCGATCGCGGCGGCGAGTGCCGTGCCGACGCCCGACCAGATGGCATCAGCTCGAGCCGCTTCAGCGCCAGGATCACGGCAAGGGCCGAGAACACGTAGAACACTGGAACGGCGAGCGAGGGAAGCGGCTCGGAGAAGCCTCGGCTCAACTTCATCGAGGTGATGCCCGCGACCTCGAGCAGGATGGCGGCGAACAGCAGGATCCAGGGCAAGGCTTTATCGAGCATCGGGCGACTCAAGGACGGCAGGCTCCGTCCTCAACAGCGAAATTGCGTGACGCCCTGATGACAGCCGCTCACAGCAACTCAAGCGGGCGGGGGCCACGCGGCGGTGGGAAGGCGTGGTCGAGCTCGGCGAGATCGGCATCGGTCAACGCGATGTCGAGCGCCGCGCGGTTCTCCCGCACGTGCTCCACGTTGGCGGCCTTGGGGACCACCGTCATGTCGGCCTGCCTGAGCACCCAGGCGAGCGCAATCTCAGCCGGCGTTGCCCGGTGGCGCACGGCGACGGACGTGAGCGTCCGCTCGCGCAACAGCCGGCCCTGCTCGATGGGCGAATAGGCCATGATCGGCACGCCGCGGCCGCGGCACCAAGGCAGCAGGCCGTATTCGATGCCGCGGCGCCGCAAATTGTAGAGCACCTGATTGGTGGCGCAGGCGTCCCCGCCAGGAAGCGCAAGAAGCTCCTCCATGTCGCCGACGTCGAAATTGCTGACGCCCCAGGTGCGGATAGCGCCCGCCTCGATCAGCGCCGCAAAGCCGGCAAGCGTCTCCTCGAGGCCGATGCGCCCGCGCCAATGCAGGAGATAGAGGTCGATGCGGTCGGTGCGCAGCCGCTTGAGGCTTCGCTCGCAAGCGGCGATGGTGCCGGCGCGCGTGGCGTTCTCGGGCAGCACTTTGGTGACGAGGAAAACCTCCTCGCGGCGCCCCTCGATGGCCTCGGCCACGACCTCCTCGGCGCCGCCATTGGCGTACATCTCGGCGGTATCGATGAGCGTCATGCCGAGATCGAGGCCAAGGCGAAGCGCTGCGACCTCCTCGTTGCGCTTGCGCGAGCTCTCGCCCATGGCCCAGGTGCCTTGCCCAAGCTGTGGCACGGCTTCGCCGGACGGGAGGCTGACTTTGGGGACGCCGCTCACCATGGGAGATAAACTCTAACGCGCACGCCTTTTCTCCAAAGCATGCGTCACCCCGGCGAAAGCCGGGATGATGCGTACGTTCGATTAGGACCGGCCAATCTTGAGACCGGCATATGTCGGAATGGCGCGCGTGAGCTTACGCCTTCTTTGCCCCAGCGGGCGCTCGGCGATCCCGCTCCTCTTTGCGCGAATGGAGCTGGAAGGCGACGACGAGCAGGAACACGCCGAACACCAGCGCATAGGCGCCGATCCACAGCGTCAGCACCACGGCGCCGATCAAGGGCTCGATGACCAGGAGGATGCCGAAGATGATCGAGGCGATGCCGCCCAGCGCAAGCCACCAGCGGCCGTGATCGATGTTGAGGGTGAAGGCGGCGCTGAGCATGAGCACGCCGGAGACCGCCGCCCAAACGGCGATGATCCAGATCAGCGCCACAAGCGTGATCGCCGGCCAGAGAAAGGCGACGACGCCCGCGGCGAGATCGACGATGCCTTCGAGGATGAGCAGGCCCCAGCGCTCGCCGTTCCGCGCTGCCTTGATGCCGGAGATGATGGCGAACACGCCGTCGACGAGCATATAGGCCGAGAAGAGGATGACGAACACCTCGATGGCAACGCCCGGCGTCAAGAGGCAGATCAGGCCGAACAGGATGCCCAAAATGCCGCGCAGGCCTACCGCCCACCAACTATCCGCCAAGACCTCACTCAATGCGTCGCAGCGTGCTTTGTCAGACGCCGAAATGCTCCCCTTCCCGGATGCTGTGCTCGCAGCCATGGGACGACCTCCTTCGATCAGCCAGGTTGATCAGGCAAAGTCTCGCTAACGCCAAGCTTACGCGAATCGATAAGGCGGCAATGATGAAGCCAATATAAACGGCAAAAGCCGCCAAATCGAAGTTGTCCACATCGGAAGTACGGGCTCGATTCCGGAGCATGATCTGGAAAAGTGGGAACCGGTTTTCCGAAAAGATCATGCTTAAACAAAAAGCTAGAGCGCTATCGCAATCAATTTCGGGCGATAGCGGTCTAGAGGTCCAAGCCCACCTCCGCGGCAAGCCCCGACACCGTTTGGCGGAGCCAGAGATGCCCCGGATCCTGGTCGAAGCTCGCATGCCAAAGCAACGAGATGGTGAAGGTCGGCAACTCGATCGGCGCGGGGCTCGTGGTGAGCCCGAACGCTTCGGCGAAATAGCGTGCAAGCTTTGACGGCATGGTGGTGATGACCGGCGCCCGGCGCACGACAAAGGGAACGGCGAGAAACCCCGGGGTGGTCAGCGCGATGACGCGCTTGAGCTTGCGCTTGGCGAGCGCCTCGTCGACCGCGCCGTGAGTGTCCTCGGCGAGGCTCGTCAGCACGTGCGGCACCCTTAAATAGTCCTCGAGCGAGATCGGCGGGGAGACATTAAGCTGCGTCGGGTTGAACAGGCAGATGAAGCTGTCGGTGTAGAGCGGGCGGCGCTTGTGATGGATCTGTCCCTGGTTGAACACGCCGATGCCGAGATCGAGCGTGCCGGCGTCGAGCTCCTCCAGGATGCTGATCCGGTTGATGGAGCGAAGGCGTAATCCGACGCCTGGCGCCACCTGGCGCAGGCGCGCAACGAGGCCCGGAATCACCGCGACCTCGATGGAGTCGGCAAGGCCGATCTTAAATACCCGGTCCGCAGTCGAGGGGTCGAAGGCCTCCCGCTGCAGCACTGCCGCCTGGATCTGCGACAGCGTCACGCGCACGGGATCGGCAAGCGCGAGCGCCCGCGGGGTCGGCCGCATGCCGTCGGCGCCGCGCGTGAGAAGCTCGTCGCCGAACAGCGTCCTGAGCCGGGCCAGATTATGACTCATGGCCGATTGGCCGAGCCCAATACGGGCCGCGGCGCGAGTGACGCTCCGCTCGGTGAGCAGCGCGTCAAACGCGACCAGAAGGTTCAGGTCGAGCCTGGCTAAATTGGCGTGGTCGATACTCGTCATCGATATCATCGATTGGACTGATGATACGGGAACACCCATGTTCAAAGCAACAGCAAACCTGAACAAGGATGGGGGCTTGCCGGCGGCAGCGGCAAGCGAGGAGGGGTTATGAGGATCGCCATTATTGGCGCCGGAAATGTTGGAAAAACCTTAGGCAGGCGCCTTCGCGCCAAGGGCCATGCCGTGCGCCCGCCAAGGGTCAGGGGCGCGACTTCGCCTTCGTCATGGCGCGGCGTGAAGATGCCGCGGACGACAAGCCGCGAGTTAGGGCAATCCATCCTCAGGGAGCGGAGTGATCGAGCCATGCTCCAACGACGACCCGTGATCGTTTCGTGATTGACCTCGCCAGCCTGAGATCAGGCGCTCCCTAGCGGCGTAGGGCGAGGCCACCGGCCGTCCTTCTGCACCGCGAGTCGGAAGGGCGGCCGGACTCTGTGGAGCCCCGCTCCGTGTGGCGCGAGCATCACGTCGCTAATTTGCGGGCGAAGAGGGTAATCCCATCCACGCAACGACGCGCTGGCGCCGGTTCGATTGCCGGTCTTTGCTTTGGATGAGAATGACTGGGCTTCTGCGCTCATGGGCGCAACGCGCGGAGCTTCATTGCCGCCGCAAACGTTGTGTATGAGTAACGTTGGGATTTCAGGAATCCGGACTGGGATGTTGATGCGGAAATCACCCTTCACGGTGTGCGTGGTCGGTGGCGGCTTCACCGGCTCCGCTGCGGCCATCGCTTGCCTCACCCGCATCAAGACGCCGTTCCGCCTCGTCATGATCGAGCCGAGCTCCGCGCTTGGACGAGGCGTCGCCTATGGCAGTCACCATCCCCTCAATCTCCTCAATGTGCGCACCCGCAATCTCTCGATTCGCGCGGGCCAGCCCGGCGATTTCCTGAACTGGGCTTTTGGGCAACTCGATCAGGGCGAGAACCAGGCCGGTCTGCATGAGGCCCTCGCCCATACCTTTCTGCCGCGGCAGCTCTTCGGTGAATATGTGCGCCAGCGCCTGTTCGAGACGGTGGCGCGGCGCGCGGACGTCGAATTCACCGTGATCGCCGGCACGGCGCTCGCTTGCGCGATAGAGGGCGACCGCTATCGCATCGCGCTCGACCGGGCCGAGACGGTCGTCGCCGACATCGTTGTCCTGGCCACGGCCTATGGGGTTGTGCGCTTCGCCGGCACCGGCGCGCTTGCGCCGTTCGAGATGGTCCCGGGCGAGCGGCTCGCCCGCGCGGGCTCCATCGCCTTGATCGGCTCAGGGCTCACCATGACCGACGTGCTCTTAAGCGCGCGGCGCGACGGCTTTCAAGGCAAGGCGCTCGTCATCTCGCGGCGCGGACAGCTGCCGCGCCCGCATGCGCCGAAAGGGGTGGTGCCGCAACAGGTCGGGCTGCCCCGCTCCAAACGCGTGTCGATGCTCGCGGCCGCGCTCCGCATCGCTTGCGAGATGGCCGAGGAGAACGGCACGCCGTGGCAGGCCATCATCAACGGCTTGCGTCCGTCCTTGCAGGATATCTGGCAGGGACTTGCCGCCGATGAGCAGGCGCGCTTCCTACGTCATCTCCGTCCCTTTTGGGAGGCGCACCGCCATCGCCTGCCCATGGAGGTGCATGGCCGCCTCAGGGCGGAGTTCAGCGAAGGCAGGGCGCACCTTCTCCGCGGCTCGGTCGTCGAGGTCACGCGGGACGGCGAGCGCTTCAAGCTCAAGCTTAAGCGGCGCGCCTCTGAGGAGCACGAGATCATCGATGCCGACCTCGCCTTCGATTGCTCCGGCTTCAAGCCCGATCTCGACCAGTCGCTGATCGCAAGCCTGTTTGCGCGGGGCCTCGCCCGTCCCGATCCCCACCGCCTCGGCCTCGTCGTCAGGCGTAACGGCGAGGTGATGGGCGAGGGCGGCAGGCCGACCGAGGGCCTGTTCGCCATCGGGCCGCTCTGCCAAGGGACGCTATGGGAGATCACGGCGGTGCCGGAGATCGTGGCCCAGGCCGATCAGGCTGCCGAGAGCGTCGCCGCGTTGTCCGAGTCTGAGGCCGGGGCTGAAAGAAGAGCCGCCTCGGCGTGAAAAGGTGCGCAGGAGAAGAGTAGAGGGACCGCGGGCGTTAATCTTTCATTATGGTTAACGCGCGCGGCCCTCAAAAAGCCACGAAGCGACTGAAAATCCATGTGTTTCCCGCGGGCCGGCAGGCCCGTGGGCGTTAACTATGTGTGTGTAAATCGTCAGCACTCTGGGGCCGGGGGGAGGAAGCTGATGACATGCGTACCGTTGCCCTTATTGCGCTCGCCTCGTGCGGCGTTTTCGGAGTAGCGCTTCCTTGCGCTGCGCAAAGCGGTACCGAGGCTGCTGCGCCCCGAACCGTTACCGTGGCGAAGCAAGCGAACCCTCGGCTGGTCACACCTCAGCTCCTCGCGCCGCCCCAAGCGCCGGCACCTGCCGCGCCTGAACCGGCGCAGGTGCAGGCCCCCTCGCCGCACCCGCAATCCGCGACCTTCGCGCCTGACCAGGTGTATGCGACGCCACAGCCGTTGCCCGCCCCCTTGGTCCCTGCGCAGGCCTCGTCGGAGCCGCAAGGCGGGTTCTCCTCGCCCGAGCGGCTGATGGATTGGATCTCCTCCTACCGCAAGCACCCGAGCCCGTCGCGCGTCCCCGCCGCGGTGCACGCCATGCAGGAATACGGTCTCCTCGCCGACGAGGAGAAGGCGTGGTTCTGCACCGGATTCATCGCCGGTGTGCTCGGCGACAACCAGAAGAACGGCGCGAGCCTGATCGCCAAGATGCTGCCCCTGCCCGACAAGGAGCAGGCGGTGATCATCAGGGCCATCGTCTATTCGGGCCGGCCCGACTGGCGGGAGCTGCTCGAGAAGGTCTCGCCGCGCATGCCGCTTCGCCGCCCGCTCATCGACGACTTCCTGCAAGGCAAACGTCCGACACTCATGGAGCTGCCGCTGACCGACGGGGGGGCACCTGGCATCTACGCCCTGTGGGGCTATTACGTCGCCACCGGCCAGCACGAGCCCGTGGTCCGCATCATTCAGGCTCTGCAGTGGTCGCGGAACAAGGACGACGGCAGCTTCTCCTGGAAGAAGATGTTCTCCGGCTGGGGTGGTGATGCGAGCGCGGTCGAGAAGATCACGACTGGCGGCACCGCCAAATGGACGCTCGCTTCCTATGCCGAGCGCGATCGCGCGCTGCTCGACCTCTACCGCGCCGAATATTACCGCCAGCCGGAAACCATTGCCCGGCCCCTGAAGGACGTGATCGAGGCTGCCCAGGACTTCGAGTCCGAGCGTATCCGCAAGGATCAGTTCGGCGCCATCGAGGACGCTCAGAAGAAGCAGATGACCAACGAGGCCGGCATGTCCAAGGGCGCGACCGCGGGCTCCATCGCCATCGCCACCGGCTGCGTGGCGGCGACCGCTCTCGGCCAGCCTGAGATCGCCATTCCGTGCGTGATCGGCGGCGCGCTCTACACCGGCGCCGTCAAGCTCTCGCACTGAGAGTTCTCTCCGGAGGCTTAGCTACTCGGTGCTGCGTCGGATGATGTAGCCGACGAGGACGCCAAGGCCGAGCGCGAGGATGAGCGAGGCGGCGAGGTTGTCCTTCATGGCCTCCTCGGCCTCATGCGCCGCCTCGACGGCGACATTGCGGGCGCGCCCGAACTGGTCGGTCGCGTTTCTGCCCGCGCTCTGCGAGAGCTCATGCACATAGGCGCGCAACGTGTCGAGCTGGTCGTGGAGATCGTCGATATCGAGGTTCTTGACGAACCTCGCTGCCTTGCTCTCAGCCCTGGTCAGGCTCACCATTTGCGATCCTCCGCTGCATCCGCCGAACGCCCGCCTGACCCTCATGCACCGAGCACAGCTTCATAACAGCTTGGCGTGGCTTTGCGTTCCGCAGCAGCTCAAAGCACGAGGTTGCGCGCCCTGATGCCCCGTTCGATCGCCGCCGAGGTGAGCTTGTCGAGTTCGAGGCTGTCGCGCAGCAGGTCGAGGAAGCGCATCTCCTCGGGTTTCACGTTGAGGTCGGCGGCGGCCACTTCCAGCGCCACGGCGTAAGCCGTCTCGCGGATCTTTTTCGGCAGCGCGCTTCGGATGAGTATGAGCACGCGGTCGAGCCCGCCGTCCTCGCTCAACACCTCGCCGCAGGCCTGGGCGGTCTTGACCAGCTTCTCCTGGTCGAAATCGGCGAAGATCGGCAGGTTGGACACGAGCTCGCCGATGCGGGCGAGCTCGGCGTCGCTCATGGCGCGGTCGACGACCGACATCGTGACCATCGCATAGATCAGGGCGGCGTGATGGTCCAACGGCTGGGTCATGGCCCGACGCCTTCTCTTGTTCGCTGAAGCTCGAAGCGGCGCGACCGTAGGCAATTGCAGCAACCCGGGCAAGCACGGAGTGGCTCGTTTCCCTGCCTTAAAAGGGTGATCGTGGTTTGGCGTCATGCTTGGAAATACTGGCGCGAGATAGAAATCTGTGAAATTTGGAGGGCAGCAAATTCAACAACAACGCCCGACAGTTTCAACCATGGCCCGCCCCCCCAGCGCCAAAACGCAAAGCGCTAAGACGCAAAGCGTCAAGACGAAAAGCGCCAAGACGCGCAAGCCGGAGCCGCAGGCGCAAGCGAGCATGCCTCACGCCAAGGAGGCGCTGGCCCGCAACGGGACCAAGCCCAAGGCGAAGCCAAGCCCCAAGATCGAGGTGAGCTCCGAGCTCCTGGCCCATGCCCATGTGAGCAAGGCCTGGCCCTTCGAGGAGGCGCGGAAGGTCTTAAGCCGGCTGAAGCGCATCCCCAAGCCCACCGGCGCCATCATCTTCGAGACGGGCTATGGGCCGTCCGGCCTTCCGCATATCGGCACCTTCGGCGAGGTCGCCCGCACGACGATGGTGCGCCACGCCTTCCGCGTGCTCACCGAGGACAAGGTGCCGACCAGGCTCATCTGCTTCTCCGACGACATGGACGGCCTGCGCAAAGTGCCCGACAACATCCCCAACAAGGAGATGGTGGCCGAGCATCTCGGCAAGCCGCTGACGCAGGTCCCCGATCCTTTCGGCGACCATCCAAGCTTCGGCCACCACAACAATGCGCGGCTCAAGGCCTTCCTCGACACTTTTGGCTTCGACTACGAATTCCTCTCGGCGACCGAGTGCTACACCTCCGGGCGCTTCGACGCGGTGCTGCTCAAGGTGCTTCAGCACTACGACGCGATCCGCGACGTGATCCTGCCGACGCTGGGGCCGGAGCGCCGCGCCACCTACAGCCCCTTCCTGCCGATCTCGCCCACCACGGGGCGCGTGCTACAGGTGCCGGTCATCGACCGCGATCTTTCTGCCGGCACGATCCTCTACAAGGACCCGGACAGCGGCAAGCTTACGCAAGTTCCCGTGACGAGCGGCCATTGCAAGCTGCAATGGAAGGCGGACTGGGCCATGCGCTGGGCGGCACTCGGCGTCGATTACGAGATGGCGGGGAAGGACCTCATCGACTCGGTCCGCCTCTCCGGCCAGATCTGCCGCATCCTCGGGCGCCAGCAGCCGGAAGGCTTCAACTACGAGCTCTTTCTCGACGAGAACGGCGAGAAGATCTCGAAGTCACGCGGCAACGGGCTCACCATCGAGGAGTGGCTCAAATATGCGAGCCCTGAGAGCCTATCGCTTTACATGTTTCAGAGCCCGCGCAAGGCGAAGCGCCTTTATTTCGATGTGATCCCGCGAGCGGTCGACGAATATGTCGGCCACCTCGCCGCCTATCCGAAGGAAGAGCCGGCGGCCAGGCTGATGAATGCCGTCTGGCACATCCATGAAGGCGCGCCGCCCGCGGCCGAGCTTCCCATCAGCTTTGCGCTTCTGCTCAATCTCGCCAGCGCTTCCAACTCAGAGGATCGCGAGGTGCTGTGGGGCTTCATCCGCCGCTATGCGCCAGACGCCACGCCTGAGCAGCACCCGCTTCTCGACGAGCTCGTGGGTTACGCCATCCGCTACTTCCATGACTTCGTGAAGCCGGCCAAGCGCTATCGCGCGCCCAGCGACAAGGAGCGCGCGGCGCTCATCGATCTCGATGCGCGTCTTGGCAAGCTGCCTAAGGCAGCGCTCGCCGAAGCGATCCAAGGAGAGGTCTATGCGGTCGGCAAGGAGCACGGCTTTGAGCCTTTGCGCGACTGGTTCGGCGCCCTTTACGAGGTGCTCCACGGCCAGACCCAAGGGCCCCGCTTCGGCTCGTTCGTCGAGCTTTACGGCATCCACGAGACCCGAGCGCTGGTCGCGAAGGCCTTGGATGGAGCGCTGGCGAGCTGAGCCGCCTGGTCCTTCGAAGGACGGACCGTCCGCACAAATCTCTCGAAACTTGTCAGCGTATTGCGCGGACCGGATTCAGCACGCCTTAGAAGATTTGTGACTATTTCTTCGGCACTCAACCCGGAGGAACCCCATGACTGTGAAATACGTTCTCGCCGCCGCCCTCGTCCTTGGCTTTGCCGCGTCTGCCTTTGCCGCCGATGGCAGCCAGTTCGTCATCATCAAGGACAAGAACAAGCATTGCCGCATCATCCAGCAGAACATGGTGAGCGACGATCAGCTGACGATGCAGGTCGGCAAGCAGGGCTACCCGACCCGCGACGAAGCCAATATCGACGTCAAGGTGCTCTGCGACACCCCGTAAACCATCTGACCGCGCCGCCCCCTTGAGCGGCGTTTTGCATTTCTAAAGACGCGGATCAGGGCAGCCTGGTCGGCGTCTTTTGTTTGCCACTAAAGGGGGTCTCGAATGGGCTTTGAGAAAGGAGATTTTCGAATGCTTCGGCCATCGGCCAGACCGACAACACTGCCGAGCAGTCGGCGGAGATGGGCAAGGCGAAAGGGATCCACAACGGCGAGCACCAAGGAGAAACGCCTACCAGTCAGTCCGGGGAGGTGAGTGGTTCTCAGCCCCGACGAAGGACAAAGCTCCAAAGTGACGCGCACGGGTCCCGCGAGCCGTTGGGGGGGCTGAAGCCCCTAATGATCCAAGTCGCCGGCGATGGCGTGCATCTCGAGCGCGCGGCGACCGGTCTCGACCCGCATGCAGTCGCCGGCGGCGACCGAGGCGAAGGTGCCGCCTTCATAGAGCTTCTCCCAATAGTCGCATTTGGCGTCGCGGAATTGGATCCAGGTGCGCTGCGCCTCCTTGAGCGCCGCCGCCGCCCCCGGCTGATCCTTCAACCGGCTCTGTGCCTCGCCGTACCGATCGTTGAGGTACCCGTCCCAGATCTTCTGCTCGCGCGTGTGGCAGGCGACGATGGTGAAGGTGTTGGCGCCCGGCGCGTCGGGGCAGGGGTCGGCGATGAGCCCAATGCAGTCGCTCATCTGCTTGAGCTCAGGCTCGCCCGCCGTGCGCTCGAGGCATGCGGCGATGGTGGCGCGCTCGGCGCTCGTCGGCTCGAACTCCGCTTGCGCCTGAGCGGCTCCTCTCGTGAGGAGAAGAAGCCCGAGAGCGATGGCGATGCGTTTCATGATCCCCAGCCCGTTGTCATCGCCCGGCTTGACCGGGCGATCCAGTAACCCCAGCCGGTGGCGATGCGATGAGCAGAGCGGCAGGTTTGGGGTTACTGGATTACCCGCTTTCGCGAGTAATGACAAAGGAGGAGGGGTCTTACTCCGCCCCGCGCCAAAGCCCGGCATGCTCTTGCTTGGCGGCTTGCGCGGCGTCGGCAAGCGGCGGCTCCGACGGCACGTTCGGCTCGGCCCAGCCTTGGCGCACCATCCAAGTGGAAAGGTCCGTGCCGGCCACGGTGCAGCGTGCGGCGAAGTCCTTCTGCTCCCCGCTCTTGGGCAGCTCGCAGGTGACGGCGCGGGTGCGGATCAGGTGCGTGAGCGCTCCTCGTGCCGCGGCCCCGCACCGCCAGGGCTTGCCGTCTTTGCCTTTGCAGGTGGCCTCTGCGTCGCGGGCGGCGATGCCGACGAGCCTGATGACGACGCCGCCGGATTCGAGCGTGCCGCCGTCGCGCACCGTAATCTGGTAATAGAGCTTGGTCTTCGGAGGAGGCGTGGCGGCGACTGCGCCCTTGGCGTTCAGAGCGGCAATACGCTCGGCCTCGGCCTTCTCCCCGGCGAGGAGATGCCGCTTGCCCTCTCCCGTGCTTGGCAGGACGGCATGGGGAGACGCCTCAGGGGAGGCTGCCTGCGGCGGAGCCGAGGGCAGGGCGGCGGTCGGTGTTGATTGGAGCGGGGGCGGGGCGGGCTGTGCGGTAGGCGAAGCCGCAATCTGCGGCGGCGCAGGCTTAGTCCGCGATGAAATTTGCTGCCGCGCCCACCAGGCCTCTCCGAAGCCGACGGGGATCGTCACCAGCCACAGGAAGAAGACCATGACGGCAAGGCCGAGCAGGATCGAGAAAATCCGAGAGGCGAGTTCCATGTCGATCGGACACCTGACGCCGGAGAAAGCAGACCTCAGGCATCAGATGTCATAGATCGGGCCATTCTAGGGCCTCGCCAACCGATTTCTGGATCAGGTTTCAACCGGCCAGCAGCGAATCTAAGGGCCGCAAACCAGATTGCCGTTGATGTTCGTCAACGTATGATTTGGGCAGTTTTTAAAGTTCGCGGAGGTTTCCCAGGTCTGTCCGTCCACTCTTGTGCACCTCGCGGTCACTTTCCAGCCTTGCTGCTGCATGAGCTAGCAGCTTTGCAGGAAGCTGCCCGTGGCGGGTGGGATTTCCTCCGCTTCCTTGGGGGAAGCCTTTGCTAGCGATGGCGGAGTCGAACTTGGCGATGAAGGCCGGGAATTGCAAAACTGAGCAATGAGCTGTTGATCGCCGAGCGTCTTCGCAGCCTTGCATTTGCTCTTGTCCTTGGCGACTGATACTGCTGCTCCGACGGAGTTCCGCAACACTGCCCGACACCTGCCCACCTGACGTCTGACCCGCTGCTCACTGGCTCGCCCAGACGATGCGCGCCATCCAGTCGATGCGGTCAACGGGGAAGACGAGATTGGGGTGGGCCGGGTTGAAGGAGGCGAGCTCGACCGTCTTGGCCGTGCGCCGCAACAGGATCTTGGCCATCACCTCGCCGTCGGTCGTGCGCAGCACCACGCGGTCGCCTTTGCGCGGCGCCGAATTGGGCGAGACGATGAGGATATCCCCGTCGCGGTAGGGCGGCTGTATACTGTCGCCGGTGACCTCGAGCGCGTAGGCGTTCTCGTCGTCGACCTTGGGGAAGCGGATCTGGTCCCAGCCTTGACCGACGGGAAAGCCGCCATCGTCGAAGAAGCCGCCGGCTCCCGCCTGGGTGAGGCCGATCAGCGGGATGGGCTGGGCCCGGCCCCGCGCGCCGCGGCGGTGACGAGTTGGGTGAAGTCCTCGAAGGTGGCGCCGGTCGCCTCGAGCACCTTGGCGATGCTTTCGGTGGTGGGCCAGCGGGGGCGGCCTTTGCCGGTGACGCGCTTCGACTTGTTGAACGACGTGGGGTCGAGGCCGGCGCGTTTGGCGAGGCCAGAGGCGGACAGGCCATAGCGGCGCGCGAGCGCGTCTATTGCCGACCAAACTCTGGCATGGGTGAGCCTGTTCACGCGAAGCGGCTCCGTAACCCGAAATGGCGAATCGCGGAATTTATACCTAGCAATAGGAATTATGTTGCGCCACGGGCTGCCTTATTCAAAGTGAGGCAGTACCTCTGCCTCGTTTCCAATCCCCCTTCACCATTTTCGGCGCCCGCTTGTTCAGCCTCCCCGATGGGGGCTAAGTAGAAGGAACCATGGATGGGACGATCTACAAGGTCACGAGCCGCGCCGCCCTCGCCGAGGCAAAGGCCAAGGGCCGCTTCGAAGGCTCGGCCGACGACGCCCGCGACGGCTTCATCCACCTCTCTGCCGCCGATCAGCTGGAAGGCACGCTTGCCGAGCACTTTGCCGGGCAGAAGGACCTCATCCTGCTGGCCATAGATAGCGAAAGCCTCGGCGAGCGCCTGCAATGGGAGCCGTCCCGTGGCGGCGCGCTCTTTCCCCATCTCTACGGCCCGCTCGACCTCAAAGCGCTGCTCTGGGACGAGCCGCTTGAACTTGGGGCCGACGGCCGCCACCGCCTGCCGGCGCGTGTCCTGCCGTGAATGGGCTGTTCGGGTTGGGCCAAGCCCTGCTCCAGGTGCTCGACCCTGAGCGGGCGCACGATCTTGCCGTCAAGAGCCTTGAGCTTGGGCTTTATCCCCGGGTGGCTGAGCCGGACGACAAGCGGCTCGCCCAGACCCTGTTCGGTCTCGACTTTCCCAACCCTATCGGCATGGCGGCGGGCTTCGACAAGAACGCGCGTGTGCCGCGCGAGCTTCTCGCCATGGGTTTCGGCTTCGTCGAGGTGGGCACGCTGACGCCGCGCGCGCAAGGAGGCAACCCGAGCCCGCGTATCTTCCGCTCAGCTTCGGACCGCGCCATCATCAACCGGCTCGGCTTCAACAATGAGGGACAGGAGGCGGCGCTTGCACGGCTGAAGGCGCGCGCTCCAGGCATTGTCGGCGTCAATATCGGCGCAGGGCGCGACAGCAAAGACCGCGTCAGTGACTATGTGTCGGGCATCGAGCGCGTGGGCGCGGTGGCGAGCTATTTCACCGTCAACATCTCCTCGCCCAACACGCCGGGCTTGCGCGATCTCCAGGCGCCTAAGGCGCTCGCGGCGCTTCTGGCCCGCATTCAGACTGCGCGCCAGGCGTTGCCGAGCAAGCCCGCGCTTCTGGTCAAGCTCGCCCCCGATTTGGCCGAGGCCGATCTTCCCGAGGTGGTCCGCGTGATTCTCTCCCATGGCGCCGACGGCATCGTGGTGTCGAACACGACGCTTTCCCGCGAGGGGCTCAAGGATGCGGCTTTTGCGCGCGAAACCGGCGGGCTCTCGGGGCGCCCGCTGCTCACCCGCTCGACCCGCATGCTGGCGCAAGTCTATCGGCTGACGGAGGGGACGCTCCCGCTCATCGGCGTGGGCGGCATCGACTCGGGCGAAACGGCGCTTGCCAAGATTGAAGCGGGCGCCTCGCTTCTCCAGCTCTATACCGGGCTCGTGTTCGAAGGGCCGGGCCTGATTGGCCGCATCAAGCAGACACTGGTGGCGGCGATGGAGAGGGCGGGGGCCGCCAGCCTGAAGCCCCTGATCGGCACCCGCGCCGACCGCTGGGCCGACACCGGGCTCAAATAGGTGTGCTTCAACTCACGGCGACCCGATATGCCGAGACGCCAGAATCCGGCTAGTCAGACGCGCAACCTCGTCTAATTTTTCGTCCATGGCAAAATGGCCGGCGTCGAGGATATGAATCTCGGCTTCGGTCACGTCACGACCATAAGCGGTCGCTCCATCAACGGTGAACGACGTATCGTATTTGCCCCAGAGCACGAGCGTCGGCGGCTGATGCTTGCGCAGATATGCTTGCCATAGGGGATAGGAGTCTACGTTGGTCCTGTAGTCGTAGAACAGATCGCTTTGAATTGCCGATTCACCTGGACCGGAAAGGAACGCGTATTCATCGGTCCAGCCGTCCGGATCATAGCGTTGCGGATGCGGGGTGATGCCGAGATGCCGCTGCTTCGTGGCCTCAAGCGACGTGAGGTTGGCACGGAGCTTTTCTTCGTAGGCGCCGCGATCTCGCCAGTAGGCGCGCCGAGTTTCCCAAAGCGGCCCCAGGCCTTCCTCGTGGGCGACGGCATTCTGGATGACCAGAGCTTGAACCCG
>DFXC01000152.1:17573-27389 GCA_002383105.1 Hyphomicrobiaceae bacterium UBA4118
GAACCCGACCGGCCCGCCAATAGCCACGGTGAACCCATCCACGACGGCAGCCAAATGATCGAAGGTGTAGGCGAAGGCTTGCGGGTCCGGCGCGTCGCTATGGCCGAAGCCAGGATAGTCGGGTGCGATCAGATGGTAGCGATCGGCAAGCAACTCCATCAGGCCCGCGAACATCCGCGAGGAAGATGGGAATCCATGCAGCAGAAGAATGACCGGGGCATCCGCCGGTTCAGCCTTCCGAAAAAAGATCTGTACCCCATCGATAGGGATCGAATGATAGGTTGCAGTGTTCACCGGCATTTTAGCGGCTCGGGATAATGCGCGTCGCGGCGGCTAAAGCGATCAGCCAAAGGGCGCCCATCGCTCGAACGACGCGGGCTTAAGCCTCGAGGTTGCGCGAGCTCGCGTCGACCACATCGGTGCTGCCGCTGCGCCCCACCACTTTCAGCACGCGCATGACGAGCCACACCGGGAAGACGATGACGGCGCCGAGCAGGAAGTAGCGGAGCGCCTTCTCCACCGCCGCGAAGCCCATGTCGTAGATACGGGCGATGAGCCGCTGCAGGCTGTCGATGATGTCGAAGGGGCTGAAGCCGAGCGCCGCCAGGACGACGCCCACGATCAGCGATAGGATGACGAGCCTGACCAGAACGAGGGCAGGATTGCCGCCAAAGAACCGTTCCATCTGTCCGCTCCCCTTTCGCCTGATCAGGCTGCCTCGATGAGGCCATGAGCTTCGACTCGAATTACAGCAGAATTGGTGCGGAGTGCGGGCAAGGTCAAGAAGGACGTGCCTTGGAATGAGAAGAGGCCAAAGGCTGATCTCTGACGTGGCCCCAATGGTGCCCGCAACGGCAGGGCCGCAAGCGGCCCCGCCGCAAGCTGCGTTGCCCGAGCCCTTCGCCAGCTGGTTCGCCTCGCGCGGCTGGCGGCCGCACGCCCATCAGCTTGCGCTCCTGGGTGAAGTCGCTGCCGGCCGCGATGCGCTCCTCATCGCCCCGACCGGCGGCGGCAAGACCCTTGCCGGCTTCCTGCCGAGCCTCGTCGATCTTGCCTCCCGCGCGCCGGAGCATAAGGCAGCGGCGACCATCCACACTCTCTATGTCTCGCCCTTGAAGGCGCTTGCCACCGACATCGCGCGGAACCTCGCCACGCCCATCGAGGAGATGGGATTGCCTATCAGGCTCGAGACCCGCACCGGCGACACGCCGCCCTCGCGCCGCGCCCGCCAGCGGGTGATGCCGCCCGACATCTTGCTGACCACGCCTGAGCAGATCGCGCTGATGCTGTCCCATCAGGGCGCCGCCGAGCTGTTCGGTCAGGTCAAATGCGTGATCCTCGATGAGCTGCACGCGCTCGCCTCAAGCAAGCGCGGCGATCTGCTCGCGCTTGATCTGGCGCGGCTGCGCACCCTCTCGCCCGGGCTGACGGCAATAGGCCTGTCGGCCACCGTCGCGCGGCCCTCTGAGCTTGCGGCCTTTCTCGTGCCGCATCAGGGCGCGACCGCCACGCGCCTCGCCGAGATCGTGGTGGCGGCAGGCGGCGCCAAGGCCGACATCGCCATCCTCAGATCCGAGGCCGAGCTACCCTGGGCAGGGCACTCGGCACGCTATGCGCTTCCCGAGATCTACGAGGCGATCAAGGCCCACCGCATGTCGCTGATGTTCGTCAACACGCGCTCGCAGGCCGAGATGCTGTTTCATGAGCTCTGGCGCCACAACGACGCGAACTTGCCCATCGCGCTCCATCACGGTTCGCTCGATGTGGCGCAGCGCCGCAAGGTGGAGGCGGCGATGGTGGCGGGCAAGCTCCGCGCCGTGGTCTGCACCTCGACGCTCGACCTCGGCATCGACTGGGGCGACGTCGACCTCGTGGTCAATGTCGGCGCGCCCAAAGGTGCAAGCCGGCTCGCCCAGCGCATCGGCCGCGCCAATCACCGGCTCGATGAGCCGAGCAAGGCTCTGCTCGTGCCGGCCAACCGCTTCGAGGTGGTGGAATGCCAGGCGGCGCTCGAAGCGGCCGAGGAGGGCGCACAGGATACCCCGTCATCGCGGCCGGGTGCGCTTGACGTGCTCGCCCAGCATGTGCTCGGCACGGCCTGCGCCAGCCCCTTCGATGTGGACGATCTCTACCGCGAAGTGACGAGCGCCGCCCCTTATCAGGGTCTCAAGCGCGAGACCTTCGACCAGGTCGTGGAGTTCGTCGCCACCGGCGGCTATGCGCTTGCCAATTACGAGCGTTACGCCAAGCTGAAGCGCACCCCTGAGGGGATTCTCCGTGTCGCCCATCCCCGCATCGCGCAGCAATATCGCCTCAATGTCGGGACCATCGTCGAGGCGCCGATGCTGCGCGTCCGCCTGGCCCCCCTCAAGGGAGGAGCTCTGAAGCCCGCGAACGTGCTGGCCCCCGGCCGCATCCTCGGCGAGGTTGAGGAATATTTCATCGAGCAGCTCGCCCCCGGCGATACCTTCGTCTTCGCCGGCGAGGTGCTGAGATTCGAGGGCCTGCGCGAGACCGACGCCATCGTCACTCGCGCGCACGCGAGCGATCCCAAGGTACCGGCTTACGAGGGCGGCAAGTTCCCGCTCTCCACCTATCTTGCCGACCGGGTGCGCCGGCTGCTCGCCGAGCCTCGTTCCTGGTCGCGACTTCCCGACCAGGTCTCCGACTGGCTGCGGCTTCAGGCCGATATCTCCGTCGTTCCCGGCCCTGACGAGATCCTGGTCGAGACCTTCCCGCGCGGCAACAAGCATTACCTAGTCTGCTATCCTTTCGAGGGGCGCCTTGCCCATCAGAGCCTCGGCATGCTGCTCACCCGCAGGTTCGAGCGGGCGCGCGCCGCCCCTCTCGGTTTCGTCGCCAATGAATATGCGCTCGCCATCTGGGGGCTCAACGACATGGGCGAGATGGTGAGGAACGGAAGGCTCGACCTCGGCAGACTCTTCGACGAGGACATGCTCGGCGACGACCTCGACGCCTGGCTTGCCGAGTCGAGCCTGATGAAGCGCTCCTTCAGGGTGTGCGCCATCATCTCGGGCCTGATCGAGCGCCGCCATCCGGGTCAGGAGAAGACCGGGCGCCAGATGACGGTCTCCTCCGACCTCATCTATGATGTGCTCCGCCAGCACGAGCCCGACCACATCTTGCTCAAGGCTGCTTTCGCCGATGCGGCAACCGGCCTCATCGATGTCGGCCGCCTGAACCTTTTCTTGAAACGGATCAGCGGGCGAATCAGGCATATTGCGTTGCGCCAAGTTTCGCCGCTCGCCGTGCCGGTCATGCTCGAGATCGGGCGCGAGAGCGTCCCCGGCGAGGCGAGCGAGACCTTGTTGCGCGAGGCTGTCGAGGAGCTCATCGCGGAGGCCTTAAGCGGAAATGCTGCGCGCCAAGCCTGACCTCATGCCGGAAAGCGCGCCGACGCTTCGCGCGCACGTCCTCGTCTCGGGCCACGAGATGAGGCCCCTTGCCGCCGGCGCGCTCTACTGGGAGGCGGAGGACACGCTTCTCGTGGCCGACCTGCATCTCGAGAAGGGCGCGGCCTTCGCCGCTCTCGGCATGCTGATCCCGCCTTACGACACGCGCACCACGCTACAACGCCTGGGCAAGGTGATCCGCGCGGTCGAGCCGTCCCGAGTGGTGGCGCTCGGCGACAGCTTCCACCGCAGCGAGCTCGCCGAAAATCTCGCCGCTGAGGACCTCAAGCTTTTGACCCGCCTCCAACAGGGCCGCGAATGGTATTGGATCTGCGGCAACCATGATCCGTTCCTGCCGCCTTGCGTCGGCGGGACGGTGTGCACCACGCTCACCATTTGCGGCGTCACGCTCCGCCATGAGCCCTCCGACAATGAGTTGAGCCGCGAGATCGCAGGCCATTTGCATCCCGTCGCGCGCATCGCGCGGCGCGGTGCGGTGATCAGGCGGCGGTGCTTTGCCACCGACGGCAACCGCCTGGTGATGCCGGCCTTCGGCGCCTATGCCGGCGGGCTGAACGTGCTCGACGACGCCTTCGGCCCTCTGTTCCTGCGCCACCGGCTCGAAGCGTGGATGATGGGACGGACTGACGTCTATCCCGTGCTCGGCAGCCTGCTCCTGCCGGACTAGAGCATGATCCGGAAAAGTGGGAACCGGTTTTCCGATAAGATCATGCGCGAATAAAGAGTCTATTCCCGTCGAAACACGACCCAGCCGATGAGCCCGGCGAGCACGGCCATGACGACCGCCAAGAGCCCGTAGAGGAACGGGTGTCTAAAGGCGAGCAGGTAGATCAGCCGCTCGAAGCCGACCTTGTTCACCTCGAGCGTGCTCTCGTTCTTGCTCACCAGCGTCCCGTCGCGGAAGAGATAAACGGCGGCGGTGTAGCGACCGATGGGCACGTTCACGGGCAGGTCGACCGTGGCCCTGAACAGACTGCGGCCGATGAAGCTCACCCCGTCGTCGATGTCCTGGAAGAGCCCTTGCTGCTCTTTCAGCCTGATCACGGCCGAGCGAAAGGTCTGCTCGTCGAGATCGCCTTCCGTGCGCCCTCCGAAATCGAGGTTCCCGAGGCCGATTCCCAGAGTCCTGAGGGTCTCCTCCGAGGTGATCGCCCGCAAAGGGCGCGTGGCGAGGACGGCATAGAACTCTGGAACCGTAGGGTAGGTCTTGCCCGGCCCGTTTACCCAGATCCCCGCCACCCGTACCTTGCGCCGGGCAACCAAGGGCTGGTCCGGCGCGCGGATGACGACGATCACGTCGTAGACCCCCTCGTCGGGCGCGGGCGCGTGGCTGAAATCGACGCTGCCGAAAATGAGGATCTCGATGCCGGTGAAGTTCGACTGGATGGAGATCTCGCGCATCGAGATGTCGGACTGAACTTCCTCCTGACCGGGTTTGGCCGCGTATGCAGGTGCCGACGCCAAGGCGAGAAGGATGGCGGCGAGGCGAAGCGCAGGTCTCATCACCCGCCCGCAAAAAGTGGGGCGATGCTGTAAAGCTCCGAGGGCCTGAGCACGAGATCGAGCAGGAGGCGGAGCGCGACGGCGAGCACCATCAAGCCGAGCAATGCCCGGAGCTGCTCGCCCCTGAGCTTCTGGCCGGCTCTGACCCCGAACTGGCCGCCGATGACGCCGCCGGCCGCGAGAATGAGCGCAAGCACCACGTCGAGCGAGTGATTGAGGGTCGCGTGCAACACGGTGACGATGGCGGTGACGAAGATGATCTGGAACATCGAGGTGCCGATCACGATGTTGGTCGGCATGCGCAGCAGATAGATCATCGCCGGCACCATGATGAACCCGCCGCCGACACCGAGCAGCGAGGTGAGCAGGCCGACCACCCAGCCGATCGCAAGCGGGGGGATGGCGCTGATATAGAGGCGCGAGCGCGGAAAGCGCATCTTGAGCGGGAGGCCGTGGATCCAATTGTGTTGCCCGGGACGCCGCGCCGCCACGGGCTTGCCGGCGCGAGCCCTCCTCATGGCGCGGAGGCTCTCGCCCAGCATCAGCATGCCGATGACCCCGAGCAAGGCTACATAAATGAGCGAGATGATGAGGCCGGCCTGCCCCGCCTCGCGCAACACCTTGAGCACGAACACGCCGATCAGCGCGCCGGCCAGACCGCCGGCGATCAAGAGGTAGCCCATGCGGAAGTCGATATTGCCGCGGCGCCATTGGGCGAGCGCGCCGGAGACCGAGGTGGCGACGATCTGATTGGCGCCGGTGGCGACCGCAATCGGCGCGGCGATGCCGGAGAACATCAGGAAGGGCGTCAAAAGGAAGCCCCCGCCTACCCCGAACATGCCCGAGAGGAAGCCTACCGCCGCTCCGAGCCCCAGCATGACCGCGAGGTTCACCGAGATCTCGGTAATGGGCAGATAGACTTGGAGCATCGGCCGGGGCGTCGCTTGGCTTCGCGCTGTGTGGCGAAACTGTTCGCCACGCGCGGGCCTGTCAATGCGTTAGGTCGAGCCTTACGAAAATGTCATGTTGGCGCGGCTACTAGGGTCAGCTGGTCAGGCGCTCGAGCTTGGTGACGAGCTCAATGGTCACCTGCCCGGTCTCCTCAAGGCCGTTTCGGCGCTCGAAGCTCTTGATCGCCTGGCGCGTCTTCTCGCCCATTTGGCCGTCGGGGGCGCCCACGTCATAGCCGAGCTTGTTGAGGAGCGCCTGGGTGCGGGTGACGAGCGAGGCATTCGGGGCTGCCGCCGCGTCCGCCCAATCCGCAGACTCCTGCACCTCGTTGGCTGCCGGGTCGGCATCCTTAGCCTTCCAGGCCTTGACGGCCTCTTCTGCCGCGGCAAGCCCGGTAGGAGCGAGCCTCGAGCTTCACGAGCTCGCGCCGCTTGGCCGCCTCTTGATCGCCGTTCTTGGCGGCAAGCGCGAACCACTTATAGGCTTCGGCGAGGTTCGTCGGCACGCCAAGCCCATGCTCGGACAGGATGCCGAGATTGAATTGGCTGTCGGCCAGGCCGTAAGAGGCGGCCTCTTGATACCATTTGGAGGCAAGCGCGTAGTCCGCCTTGCCGTCGTCGCGGGCGCTGGCACCGACGGCGAGATTGTGCATGGCCTTGACGTTGCCCTTCTCCGCCGCGGCTTGTTACCACGACTGCCCTCGGCCAAGGTCTTTGGCGACGCCCTGTCCGCGCTCATACATGGCGGCAAGGCGGTATTGGGCAGGTGCAAGTCCGGCGCTTGCGGCACGCTCGAGCCAGTGCGCGGCTTCGGTCAGGTCCTGCGCGGTCCCTTGGCCTTGCGCGTAGCGGAGTGCGATCGCGTATTGCGCATTCGCATCGCCGCCGGCGGCAGCCTGGCGCAAGGGGAGCGGCCCCAGTGCAGCTGGCGGAAGGGGAAGACTGGTTGGCACGGAGAGGGGCTGTGCCGGCTCGGCCGGCGCCGCGGCAACCATGCCCTTGGCGGGATCCTCGATGGAGAACATGACACCCGGCGGGAGCGCCGCGGGCTCGTTGGGTTTCAGAGAGGCGAGCTGGGGCTGTGGCGACGTCTCGAGAGACGCTGCAGGCCGGTAGGCCGACTTGGCGACCTCGGTGAAATTGCCAGTCTCGCCGTCCTCGCTCGCGGCGTCGTCGGGGCTCGGATCGTCTTCTGGCTCAAGCTCGGAGGACCCTGACTTGGCGGCGGACGGCGTCTCGGCCTTGGGCTCGACCGGCGCCGGAGCGCTGCCATCGGTCTCGGGCGTCGGCGTCCCGTGGTGAGCACCTTGAGGCAGCGGAGCGATTTGCTCGGCCGCCGGCGCTGTAACTTCGGGCTCGGGTTTCGACCCGAGGCGCCCATAGAGGAGCGCCGCGCTGATCATCAGCAACACGGCGGCGCAGATGATGAGCATCGATCGCTTGCGCCGCGAAGGCACATCGGCGCTAGAAGATGCACCGGTCTCAGGGCTGGCAGAGGCCCGGCGCACGCGCGAGCCGCTCGACCTCTCCTCGGCCCTAAGCGCCGCGGCCTGGGCCGCACGGCGCGCCGCCGCTACGAGATCGTCAGGGGTCGCATAATCCGCATCGAGCGAGGGTTCCGCGACCGGGCGGCGCGGCTCAAGAGCGTCGAGATCGAAGGCGTGCTCGTGCGACTGGGCGCGCTTGGCACGCCCGAAGGACGGCGCCATCTCGCTCTCCTGGAAGTCGGGGATGGCACCGCCGAGCCTGTTGCGCGGCGATTTGTCCCTTATCGGGGCGCCGGCAGGGGCGCCATTGGTGCCACCATTAGTGTCGCCGTTGGCCGGGCTCCCGCCCTTCTCGAAGCGCATTTCGGCAAGGGGTTGTTGCTGGGCGAATCCCGGCATCGGCTGCGGCGCGGGGGTTTTCTCGCCCAACTCGCGCACGCGCTCGGCGAAGGGGATGCGGGGCTTAGGCGCGTGCGCGGATGTGGGCGCTGGCGCGGGTGCGGGTGCGGGCGGCGTGCCCCGCTCGACCTGCTGCACCAGCTGTTTCAAGGACTCATGCACGGCGGCGATGGTGCTCGCCAGGCGGTCGTCGCTCGCCCTGGCCCCCTTTTTCATCGCCATGAGGTCGCGATGCATGGCATCGAGGCGCTCGTCGGAGCTTGCACTCGGTTTCGCCTCTCCCGTGACCAGGCGGGCGGCCTCGCGCGCAGCCTTGCTCGCAACCTCTTCCAGCCTGGCCGGCGTCTCATCGACGCGTTCGATCAGCTTCAGCAGCTGGCTCTCGATGCCGCTCACCTTGGCAAGCTGCACCTCGGCCCTGCCAATCTGTTGGGCCATCTCGGTCAGCTGGTGCTCGACATGTTCGAGATTTTTGAGCTTCGGGGCCTGTTCGAGCGCTTGGGCGAGCTGATTTCCGATCTCATCGAGCCTTGCATTCAAGGCTTCGATGGCGGCCGTCGGCATTGCCGTGCCGATCGAATGCTCGAGCCGGCGCGCCATCTCGACGAGATGCTTGTCGAGGTTGCGGGCCTCATTCTCAACGGAGGCGACCGGCGGGGTGGAATAAGCGGCCTCCGGCGTCGGGAAGCTGAAATTGGTGGCAAACGGGGACGTGCCTGCTTCCCGCGATTCGTATGGGGACGCGCCTAGCGCATCGCTGGCGCTGGAAGAGACGTCGGTTCCGGCTGAAGCGTAGTCCATGCCGCCCGCCAGGGCCTTGCCGAGGCGCTCGAAATCGTCGAGGGGCGTGGCGGTGTCCTGTTCGAACCGCCGGCCAAGCTCGCTGACCTGGGTGTGCAGCCGGTCAAGCGTCGCGGCCTCTTCCGGGGAGCCGGTCGCGCGCGCCGCGTCAGTGGTATATGAGAGCTGGTCGAGTCGCGCATGGAGCTCATCGAGGGCCTCGCCGTAGCGGCGCTCGCTCTCCTCGACCCGTTCCACGAGCCGCCGCAAAAGGCTTTCGACCGATTGCTGATCCATGGGGCCTTGCGCCAGGGGCATTTCGCCGTTCCTGCCGGTGCCGGTTTGCCAACTTGCTTCCGAAGCCATCCCGTTCCCCATGACGAGCGACGCCGTCCAAATACGCGTCCGATTGGTCGAGGGACCGGCCGAGAAGACACGCGGCGAAGCGGTGGAAAACCAAGGTGGCAAGCCCGAGTAAATTTTGCGTTAAGTTCCGCTCTATTGTGGGACGGGTGCGGCGGTGAGGCGCCGGCGCCCCTTGGCCGAGACGGCTCAGCCCTTGTCAACCGCATCCGTTGGGCTGACCATGGCGCGCGTGTTGACCGAGGACCGCGGGGAGATCGAGCTTTGAGGCGGCTTATGGATGCAAGGGCGATGGTGAGCCTGCCCCATGGCTGAGATGGTGCAGGCGAGCCATGTGCTGACGGTCGCGACCCGCGGCAAAGGCTTCACCGAGATTACGCGCGAGCTTGCCCGCTGGCTCGAAAGCATCGCCAGCGGGAACGGCCTTCTCACCGTGTTCGTCTGCCATACCTCGGCATCGCTGATCATTCAGGAGAATGCCGATCCGAACGTCCAGCGCGATCTGATCGATGCGCTCGAGACCTTGGCGCCCGAGCATCGACCTTACGCGCACGCCGAGGAGGGTCCTGACGACATGCCGAGCCACATCAAGGCGATGCTCACCGCCGTCAGTCTTTCCATCCCGGTGAAGGACGGCAGCATGTTGCTCGGCCGCTGGCAGGGGGTCTTTCTCATCGAGCATCGCGCGAGCCCGCATCAGCGGAATATTGCGCTCAACTTCATCGGCCACTCGGCCGACGCCTGACCTCAGCCCCGCGGTCTTCGGGTCTTGCCGGAGAGTAGCAACTTGCTCCTGCTCCCCCCTTGAGGGGGAGCACGTTCGCGCCTCGCGCGAACGGAAGGGGGGTCGGGCGATGAAACGAGTCGATGAATCGACCCCCCCTCCCTATCCCTCCCCCT
>DFXC01000152.1:27602-47455 GCA_002383105.1 Hyphomicrobiaceae bacterium UBA4118
CCCCCTCCCTATCCCTCCCCCTCAAGGGGGGAGGGGAGAACAAGCGGCGGTTCAGTCAGAAGCGAAGGCGCTACGAACGGGCGAATTCGTTCGCCGCGGCGACGAGTTCATGCACGATGCCGGGCTCGGTCATGGCGTGGCCTGCGTCGGGCACCACGCGCAATCTCGCTCCCGGCCAGGCGCGGGAAAGGTCGTAGGCGATCTTGACCGGCGTCACCACGTCGTAACGGCCATGCACGATCACGCCGGGGATGGCGCTGAGGCGATGGGCGTCGGCGATGAGCTGATCGTCGGCGCTGAAGAAGCCGCGATTGACGAAGTAGTGGCACTCGATACGCGCAAAGGCGAGCGCGTAGTGATCCTCGGAGAAGCGGCGCACCCGGTCGGCGTCGGGGAACAGCGACAAGGTCTTGCCCTCCCATGCGCTCCAGGCGCGCGCCGCTTCAAGCTGCACTGCTGGGTCGGCATGGGTGAGGCGCCGGTGATAGGCGTCGATCATGTCGCCGCGCTCGGCTTCGGGAATGACGCTGACATAATCCTCGAAGGCGTCGGGGAAGATCCAGCTCGAGCCCTCCTGATAGAACCATTCGAGCTCGGAGCGCCTGAGCGTGAAGATGCCCCTGAGCAGGAGCTCGGTCACCCGCTCCGGGTAGGTCTCGGCATAAGCGAGCCCGAGCGTCGAGCCCCACGAGCCGCCGAACACCTGCCAGCGCTCGATGCCGAGATGCTCGCGCAGGCGCTCGATATCGTCGACGAGGTCCCAGGTCGTGTTCTCTTCGAGCGAGGCATGCGGCGTCGAGCGCCCGCAGCCGCGCTGGTCGAACAGCACGATGCGGTAGGAGCGCGGGTCGTGATAGCGGCGCATGACGGGGTTGATGCCGCCGCCAGGTCCACCATGCAGCAGCACCACCGGCTTGCCGGAGGGCGAGCCGCATTCCTCGAAATACAGCTCATGCAGGCCCGAGACCTTGAGCTTGCCCGTCCGGTAGGGGACGGTCTCCGGATAGAGCGTCTGGCGCATCTGCTTTGGCGTTAGTTGGTTGTCCATAGGTCCCCGTTCCTGCACGCTCATTCGCCAGTCGCGCCGGCAACCGCCACAGAAGCGGCGGCCGCGACGGCGCGCTGGGCGCGATCGTAGATCGCCTCGCCTCCCGGATCGCGCATCTCCTCGCGATAGCTCTGCTCGGCCTTCGAGCCCTGCGGCCAGACAAGGCTGACCGCGAGCCCCGCGCCGAGCGCAACAAGGGCGCCGATCAGGCTCGCGAGCGGGGTGGTAAGGCCCATGTGGCCCACGCCGAAGGCGCTCCCCATGCTGACCTCCAGCACCATGACGGCAAATCCCGAACTGATTGCCGCGAACGCTCCGCGCCCCGTGCAGCGTCCCCACCAGATGGCGAGCAGGAGCACCGGGAAGAAGGTCGCGGCCGCAAAGGCGAACGCGGTCAGAGCCGCTTCGAGTGGGTCGAGATTGGCGATGACGAGGAACACGGCGGCCGACAGCGCCGCAGCCGCGATGGCCGCCCAAGCGGCGATGAGCCTCGGCAGCGTATGGCGCCGGTCGAGCACGCGGTAAAGATCTTCCGCCAAGCTCGCCGCCAGCGTGAAGAGATGGGAGCCCGCGGCAGCAAGCGCGACCGCCATTCCGGCCGCCGCCATGAGCGCGGTGCAGACGTAAGGGAGCTCTGCCGCCCCGGGCAGCGCAAGCGCGATGCCGTCGCGCGCGATGAGAAGCTCATCTGCCCCGATGGCGCCGTCGCCATTGGTGTCGACGGCTTGAATCAGCTGCCGTCCGCTGAGCTCGGTGAGCCACGCCGGCAACGCCGATGCCGGCGCAAGAGCGATGTCGCGGAAGATGATCAGCTTGGCGAACGCCGCCATGGCGGGCGCCGTCATCACGAACATGGCCACGAACAGCAAGCCCCATGCCGCCGACCGGCGTTGCTCGGCGCACGAGCTCGTCACGCCGCTCCGGGCAAGAAGGCTCGGAAGGGCAGCGGTCCCGAGCGTGAGGCAGAGGAGCAGCGTCACGAAGTCGACCTCGCTCAGCGCGCCGAACGGCTCAAGGAACGGCTTGGTGATCGGCATGGGCGCCGCCCCCGGCAGCGCGGTCGCGAGCCCTCCGGGCTGCACCGGCAGGAGACCAGCCGTGATCTCGGCATTGTGCAAGGAGGAGAACATCTCGCCGTAAGTCAGCTGCGGCGCCGGCAGGTTGGTAAGGACGACCGACACGGTGATCACCACCACCGCAAGCCCGACGGCGCCGACGATGAACTCGGCGCTTCCCGTCCAGGTCAAGGCCCGCATGCCGCCGAGGATGGCGATCAAGGCGATGAGGGCTGCGAACAAGAGCACCGCAAGCGAGAAGGAGAGCGGCAGGAACAACGAGGCGATCAGCGCCGCGACCTTGATCTCGGCGACCAGCAGAAGCGCCGTGGGCGGGAGCTGCATCACGCTTGCCGTCATGCGCAGCGCCTGCGAGCGGAAGCGGTGACCGAGAAAGCTCGGCAGGGTGTAGGAGCCGGCCTTGCGCAGGTAAGGCACGAACAGGACGCCGCCGGCGAGCATGCCCGCGGTCCAGCCGAGCCCGATGGCCAAGGCGTCGAAGCCGAGAAAGAATACCGTGCCCGTATAGGCAAGGAAACCGACGCCTCCGAGCGCCGTCGCCGCCAGCACGAAGCCATTGAAGACGGGGGGCACGCGCCGGCCAGAGACGAAGAAATCCTCGACCTCGAGCGTCCGCGAGCCGATGGCGATGAGGAGATAGAGCGCGAGCGGCCCCACGATCATGGTTTCCGCGAGCACTGGCTGACGCCAGCCGAGCTGCTCGAACATGGCGAGCATGATGACGAGGGAGACGAAGGCGCTCGTAACGATGCCGTAATAGGCGCCAAGATGCGGGTTCGGGTTGCGCAGGCGCGAAGGGGCGCTCATCGCCTATCCGAGCTCCTCGCTTTCGCTCCGCGCCTGGTCGATGCGCTCCTGCAGGCGAATGAACCAGAAGGTCGCCACGACGATGAAGATGAGGAGCCCTTGCGCCAGAAGATAGAAGCCGAGCGGGAAGTGCAGGAAGCCGTATTGATTGAGCCAGGTCGCGGTGGTCACGCCGAGAAACACGGCCAGCATCACGGTAGACAGGATGGCGACGGCGAGGATCAGCGTTCTCAACTGATGGCGGTCACGCCCGGCATGCTCGCTCGCGGGAAGCTCTGTCGACATGTCGCGTCCCCCTGCCTATGAAGCCTGCCGTAGAGTTGTCGGCATGGAGTTATCAGGAAGTCGCGGGCTTGCAAACTCCGCGCGCAGCATTGGCGTTCAAACGTGGCATGGTGGTGACCTGCAATTGGGCCGAGATCCAAGGAGGAACAACGATGCTGAAGGAATTCAAGGAATTCGCCCTTCGTGGCTATGTGGTCGACATGGCGGTCGGCATCATCATCGGCGCCGCCTTCTCCACCATCGTCAGGTCGCTGGTCGATGACATCATCATGCCCCCCATGGGCGTGGTGACCGGCGGCGTCGATTTCTCCAACATGTTCGTGCCCCTCAACGGCCTGCATTACGATTCCCTGGCGCAGGCGAAGCAAGCCGGCGCACCGACCGTCAATTTCGGGGTGTTCATCAATAACCTGATCAGCTTCCTGATCGTGGCCTTCGTGCTATTCATGGTGGTCAAGGCCATGAACCAGCTGCGCCGCAGGCAGGAGGAGGACCCAACTGCCGAGCCGCCGCCCTCCCGCGAGGTGCAGCTCCTTGAGGAGATCAGAGACGCGCTGGTCGAAGGGGGCGCGAGCCGTCCCAAGCCGCAAGGCAGCCCTCAAGGCGCCTAGGGCACCGCAAGGATTTTGCGCCTTCAGCGGTCGGCGCGGCGGCCGCGTTGCGCGTAGGGGCCTTATCGGAAAATATTACTACTATTTTTGTTCCAAAGGAACAATTTTGCTTCTTTTCGCTCGATCTGGCTTTCTGGAGGAATAGTTTTTCGTTACACTCCCCATATTCACGGCAGGCGCTTTCTAATCACTGCTTCACTTTCAGGCGGGCGAACGATGCAGGCGAGCGAAGCCTCGACCGACGTGATCATTGTTGGCGCAGGTCCCGTCGGCCTGTTCGCCGTGTTTGAGCTTGGGCTCGCCAAGCTCAAGGCCCATGTTGTGGATATTCTCGACAAGCCGGGCGGCCAATGTGCCGAGCTTTACCCCGAGAAGCCCATCTATGACATTCCCGGTCTGCCCTTCTGCACCGGACAGGAGCTGACCGACCGGCTGCTCGAACAGATCAGGCCGTTCGAGCCCGTCTTCCATTTCGGCGAGATGGTTGAGGCTCTCACCAGGACTGTGGATGGGAAATGGCGCCTCACCACCGATACCGGGCGCGTCCTGATTGCGCCCGTGGTGGTCATCGCCGCCGGAGGTGGCAGCTTCGTGCCGAAACGTCCTCCCATTCCCGGCATCGAGGCCTATGAGGGCAAGAGCGTCTTCTATGCCGTGCGCCGCATCGATGCCTTCCGCGGGCGCCGCATCGTCATCGCCGGCGGCGGCGATTCAGCGCTCGATTGGACGGTGAACCTCGCGCCCATGGCGGGCCAATTGACCCTTGTCCACCGCCGGCCGGAGTTTCGCGCCGCCCCCGATACGGTGCGCAAGATGCGTGAGCTGGAGGAGCAAGGCCTTGTCCGCTTCGAGCTCGGCCAGCCTGCCGAGCTTAAGGGCAGCGACGGCAAGCTCGATGCGGTGGTCATAAAGCGGACCGACGGTTCGACCTTCGACATCGAGAGCGATACCCTCTTGCCTTTCTTCGGGCTGACCATGAAGCTCGGGCCGATCGCGAATTTCGGCCTCAATCTCAACGAGAACCTGATCCCCGTGGATACCGCGAAGTTCGAGACCAGCACGCAAGCCGTCTTCGCCATTGGCGACATCAATTCTTATTCCGGCAAGCTCAAGCTCATCCTGTCCGGCTTCCACGAAGCGGCGCTGATGGCGCAAGCCGCCCACCGCTACGTGCATCCTGACAAGACGCTGCGTTTCCAGTACACGACCTCGTCGTCGGAGCTGCAGCGTCTCCTGAAGGTCGCCTGAAATGTTCGTCACCGTGCACATGCCTGACGGGGCCACCCATCGTCTTGAGGCTCTCGAGGGCTGGCGCGTCATGGAGGTGATCCGCGACTGGGGCCTTCCCATCAAGGCCGAGTGCGGCGGGGCTTGCGCCTGCGCCACCTGCCATGTGTGGGTAGGTGAGGAGTGGCTCGCAAAGCTCGTGCCTCCCACCGCCGAAGAGCTCGAGATGCTTGACGGCGCCTTTCAGGTGGATGAGCGCTCGCGGCTGTGCTGCCAGATCATCATGTCGAAGGAGCTCGACGGCCTTGTGGTCGAGTTGGCCCCTGAGAGCCTCGCCGATGCGCCGCCCGAGCGGCTGGCGGTGGGAGGATAGGTGACGATGCGAACCTTCCCCATCTTCGTGAGCTTCGCGGGCAAGCCCCCGCTCGTGGTCGGTGGCGGCGAGTTGGCGGCCGTCAAGGCGCGCCTCCTGTTGAAGGGGGCGGCCACGGTCGACGTCGCCGCGAGCCATGTGGTGCCCGAGCTTGCTGCGCTCGCGGAAGCCGGACACGTGTCGCTCCTTGCGGCTCGGCCCGGCATCGACCGATTGCGCGGCCGACCTCTCGTCATTGCCGCGACTGGCGACGACGAGGAGGATGCTCGCGTCTCGGCCATCGCCCGGGCGCTTGGCGTCCCCGTGAACGTCCCCGACCGGCCTGAGCTGTGCAGCTTCGTGCTCCCGGCCATCGTCGATCGTGGCGAGGTGACCATCGCCATCGGCACCTCAGGCGCCGCCCCCGTGTTGGCACAGCGGCTCCGGGCCTGGCTTGAGCGCGAACTGCACCCCCGTCTCGACGCGCTTGCCAAGCTGGCTGCCGAGTTCCGCGCGCCCGTCGCCGAGAAGGTGCCGTCGGGCTCGCCCCGGCGCCGCTTCTGGGAGGCCGTGTTCGAGGGGGCTGCTGCCGAAGCAGCACTCGAAGGCGATGAGGACAAGGCAAGGGCGCTGATCGGTGCGGCCATCAAGCAGGCCACGGACGCGGCTCCCGCCTCAGGCCGCGTGCTTCTCGTCGGCGCCGGTCCGGGCGACCCCGAGCTTCTCACCATGAAGGCCGTCCGCGCGCTGAAAGCCGCCGATGTTATCCTCTATGACCGCCTGGTCGGCGAGGGCGTGCTCGATCATGCGCGCCGCGAGGCCGAGCTGATCCCTGTCGGCAAGGCCAAGGGCCTGCACAGCGTCCCGCAAGCCGAGATCAACGCGCTCCTCATCGAGCGGGCGCGTGCCGGCCAGACGGTGGTGCGGCTCAAGGGCGGCGATCCCTTCATCTTCGGCAGGGGCGGCGAGGAGCTCGACGCTCTGCGCGAGGCGGGGCTCACCATCGAGATCGTCCCCGGCGTCACCGCCGGCATCGCCGCCGCCGCGAGCCTGCAGATCCCGCTCACCCATCGCGACGTCTCCCACACCGTGACTTTCCTGTCGGGCCATGAGGCGGGCGGCGAGGAGCCGAGCTTCGAGCATCTCGATCTGGCAGCCTTGGCGGGGGGCAAAAACACGCTTCTCCTCTATATGGGCGTGACCACGGCCGGGCTCATCGCCAAGAAGCTGCTCGAGGCTGGCTTCAGGCCCGAGCTTCCCGTGATCGCCGTCGAGAATGCCAGCCGCGAGAACGAGCGCCGTGTCGCCGCCACCATCGCCGAGCTCGCCGCACACCCTGAGCGCCTTGGCCTGAAGAGCCCGGCCGTCCTCATCTTCGGTGAGGTGGCGGGGCTGCCGGCGCACGGCGTCATCGAAGACATCCTCGCATTGCCGGAGCTCGCGCGTGTCTATGCCTAACGTCGTCACCGCCAACCGTCTCCTCGACGGCATCGTCGTCTATCTCGCTGCCGACGGCAGCTGGACGGAGGACATTGGCTGCGCGCGTCTTGCCGAGACCGAGGAAGAGACCAAGGCGCTGGAAGCCGAGGCGGCCAGGGCCGTCGCCGAGCGTCTTGTCGTGGCGGTCTATCCCATGGCGGTCGCGCTTCATGACGGCGCGGTCGATCCGCTATCCGTGCGCGAGCGCATCCGCGCCGCCCACCGCACAACGCTGACAAAGGATTGGTACGATGTACCGCTATGACGAGTTCGACCACGCCTTCGTGCATGAGCGCGTGGCCCAGTTCCGCGAGCAGGTCGAGCGCAGGCTGTTAGGCAAGCTCACCGAGGACGAGTTCCGTCCTTTGCGCTTGCGCAACGGCCTCTATCTGCAATTGCACGCCTATATGCTGCGCATCGCCATTCCCTATGGCGTGTTGTCGCCGCGCCAGCTTCGCCAGCTCGCCATGATCGGGCGGCGGTGGGATCGCGGCTACGGCCATTTCACCACGCGCCAGAACCTGCAATTCAACTGGGTCAAGTTGGTCGACGTGCCCGACATCTTGAGCGCGCTCGCCGAGGTCGAGATGCATTGCATCCAGACGAGCGGCAATTGCGTGCGCAACGTCACCGCCGATCCCTTCGCCGGTGCCGCCAATGACGAGATCGAGGACCCGCGGCCGTGGTGCGAGATCTTGCGCCAATGGTCGACGCTGCATCCCGAGTTCAGCTGGCTGCCGCGGAAATTCAAGATCGCCATCTCCGGCGCTGTCGAGGATCGCGCGGCAATAGCCTTCCACGATATCGGGCTCAAGATCGTGCGCGGGCCTGACGGCAAGAACGGCTTTCGCGTCTTTGTCGGCGGCGGCATGGGGCGCACGCCCTATGTCGGGCAGGAGATCCGCCCCTTCCTCGCCAAGGAGCATCTCCTCTCCTACATCGAGTCGATCCTGCGCGTTTACAATCTCCATGGGCGCCGCGACAACCTCAATAAGGCGCGCATCAAGATCCTCGTCAACCAGCTCGGCATCGACAAATTCCGCGAGGATGTCGAGGCGGATTGGGAGCAAACCCGTAAGGACGCCATCGATCTACCCGAGGACGAGCGCCGGCGCATCATGTCCTATTTCGCGCCGCCCGATCTTCCCCCACGGCCAATTCGCGACGAGGGGCTCGACCAGCGCCGCATCACCGATCCCGTGTTCGCCAACTGGCTGAAGCACAATGTCCGTCCCCACCAGGTGCCGGGCTATGTAAGCGTGGTCATCTCGCTGAAGGAGCCGGGCCGCACACCGGGGGACGCCAGCTCGGACCAGATGGATTTCGCTGCCGATCTCGCCGAGCGCTATAGTCGCAACGAGGCGCGGGTGAACTACACGCAGAACCTCATCCTGCCCCACGTCGCTCGCTCAGACCTCGTTTCCGTCTATGAGGAGCTCAAGGCCGAGGGGCTGGCGACCGGCAACTACGATCTCTTGGGCGACATGATCTGCTGCCCGGGTCTCGATTATTGCAACCTTGCCAACGCCCGCTCGATCCCCATCGCCAAGGAGATCGCCAAGCGTTTCGAAGACCCCGCGCGGCAAGAGCTGATCGGCCCGCTCCGCCTCAACATGTCCGGCTGCATCAATGCCTGCGGCCATCACCATTCCGGCAATATCGGCATCCTGGGCGTCGACAAGAAAGGCACCGAGCTTTACCAGATCTCGCTCGGCGGCAGCCCCAAGGACGACGCTGCGGTCGGGACCATCATCGGCCCCGGCTTCCGCGCGGAGGCCGTGCCGCAAGCGATCGACACGATCATCTCCACCTATCTCGCCAACCGCAACGACGGCGAGGATTTCCTCGCCACGTGGCGGAGAGTGGGTGCCGCACCCTTCAAGGAGGCCTTGTATGGCGCTGCTTGACCTTCGCACCGGGACTCTCGTCCCTGGCACGAGCGATGACGATGCGCTGCTAGAACCCACAGCCGACGCCGCGGCGCTCGCCACTGCTGCGGCAACGGGTGGGCCCATCGCCATTCGCTTTCCCACCTTCGGCGACGGCCGCGGCCATTCGCTTGCCGTACTGTTGCGCGAGCGGTATGGCTTCACGGGCGAGATCAGGGCGATCGGCTACCTCATTCCCGATCTCGCGCCGTTTCTGCTGCGCTCGGGCTTCGATATCGCCGAGATCACCGATGCCAACGATGTCGAGACGTGGAGGGGCGCGTTGACGCGCATCAAGCACTCTTATCAGCCGGGCTTCCGCAATCCCCAGCCGCTTCGCCGCAATGCCTCCCGCAAAGAGGCCGAGGAGCTTGACGAGCGGCTGAGCGAGACCAAGGATCTGGCGGCGCGCATCACGGCGCTGCGGCAGGCCATCGAGGGACGTATCGTCTTCTCGACGAGCCTCGGGCTTGAGGACCAGGCCATTCTCCATGCCATCGCCGCATCCGGCGCCGACATCGACATTTTCACCCTCGATACCGGCCGGCTGTTCCCAGAGGTGCTTGAGACGGTCGAGCTGTCGGAGCTCCGCTATGGCTTGCGCATCCGCCTCGTCGCGCCGGACGCTCATGAGGTGGAGCAGCTCGTCGCCCGCGACGGCGTGTTCGGCTTCCGCAACTCGGTAGAGAACCGCAAGACCTGCTGCGAGGTGCGCAAAGTGCGCCCGCTGAACCGCGAGCTTGAGGGCGCGCAAGGGTGGATCGCCGGCATTCGCCGCGAACATTCCGACGAGAGGGCGAGCGTGAAGCTGGCCGCCTGGGACGAGGCGCACGGGCTCATCAAGATCAATCCGGTCGCCGACTGGTCGACGCCAGAGCTGACCGCCTACGTCACCGCCAACAATGTTCCGGTCAATCCGCTGCATGCCCGCGGCTTTGTCTCCATCGGCTGCGCGCCTTGCACCCGCGCCGTGCAGCCGGGCGAGGATCCGCGCGCCGGGCGCTGGTGGTGGGAGAACGAGGGGAAGAAGGAGTGCGGACTGCATTTGAACTCGCGTCGCGAGGGCAAGGCCGCATGACCGCGCTCACCTCGCATCTGAAGCTCCTCGAAGCCGAGAGCATCCACATCTTCCGCGAGGCTGCGGCGCAGTTCCGCGCGCCCGTGCTGCTCTATTCAATCGGCAAAGATTCGACCGTGCTGTTGCATCTCGCGCGCAAGGCCTTCTGGCCGGCGAAGCTGCCTTTCCCGCTGCTGCACGTGGACACCACCTGGAAGTTCCGCGACATGATCGCCTTCCGCGACCGGACCGTGCGCGCGTTTGGGCTCGACCTCATCGTGCATACCAACCACGAAGGCCTTGCCCGCAACATCAACCCCTTCGACCATCCGCCGTCGATCTATACCGACGTGATGAAGACGGTCGCCTTGCGCCAGGCACTCGACGCCGGCGGCTTCGATGCGGCCTTCGGCGGGGCCCGCCGCGACGAGGAGGCTTCCCGCGCCAAGGAGCGTGTGTTTTCCTTCCGCGCCGCCGGGCATCGCTGGGAGCCGCGCCGCCAGCGCCCCGAGATGTGGCAGCTCCTCAACGGCCGCCTCGGCAAGGGCGAGACCGTGCGCGTCTTTCCCCTGTCGAATTGGACCGAAGGCGACGTGTGGCGCTACATCGCGCTCGAGAAGCTCGACGTGGTTCCGCTCTATTTTGCCGCTGAGCGCCCCGTGGTGATGCGCTACGGCCAGATGATCGTGGTCGATGACGAGCGCATGCGGCTCGAGCCGGGCGAGAGGCCTGAGATGCGCAAGGTGCGCTTCCGCACCCTCGGCTGCTGGCCGCTCACCGCAGCAATCGACTCTGACGCAAGCGACATTGACGCGGTGGTGGAGGAGACGCTTGCCGCCAAGGTTTCCGAGCGGGCGGGGCGGCTGATCGACCACGACCAGGCCGGCGCCATGGAGATGAAGAAACGCGAGGGCTATTTCTGATGCATCTGGCTGTGCTCAAAGAGGAGGTCGAGGCCAAGACTGCGGCCGCCAAGACCACCGCCGTCAAGACCGCCGCAGCTCCGGCGCAAGCCGGCGCCATGGTGCGGCTTTTGACCTGCGGCTCGGTCGATGACGGCAAGTCGACGCTGATCGGCCGGCTGTTGTGGGATGCCGCCGGCGTCACAGAGGACCAGCGCGCGGCCATCGCGCTCGCCTCGCACAACCGCGCCTTCAACGGCGAGAAGATCGACTTCAGTCTTTTGCTCGACGGGCTCCAGGCCGAGCGCGAGCAGGGCATCACCATCGACATCGCCTGGCGCTATTTCGAGACGGCCGACCGGCGCTTCGTCATCATCGATTCCCCCGGGCACGAGCAATATACCCGCAACATGGCGACCGGTGCCTCGCATGCCGACGTCGCCATCCTGCTTGTCGACGCCCGCCACGGCGCCAAGCGCCAGACCAGGCGCCACGCCGCCATCTGCAATCTCGTCGGCATCAAGAAGGTCATGCTCGCCGTCAACAAGATGGATGCCGTCAACTGGTCGGAGGCACGCTTCCGCGAGATCGACATAGACTTCCGGTCCATCGCCGGGAGCTTCAATTTCGCGCAAGTCGTCACCATCCCGGTGGCGGCGCTGACCGGCGACAACGTGGCTCGCCGCTCCTTGCACATGCCCTGGTATGGCGGCCCGACGCTGCTCGACTATCTCGAAGCCGTCGACCCCGAGGCCGCGCGCGTCGACGTGCCCTTCCGCATGCCGGTGCAGCTCGTGATCCGCGCCTCTGACGATTTCCGCGGCTATGCGGGCACGGTAACCTCGGGCCGGATCGTCGTCGGCGACCGCATCGTCGATGCCCGCAGCGGGCTTGGCGCCACCTTGCGCCGGATCGCCACCATGGACGGCGATCTTGCCACTGCCGCCAAGGGCGACGCCGTCACCCTCGTGCTCGACACCGATGTCGACATCTCCCGCGGCGCGGTGCTGTCGGAGGTCGCGCGCCGTCCGGTCAACGCCGACGTGATCGAGGCGCGCCTCGTCTGGCTCTCCGAGACGCCGTTTGACCCGGAGGCCGGCTATCTGTTGCGTACCGCCACCGACTTGACCCCGGTGACCAGCATGAGCATCTCGGCCCTTGTCGATTTCGAGACGCTCGCCGCCGAGCCGGCGCATGCCTGCGCCGTCAACGACATTGCCGATTGCCGCATCTTGCTCGGCCGGGCGACCGCGCTCGATCTCTTCCGCGACCTTCCGCTCACCGGGAACTTCGTGCTGGTCAGCGCCATCGACGGCGCCACCGTCGCCGGCGGCGTCATCACCTGGGCGCAATCAGGCGCGCCGGCGGTCGGCGACAATGTGCTCGTTCTCGACCGTGCGCTTCTCGCCCGCGGGCTTTGCGCCGATCTCGGGGACTCGCCGGCCGACACGGCGGAATTTCACCGCCGCGCACAAGAGGTCGCACTTCTGCTACGCTCGGTCGGCGTTCCGGTTCTGATCGAAATCTAAGCGACGCATAACGAACAAGCCTGAACAGGGCACAAGCTCGCCGCGTAGCAGAGGGGGGAGGGGCTCCCGACCATGGTTGACTTGAGTTGGGTAGCACCGCTGCTGCCGCTCGTCGCGGCTGGCTTCGGCGTCGGCATGCTGGTCGGCCTGACCGGCGTCGGCGGCGGCGCGCTGATGACGCCTTTGCTCATCTCGAGTTTCGGCGTGAGCCCGCAAGTGGCCGTCGGCACCGATCTCCTTTATGCCTCCATAACCAAGACCGCCGGCAGCTGGCGCCATCACGTGTCGCGCCACGTCGAATGGCCGATCGTATTGCGCCTCGCCGCGGGCAGCTTGCCGGCCGCGGCAGGGCTGCTTGCCGCCATCACCTTTCTTCCCATCGACACGGTGAAACTTGCCCATTGGATACGCATGGGACTGGTTGGGGCGCTCCCCTTAAGCGCGCTCGCCATCGTGCTCTATCCCTGGCTCACGCGCTCCTCGCCGCCCGAGGACCACGTCATCGTGCCGCATCGCACGCCTCCCACCGTGCTGTTCGGCGTGATCTTGGGCCTTCTCGTCACGCTGACCTCGGTCGGCGCCGGCGCCATCGGCGTCACCGTCCTTGCCATGCTCTATCCCATGCTGCCGGCCAAGCGCCTCGTCGGCTCCGACATCGCCCATGCCGTGCCGCTCACCCTCATCGGCGGCCTCGGCCATCTCGGCCTCGGCAATGTCGATAGTGGCCTGTTGCTCGCGCTGCTGTGCGGGTCGATCCCCGGCATCCTGATCGGCGCTAGGCTGGCAGGGATCGTTCCCGAATGGCTGCTCCGGCCGATCCTTGCGATCACGCTCTGCTACGCGGCCTACGCGATGTTCAATAAGTAGCGGGGCGTGCTGTCAGAGGCGAGGCTACGCTGAATGGTGACAGGCGTCTGCATCAGCTAGTGTAAGGCGAGCGCGGACCGGGCTCCATTGCAACCTCACCATCGGATATCGGCATGCTGTACGCAGCCATAAAGGCCCTCCTCTCGGGCGTCATCATTGCCACCGCCTCGGAGGTCGCCAAGCGCAGCCCCGCACTCGGCGCAGTGATCCTGTCGTTGCCGCTGACATCGATCCTCGCCTTCATTTGGCTGTGGCGCGACACCTCCGACAAGGAGGGGATCGCGGCGTTGTCGCAGTCCACGTTTTGGTTCGTGCTGCCGTCGCTCCCAATGCTCCTCATTTTGCCCGCGCTGCTCCGCGGTGGCGCGAGCTTTTGGACGTCCCTTGGGCTGTCGTGTCTGGTCACGCTGTCGCTTTATACCGTGATGGCCTGGACCCTGACCAAGTTTGGGATTTCGCTCTGAGGGCACAGAATTCCCGCTAAAGTTGAATGCTCCTTGACGCTGCCACAGGTGATTGAAGGCGTGCCGGCGCCCAAACTGGAGGTGTGGAACCAAACCCGATGGACGCGTGTTTGTTTTGGAGACCGCATACGGGGGATCTCCACAATGAGCGACACACATTTCTTCACGGTCTGGACCAACCGCAGCGCCGCGAGCATCTTTGGGGCCGCGTCCCATCCGGTCATCCGCAACGGCGAGTATCTTTGTTTCGAGAATGAGGAACGCGCGCGCGCCGAGTGCGACCGGCTGAATGCCGCGTCAGGCGGCTCCCATGAGCATTACAGCATAAAACCGGCGCATGCCCTGGCGTCGCCGGCGAGGGGTTTGCTGTCGCTCGGCAATGGCTTCCGTTGGCCCGCGGCTCGGGCATCGGCCCGACGTTCAGCGAGCTCACCTTTACCTTCGGCGCGGCCTTAGCTACAGCATTGATATGGTGGTGCCGCCACGTAGGATTGAACTACGGACCCCGTCATTACCAATGACGTGCTCTACCACTGAGCTATGGCGGCGAAGAGACCAGCCGAGGTCTCGAGGGCGTAACGGCCGCTCCCGAAAAGGCCTCGCGTCAAGGGCTGCGACCCTGCCATAGCGGGAAAGCGCATGCAAGGCGTGGACCGCCTCTACGCCAAGGGCCCGTAGTCGAAAGATGTAGGCATGATATAAAGAAAGACGGAGTAGGGTACGGGGCCAGCAAGCAACGATCTTAGGCAGATGTCCGAACAGCGCAAGGATCAAGCAAGCCTCAAGCGGGCTGAGAGCGCCGAGGCGCGCCGCGCCCGCCTTGGTCAGGAGCTTCGCGCCAACCTCTTGAAACGCAAGGCGCAAGCCCGGGCGCGTGAGGCCTCCACGACCCCTCGCGATGAGGGAGGACAGACAACAGGCTAGCGGAGTAAGCTTGCCTCGCTGGTCCTGCCTTGAGGGAGGTAGGGTCGGCCGTAACGGGGGATGTTTTGTAATGCGCGAAGGGGGTAGGGGCGCGCGGGGGAGTAACGACGCCATGGACCGAATCCGCATTGTCGGCGGCGAGCGCTTGAACGGGACCATACCGATCAGCGGCGCCAAGAATGCTGCGCTGCCTTTGATGATTGCGAGCCTTCTCACCCGCGAGACGCTGACGCTGAACAATGTTCCGCGCCTCGCCGACGTCAGCCTTCTTGCCCGCATCTTGGGCAATCACGGGGTTGACGTCACCATCGCCGGCAAGAAGGCGGGCCAGCGCACGAGCGACGGCCAGACCTTCAGGCTCACCGCGCCGGACATCGTCGACACCACGGCGCCCTACGAGATGGTGGCGCGCATGCGGGCGAGTTTCTGGGTGCTCGCTCCTCTCGTGGCGCGCTGCGGCAAGGCGAAAGTCTCGCTGCCGGGCGGCTGCGCCATCGGCACGCGCCCCGTCGATTTGCATCTGACCACGCTCGAGGCGCTCGGCGCCGAAATCGAGCTCGAGGGCGGCTATGTGCACGCCAGGGCCCCCAGGGGCTTGACCGGTAACCGCGTTCCGCTTGCCAAGGTCTCGGTGGGCGCGACCCACAATGCCTTGATGGCCGCCGTGCTGGCCCGTGGCGAGACGCTGATCGAGAACGCCGCGCGCGAGCCTGAGGTCGTCGATGTCGCCAACTGCCTGGTAAAGATGGGCGCCAGGATCGAAGGGATTGGCAGCTCGACCTTGTGGATCCAGGGGCGAGAGACCCTCTACGGTGCCGAGCATACCGTCCTTCCCGACCGCATCGAGACGGGGACCTATGCCATGGCGGCCGCCATCACCGGCGGCGAGGTCTTCTTGGACGGCGCCCACGGCGACCTTTTGCAAGGGGCGCTTCAGCTGCTGCGCTCGACCGGAGTCGAGATCGAGGAGAAGCCGACCGGCATCCGCGTGGCGCGCAACGGCGGCGGCCTCAGCGCCGTTTCCGTCGAGACCCAGCCATTCCCCGGCTTCCCCACGGACTTGCAGGCCCAGCTCATCGCGCTGATGTGCATGGCCAAAGGCACCTCGGAGGTGCGCGAGACCATCTTCGAGAACCGCTTCATGCATGTGCAGGAGCTGGCGCGGCTCGGCGCCCGCATCGACCTCAAGGGCGATACCGCTCTCGTCACCGGCGTGGCCGGCTTGCGCGGCGCGCAAGTCATGGCCACCGATCTCCGCGCATCGGTGTCGCTGATCATCGCCGGCCTTGCCGCCCAGGGCGAGACGGTGATCGGCCGCGTCTATCATCTCGACCGCGGCTTCGAGCGCATCGAGGAGAAGCTCGGCCAATGCGGGGCCCATATCGAGCGGCTTTCGAGCTAGGCATGATCCGGAAAAGTGGGAACCGGTTTTCCGAAAAGATCATGCTCAAACAAAAAGCTAGAGCGCTATCTCGATCCAGCTCAATGCGATAGCGCTCTTGGCCTTTCCTAAGTTGACAGTTTCATGTCATGCCTGAGCGTGGTACGCCCATGCCGAAAGCCGCCCCTGTTGCCATGACCGATCTGAAGCTCATCGCCCTGGACGAAGAGGATCTCGCCGTCGTGTCCTCCCTTCTGCAGGACGCGGTGGTGCGCGTGGCCGACATGACCTATGTGCCGGCGCAGAAGCGCTTCGCCGCCGTCCTCAACCGCTTCGATTGGGAGAAGGCGGCGCAAGAGAAGGGCAGCAAGGACGGCAAGGACTATCGGCGGCAGCGGACGGCGCTCAGATTCGACCGTGTGTTCGGCGCGCAACTAAAGAACGTCAAGCCGTCGTTCGGCGACCGCATCTTGTCGCTCCTTGCCGTGAGCTTCGAGCCGGGCGATCCGCCGGGCGGCCGTGTGACGCTCACCTTCTCCGGCGATGCCTCCATCCAGCTCCAGGTCGAATGCATCGAGGCCGAGCTCAAGGATCTTGGGCTCGTGTGGCGCACCCGCTCGCGACCCGAGCATCCAGGCAGCGAGACCGGCACGGGCGGCAAGCCCGGCGACGCCGGCTCTTAAGCGCCGCGCCATGGCCGTATGGCTCAAGACCGCCGATCCCGACTTCGAGGACCGCTTCACCTCGCTCCTGGCGGCGAAGCGCGAGAGTGCGGCCGACGTTAACGATGTTGTCGCCGCCATCATCGCCCGGGTGCGCGCCGAGGGCGATCGGGCGCTGATCGACCTCACCCAGACCTATGACGGGCTCGACTTGCGCAAGACGGGCATCAGGGTGGCGCCCGCCGAGATCGCGGCGGCGCGGGCTCAAGTCGATGCCAAGACGCTTGTGGCGCTCAAGCTTGCCCACGACCGCATCCTTGACCATCACCGCCGCCAGCTGCCGAAGGACGATCACTATAGAGACGCCCAAGGGGCGGAGCTCGGCACGCGCTGGACGCCGGTCGCCTCGGTCGGGCTCTATGTTCCGGGGGGCACGGCGAGCTATCCAAGCTCGGTCTTGATGAATGCGGTGCCGGCCAAGGTGGCGGGCGTTGGCCGCATCGTCATGGTGGTTCCGGCGCTCAAAGGCGCGGTCAACCCGCTGGTGCTCGCGGCCGCCGAGCTTGCCGGGGTGAGCGAGATCTATCGCGTGGGGGGCGCGCAGGCCATCGCGGCACTCGCTTACGGCACGCCGAGCATCCGGCCTGTGGTCAAGATCGTGGGCCCCGGCAACGCCTATGTGGCGGCCGCCAAGCGCCAGGTCTTCGGCCAGGTCGGCATCGATATGGTGGCAGGCCCGTCTGAGGTCGTGGTGATCGCCGATGCCGACAACGACCCGGCCTGGATCGCCGCCGACCTTCTCGCCCAGGCCGAACACGACGTGACCGCGCAAGCGATCCTCATCACCGACGATGTGGACTTCGCCCGCGCCGTGGAGACGGCCGTCGAGGCCGAGCTTGTGGTCTTGCCGCGGGCGGCTGTGGCGCGCGCCAGCTGGCAGAACTTCGGCGCCATCATTCTGGTCAAGAGTCTCGACCAGGCGCCCCCTATCGCCGATCGTCTGGCACCCGAGCATCTCGAGATCGTGACGTCCGATCCCGACGCCCTTGCCGCGCGCGTGCACGATGCCGGCGCCATCTTCATCGGTCGCTATACGCCGGAGGTGATCGGCGATTATGTTGCCGGCTGCAACCACGTGCTCCCCACCGCGCGCAGCGCTCGCTTTGCCTCGGGCCTCGGCGTCTTGGATTTCATGAAGCGCACCTCGATCCTCAAGCTCGGCGCCGAAAGCCTGCATGCGCTCGGCCCCGCCGCCATGACGCTGGCGAAAGCGGAGGGCCTCGATGCCCATCGCCGCTCCGTCGCCATCAGACTGAACGTGAGAGACGAGTCATGACCGAGCAAGAGCAGCCGCAAGAAGGCCCGTGGCCGGAAGCGGCGCGCCTCATCGAGGTGACCCTCGATGAGGCCTCGATCGGCCGCAACAACGCCGAGGTCGATCACGAGCGCGAGGTCGCCATCTTCGATCTCCTCGAGCGCAACGCCTTCGCGCTCGAGGGTCATGACGGCGGCCCCTATACGCTCCGCCTCTCGCTGGCCGACAACCGCCTCGTGTTCACCGTGGGCGACACCGAGCGCGCGCCGATCCAGCACGTGATGCTGTCGCTCTCGCCCTTCCGCCGCCTGGTGAAGGACTATTTCCTCATCTGCGAGAGCTACTACCAGGCGATCAAGACCCAGCCGGCCTCGCGCATCGAGGCCATCGACATGGGTCGGCGCGGCCTACACGACGAAGGCAGCCAGCTCCTGAAAGAACGGCTGAGCGGCAAGATCGCCGTCGATATCGCCACCGCACGACGCCTGTTCACGCTCCTCTGCGCGCTCCACTGGAAAGGATGATGCGTTGGGGGGCGGGGCCGATCTGCCGGGCGCGGTCCTCTTCGCCTGCAATCGCAACGCTATACGCTCGCCGATGGCCGCCGCCATCCTCAAGCATCTCGCCGGCTCGCGCGTCTATGTCGGCTCAGCCGGCGTGCGCGCGGGCGAGCCCGACCCGTTCGCCGTCGCCGTCATGGAGGAGCTCGGCATCGACATGTCGAAGCACAAGCCGGTGACCCTTGCCGGCGTGCACGACACCTCCTTCGATCTCATCGTGACGCTCGCCCCTGAAGCCCACCACAAGGCGCTTCAGCTTGCCGAGGGCTTCGCCGTCGACGTGGAATATTGGCCGACCCAGGATCCGACGCTTGCGAGCGGTAGCCGCGAGCAGATCCTCGCCGCCTACCGCGCCGTGCGCGACAGCCTGTTCGCCAAGATCAAGGCGCGCTTCCCGCTGACCGGCGCCCCGAGCGTGTAGCGTGCGCTCAAATGTTCGACAGGCTGACTCATTTCTTCACCGGGGCATAAAAGACGCTGTCGATCTCCACGATATCGTCGTCGAACAGGCGCTGGACCTCGACCATCGTTCGGGGCGGATAAGGCGGCTTGCCCCACAGCTGCTCCTGCGCCTTGTCCACCATGGGCGCGTATCGGTGCAGGTCGCTGACGTAAACCGTGAGCCGCACGCAATCTTGCAGGCTCGCGCCCTCCGATTGAGCAATCAATTCGAGATTGAGGAAGGCGCGAAGAATGCGCGCTTGCGGATCCTGCACCAAAATGTTGGTCGCCGGATCGATGCCTTGCATGCCGGCGACAAAGACGAAGTCACCGGCCCTGGCGCCGAGACTCCAAGTGCCCTCCGCCTTGATGGCACCGGGAGGATCGAGAGTTTTGACGCCATTGGGCGACGGTGACTGGGCAACGGCGAGGCTTGACGCCATGGCGATTGCCGCCACGCAAGGAAGAGCAAGGTGCCGCAACATTTGGGTGCTCCATCTCAAGGGACGATCCGCCGAGCGTCGGCTCGCACGATGAGAGAGCCTATCCGCAACCGTTCCCTAAGCAAGCGCGGCTTTGTCGATTTTCTTGCCACCAACCGCCTGAGCATCGCGCTCACCTCCTACCAGACCGGGCAGCTCATGCTGATCGGCCCGCTGCTCGACGGTAGTGCGCGCGCCATGAAGGCGGCATCCTCATCGACGTCGAGAACGACCGCGTCGTCACCGAGGACCTCTCCATGCCGCACTCCCCGCGCCTCAACGCCGGCACGCTGTGGGTGCTCGATTCAGGCCGCGGNNCCGCTGCTCGACGGTAGGCTCTCGGTGTTCCAGCGGAATTTCGTGCGCGCCATGGGCTTGTGGGCCACCCCGCAGCGCCTCTATCTCGCGGCCATCGCCCAGATCTGGCGGCTCGAGAATGTGCTCGGCCAGGGCCAG
>DFXC01000122.1:0-1737 GCA_002383105.1 Hyphomicrobiaceae bacterium UBA4118
AGAACGCCGCGATCGACGAGCTCAAGCGCCGCATAGAGCTGATCGGTGAAATATTCGGTTCGGCGGCAGTCATAGGCGAGCGTAGCGACGGCCGAGAGCGTCTCCTGATTGCCCATGAAAGTGCCGAACCCCGTCTCCATGCCCCAGATGGTGACCAGCGGTCCGGGTGGTACGCCGTAGCGTTTCTCGATGCCGGCAAAGAGTGCGGCATTGGCGGCCTTCAACGATCTGCCTTTGGCCGCAATGGCGGGGGCGCCGCGCTTGGCCATGAAGGCATCGAGTGACAGCTTGAAGCTGTGCTGGCCGCGGTCGGCCCTGATCGTCCCGGTCGAGTAGGTGGCGTTCATGAGCGCGGCGATGGCCTTCGGCCCGACGCCCCGCGCCCGGGCCTCGTTGGCGAAAACCGGCTTCCAGGCCTCGAACCCGGCGCCGGTATTGCCGCAAGGAGCCGCCTCGGCCGAGCCGCACATGGTGATGAGCGCAGCAGCGAGCAAAGCTGCCCTGTCCAATCGCCTGTCCACCGTAGAGGCCCTCCGTGCTTCCCTGTCCCGCGCTACAAGAAGCGCAGAGCCGTTATTCTATAGATCTTCAAATTCGCCCCCGCGTGACAGTTCTATCGCGTCGTTTCGCGGCTTGGCAATGTCCGTCGTCAGACCGGAGGCGGAGCGGCCCGAGGGGTCACCCTTTGGACTGCATTTTGCCCCATGCGTCCGCCATCAGCAAGCTAAGCTGTTGGGCCTGAATGCCAAATGTCTGCATCTGAGTTTGCGCGTAGCGGCTCTGGAGGGTGAGCACCTCCTGGACATCCTTCGCTTTGGCCAAGTCGCTTGCCAAAGCGAAGGAGCGTTCGGCGTTCTCCTTGGCGAAGCCGATGGCCCGCTCTTGAACGGCCTTGAAGCCACCCATCTGCGCGTTAAAGCCACCCATCTGTGCGTTCGACGGTGACTTCGCCCAGGCGCCCATGGCTTGGGTCAGGAAATCCATGAATTGGCCGTAAGCGACCTGCGCCTGTTCGACATTCTTTTCCGCCATGTCGCGCAGTTCAGGCGGTATCTCAAACGAAGGCTTGTCACCCATGGGATCCTCTTATTAAGTCGGCGTGTTGCAACGCGAGCGCAAGCCCGCTCCTTCTATGGGGCTAGCCTACTGCATTTTGGGGGAAGCGAGGGGCAGTTTAGCGCCAAGTGGGGCATCTGGCCGCCCCACCGGCCAAGGGTGCCGGACAAAATTTGAGCGGATTTTGGCCTTAGGGGGAAGGTAATGTGTGGGCGACCAACCCTTCGACGCCTGATTTGCAGGGAGCAGACCATGAGGCCGATCGTATTAGGGCTCATTATGGCGGTATCGCTTAGTCTGCCGGGATTTGCGGCAGAACCAGATGGGCCGGCCCAGCTGATCACGAAAACCGAAGCGGTCCGGATTGCCATCCAAGGCAAGCTCTCCCCCAAATCCTCGGCACGCAAGAGCGAGCAAGGCGCGCTCGTGGAATATTATTCGGTTCCCGACCAGCATCTCCTGTGGGTTGACGAGAACGGCCTGACCGAGCGCGGCAAGTCCGTCATGGCCGAGATCGCCAAGGCCGACGACTATGGCCTGCGGGCGTCAGACTACGCGCTGCCCAAGGCTGACGGCTTCAACGCCGCCGGTGCAGGAGCCACCGACTGGCTCGCCGTCGCCGAGATCAAGGTCAGCTATGCCGTGCTCGATTACGCCAATGACGCTCGCGGCGGCCGCATC
>DFXC01000122.1:1993-4691 GCA_002383105.1 Hyphomicrobiaceae bacterium UBA4118
TCGAGGCGCTCCGCCAGAAGCTCCTCGAGGCCCGCGGCGGCGGCAAGCCCGCCGAGCCCGTCAAGCCAGGCGTGGTGATGATCCCCGACGGACCGGTCCTCAAGTTCGGCGTCGAGAACGAGCAAGTGGCGCTCCTCAGGAAGCGGCTGGAGGTTCAGTCGCGACCTGGCGCCAACGAGAACATGTTCGACAAGGACGTGTTCGATGCCGTGCGGCAGTTCCAGCTCGCCAACGGCGCTGCTCCCGACGGGGTGGTGGGCGCCGGCACGCGGCACATGCTCAACAGCGACCAGCCGCAACAGCCGCGCCAAGCGGGAGGCCAGGCGAAGATCGAGGCCCTTCTGCTCAACATGGAGCGCTGGCGCTGGCTCCCCCACGACCTCGGGCCCTATTACGTGACGGTCAACATCCCCGAGTTCATGCTGCGCGTGGTCGAGGACGACAAGACTGTGCACTCGACCCGCGTCGTCGCCGGCAAGCCCGACAAGCAGACCCCGATCTTCTCCGACGAGATGGAGGAGATCGTCTTCAACCCCTATTGGAACGTGCCTAACTCCATCAAGATCCAGGAGATCGCGCCATATCTGCAGCAAGGAGGCGGCTTCTTCGGCGGCGGATGGGACACTTCGGTCCTCGCCCGTCACAATTTGCGCATCCGGGGCGCGAGCGGACGCGAGATCGATCCCGACACGATCGATTGGGGTAGGGTGGATATCCGCAATTACGAGCTGTACCAACCGCCCGGACCCGACAACGTGCTCGGCACGGTGAAATTCGTGTTCCCCAACAAGCACGACGTCTACATGCACGACACGACGCAGAAGAACCTGTTCGCGCAGGCCGTCCGCGCCGAGAGTCATGGCTGCATGCGGGTGCAGAATCCGCAACAGCTGGCGCTGCTCCTGCTGCATCACGATCAGGGCTGGTCACAGGCGCAGATCGAATCGGCGCTGGACGGCGAGGACAATCACATCCGGCTGAAGACACATATTCCCGTCTACATCACCTATTTCACCCTCAAGGTGAACGACGACGGCTCGATCTCCACGTTCAACGACATCTACGGCCACGATGCCCGGATGGCAGCGGCGCTGAGCGGGAAGGCCGTGATTTACGATGAGCCGGCTCAAACCGACGACGCGGTCGTCGCCGGCCAGTGGAATCCACGCGGCAAACGCAACCGCCGCGACGATCTGAGCAACGACTTCACCCGCGCGCTGTTCGGATTTTAGTCAGGCGCGAGGGCTGCTATGGCTCCACGCATGTCGCAAAGACGCGGAACCCCGGAGCTTTCAGCTTAGAGTTGCTGTGCAGCTCATCGCGCGCCTCCCTACAAGCAACCTGGGTGGAGAAATCGATCACGGTCGTTGTCGCCGCACTTCCGGGTGTGCCGGCAGTGCCGTATAAGGCAAATACGAGCATCCTGCGCCCTTCGGACTGAGTGGAGTGAGCGGCGTTGAGCACCAAGCCGGAAAAAAGAAGAGCAAGCCCAAGAGTTCTCATCGATACCCCCCATACTGCTACTGATTTTGCGCGTAAGTGTGCCCCCCAACGATGCCTTCCGCGAATTGAAGCACACACACTTGCCCTTTGGAAGTGGAGCGCATCTGAGGCCCTTGGCCTTCGCCTGGGTGAAAATTCGTGCCGGCCCTCGCTAAATTTTGGCCACAACTCCGATCGAAAGTTGGGTCAAGCGCGTTAGCCCGCTTGGGCCGAGGGAAACGGAGCCCAAGGGATTTCGGGGGAAGTCGATGATCGACCTTTATCGCCTATTGGGCATCAAACGGGGTGCCACCAAGGAAGACGTGCGCCGAGCGTATCGGCGAAAAGCCAAAGTCTCGCATCCTGACAGCGGCGGATCGGTCGAAGCGTTCAGTGCGCTGGCCACCGCCCACGACGTGCTGTCCGATCAAGATCGCCGCGAGCGATATGACACGACCGGCGAGATCGAACCCGCCCGGCCGAATAATTTCGACGGAAGCGCCATCGAGGTCATCGCTCACAAGCTGGGGCTGATCATCCATGCCGAGCACGATGTGACGTCGATGGATATCGGCGCCGTGATCGAACAGGCGATCCGCGAGGATATTGTCTCCCGGAAATCGCGCATCGCAAGCCAGATTCAGGCCGTCGAGCGTGCGGGGTGCTTGCGCGCGCGGGTCAGGCGCAAAGCCAACGGCGAGGACAACGCGCTCGCCCGGGTGCTCGACTGGCACGAGCGAGCCACCAAAGACCACGTCAAGAAGAATGAGGAGGCGGTCCGCGCGATGGAGCGGGCGCTCGAGATCCTCGAGGGCTATTCGTTCGCCGACGACCGACCGCCGCCCCCGGTGGACGAGGTGGCGCTGGCCTTGCACGACACCGTTCAGGCCTTGGAAGAATTAGCAGCGATCCTCAACGTCCAGCCGAAAGCGGCTGTGAGCTGAGCTGTTGCGCACGCGTTGGAGTTGCCCCGGGGAGCCGACATTTGGGGCCGCACGCCGATTCCCTGCGCCTATGGACAGAAGGCGTAGGTGCAACGTCCAGAGGTCTTCGCACTATAAAGGGCCAGATCGGCGTTCTTCATGAGGTCCTCGGGATTGGAGCCGTCCTTTGGTGCCAATGCGATGCCGATGCTGGCGCCCGCAGTAACTGGGTGTCCGAGTACATAGTGCGGTTCAGCGAGCGCTCGCATCAGGCGTTTGGCCAACTTCGTTGC
>DFXC01000047.1:0-2049 GCA_002383105.1 Hyphomicrobiaceae bacterium UBA4118
CGTAGAGCTCCGGCGCCGAGCGCTCGTCGACCTCGCGCGCGCCGTACATGGAGAGCACCATCTTGTCGGAGTTCCAATAGGCGAAGAGGTTCATCGCTCCGGCAATAAAGAGGGCGGCGATCATGCCCGCCTGGCCGCCGATCAGGAACCCGATCCCCATGAATAGCGCGGTCAGCGCTGCCAGCAGGATGGCGGTGCGGAAATAGCTCATCCAACCTCCTCGAAGCTTTGAGCCCGGCCGAGCATAAGCCCTGCCGCCGCTTAAATATGGAGGCCCGGGGCAAGCGACAAGGAGGAGGCGCTCACCAGCCAATCGGCCTTTTCCAGCCCTCGTCAGCTATTTGGTTTCCACTCCGCTTACCTTAACGGTTCGTCAAGGGCTCCCCGCGCATCCTTCCCGGAGTATTTCGCCGTGGGAGTAGCCTTGCCATGTCGGTTGCCATCCAAGCCCCTGTCGCCAAAACCTCAAATCATCTGGCCTTGCCGCGCGCCGTGGTGTCTGCCGAGATGCAGCTCACGGCAAAGCAGAAGCGCCTGATTCGCAAGAGCTTCCTGAAGATCGAGCCCGCTCTCAACCTGGTCGGCACGCTGTTCTATCTGAAGCTGTTCCGGCTCGACCCGACCTTGCGCGCACGGTTCGAGGGACCGGCCGAGATGCAGGGGCGCAAATTTGCTGCCGCCATGAAGCTCACCGCCATCTCGCTCAACCATGAGGACGGGTTGGCGCCCACGCTTAAGCTGCTCGGCGTCCGCCATCGCCAGCTTGGGATCAAAGCACGCCACTACCGCACCATGGCGCGAGCGCTGATCTGGACTCTCGAGCAATCGCTTGAGAAGAGCTTCACGCGCGAGACGAAGCATGCCTGGACGGCGCTGCTCGGTCAGCTCACGCGCATCATGGCCGCCTGAAGCAGTCGAGCCGCTCTATTCCGCAGGCTTGGCAGGGGCGCCGGTATCGGCGTGAACGACCTTCACCTCGACGGCGCCCTTTTCGTTGACCGAGATATCGACATCCTGGCCCGGTTCCAGGACCTGCATCTTGCCGTCGATCGTGAGCTGGTCGGCGTTGATCGTGATCTCATGACCGTCCACGAGAATGTTCATCCCGTCGGCCATCGATTCCTGTGTCATCTCCTTGTAGTGACCGCCAATGGTGACGGTGTGGGCCCCCACCGTCAGCGAAATGGTCTGGTTCACCGGGCCGTTTGACCCGCCCCCCCAATGGCTCACCAGCAGGACGATGGCGATCACCAGCACGAGGACGATACCTCCACCGATCAGAATTCGTTTGAGCCAACTCATGGTGTTTCCTTTTCTCCCGGTGCGCGATCACACTGACTTGCGGTTCTGACGGTGCTCGACGAGATCCTCGACCACGTTCGGATCGGCGAGCGTCGAGGTATCGCCGAGATTGCCGAAATCGTCTTCGGCGATCTTGCGTAAGATGCGGCGCATGATCTTGCCCGACCGCGTCTTAGGCAGCCCTGGTGCGAACTGGATCAAATCCGGAGAGGCGATCGGGCCGATCTCCTTACGCACCCAGTCGCGCAGCTCGGTCCTGAGCTCATCGGACCACGTCTCACCCATCATCAAAGTGACGTAACAGTAGATGCCCTGGCCCTTGATGTCGTGGGGATAGCCAACGACGGCAGCCTCCGAGACCTTGGGATGGGCGACGAGCGCAGACTCGACCTCCGCCGTGCCCATGCGGTGGCCGGCAACGTTGATCACGTCGTCGACGCGGCCGGTGATCCAATAATAGCCGTCCGCGTCGCGGCGGCAGCCGTCACCGGTGAAGTACATGCCCTTGTAGGTGGAGAAGTAGGTCTCGACGAAGCGCTGATGGTCGCCATAAACGGTGCGCATCATTCCTGGCCAGGCGTCGAGGATGACGAGATTGCCCGACGCCTCGCCCTCGAGAATCTTGCCTTCGGTGTCGACCACGGCAGGCTGCACGCCGAAAAATGGTAGCGTCGCGGAGCCGGGCTTCAGCTTGGTCGCGCCCGGAAGCGGCGTGATGAGGATGCCGCCGGTCTCGGTCTGCCACCA
>DFXC01000047.1:2205-7373 GCA_002383105.1 Hyphomicrobiaceae bacterium UBA4118
GCTCGCCGACGCTGCCGAGCAGCTTGAGCGATTTTCGGCTGGTGCGCTTCACATGGGCGTCGCCCGCGCCCATCAGCGCCCTGATGGCCGTGGGGGCCGTGTAGAGGATGTCGACCTTGTGCTTGTCGACGACCTGCCAGAAGCGGGACGCGTCGGGATAATTCGGCACGCCCTCGAAGATGAGCGTGGTGCCGCCGTTGGCGAGCGGACCGTAGACGATATAGGTGTGGCCGGTGACCCAGCCGACATCGGCCGTGCACCAATAGATGTCGCCGTCATGGTAGTCGAACACGTATTGATGCGTCATGGCGGCGAACACGAGATAGCCGCCTGAGGTGTGCAGCACGCCCTTGGGCTGACCCGTCGAGCCTGAAGTGTAGAGGATGAAGAGCGGATCCTCGGCGTTCATCTCCTCGGGAGGACAGTCGTCGGCGACCTTGGCGAGCTCGTCATCGAGCCAGACGTCGCGTCCCGGGGTCCACGGCACCTGTCCGCCGGTGCGTGCCACTACGAGCACCTTCCCGACACCGCCCACTTTCATCAGGGCCTCGTCGGCGTTGGCCTTGAGCGGGACCTTGCGACCGCCGCGCAAGCCTTCGTCGGCCGTGATCAGCAATTTCGACTTGCAGTCCGCGATCCGACCGGCGAGCGAGTCCGGCGAGAATCCGCCGAATACGACCGAGTGGATGGCGCCGATGCGCGCGCAGGCGAGCATGGCGTAAGCCGCTTCGGGAATCATCGGCAGGTAGATGGTGACCCGATCGCCGCGCTTGACGCCGTTGGCCTTCAGCACATTGGCGAGACGGCAGACCTGCTTGTGCAGCTCGCGATAGGTGATGTGCTTCGCTTCGGCTGAAGGGTTGTCGGGCTCGAAGATGATGGCAACTTGTTTCCCGCGCTTCTTCAGGTGCCGGTCTATGCAGTTGGCGGAGACATTAAGGGTGCCGTCATCGAACCATTTGATCGAGACATTGGGATAGTCGAAGGACGTGTTCTTGACGCGCGTAAAGGGCTTGATCCAATCGAGGCGCTCGCCCGCTTTGCCCCAGAACTTGTCCGGCTTGTCGACGCTCTTCCGGTAGAGCTTCTCGTATTCGTCCTTGTCGATGAAGGCTCGCTCTTTCCATTTTTTCGGGACCTTCACGGCTTCGACTTTGTACGGCTTGTGCTCGGACATTTGTCCGTTCCTCCCTACGCGACGAGACGCCATTCTTCCGGCGCCACACTTTTGTGGCCGATATTATGACCCGCGGCCCTTGGGCGACAAAGGCTACGCGCTGATTCCTCCCGGCTAGACGCCAAAGGCTCCGATAACGGCCCCCTGGATCAACAGCACGGCAAGCCAATACCCCCCGTCGATCAGGGTCAGCATGGGCTTCGCCCCGCCAAAGGCATGATTGACCCCCATGGTGGTGATGACGAAACCCAGCCAGACAAAAGCGCCGCTGATCACGCCGCCTCTGATGGTGACATCGCCCAAATGGCCGAGCAGCCCGGCCAACATCCAAGCCATGATCAGCAGGGCGATAATGGAGATGGCGAACGGCATGACCTTGGAGGGCCCCGTGGTTTGCTTCAACTCGGCTGCCGTCTTGCCCATGGCGTGCAGCCAAGGCCTTGAGAGAACCGTGTACCACACCGCGCCGAGGCCGAAACCGGCCAAAGCGGCGATGATGACGGCGACATAATTCACGCCTGTGAAGTTCATGATGTCCCCCCTTGGTGCAATCGCCCCGACTTTACCTTAGGACGCGAGCTTGCGGCACTAAGCTCTAGGGGGGTCGCTGACGCCGCCCAGCGCGCAGACCGCCCGCCACTCGGCCTCCGTAACCGGCTGAACCGACAGGCGCGAATTCCTGACCAGCACCATGTCCTTGAGTTTAGGCTTTGCCTTGATATTGGCGAGCGTGACGGGCCTTGGCAAATCCGCGACCGCCGCCACGTCGACGCAGTCCCACTGGCCTGTGCCGTGGGTCGAGTCGGGGTGGGCCTCTTTCACCACCTTGACGATGCCGACGACGCTCTTGTCCGCGCCGGATAGATAGAAGAAGCCGAGGTCGCCCGTCTTCATCGCGCGCATGTTGTTGCGCGCCTGATAGTTGCGCACGCCGGTCCACTCCGCGCCCTTGCGGCCTGCCTCCTTCTGCTGGTCCCAGGACCAGGTCTCGACCTCCGATTTGAGCAGCCAATAGGCCATGGCGGAAAGAGCGGCGGAAGGGCTCACTCCTCCTCTTCGGGATTGTTGATGGTCCACAGCCAGGTGCGGATATCGACGCTGGCGAAGAGCCCTGCTCTGGCGAACGGATCGCCGGCGGCGATCTTGCGCGCGGCTTCAAGCGAGGCCGCCTCGATCACCACCAGGCTTCCGTTCATGGTTTCGCCGTCGGCCTCGGTGAAGGGACCGGCAAACACCAGCGTCTCGCCGAGGCCCTCGAGATAGGCGACATGCTCGGGGCGGTTCGCCTTGCGTAGGGCGAGGCTGTTCGGCTTGTCCGTGCAGATCAGCGCGTAGAGCATGACGTCCCCCTGCGCCTGAAGCTATTGCGCGTCTGCGTGGCTGTCCATGGGGCCCTCACGCCTCGGCCCTGAGCGGGCGGGCAAGCAGCGCTTCGATTGCCTCATCGACGGTCGCCAGCCCCGAGATCACGGCATGCACGGCTTGCGCGATCGGCATGTCGATGCCGCGCGCTGCCGCCATCTCCACCACTGCGCCCGCGGTATAGACGCCCTCGGTGACGGTCAGGCGCTTCTTCAGCACGTCCTTGAGGCTGCGCCCCTGCCCGAACTCGATTCCGAGCGACATGTTGCGCGATTGCGGGCTACCGCAGGTCAACAGGAGATCGCCGAGGCCCGAGAGCCCGGTCAATGTCTCGCGCCGCGCACCGAGGCTTGAGCCGAACCGCGTCATCTCGGCAAAGCCGCGGGTGACGAGCGCGGCATGGGCGCTTGCCCCGAGCTTCTTGCCGGCGACGATGCCGGCGGCGATGGCATAGACGTTCTTGACCGCGCCCCCGATCTCCGCGCCGACGACGTCATCGCTCCAATAGCAGCGGAAGGGCGGGTGGCTCAGCGCGTGCGAAAGCGCCCTTCCTTGGGCCTCCTTTGCCGTGGCAAGTGTCACCGCGGCGGGGAGCCCTCGGGCGATCTCGGCAGCGAAGCTCGGGCCTGAGAGAACGGCGACCGTGCCTCCCGCCAGCATGTCGGCGACGATCTCTGAGGGGAGCTTGCCAGTCGCCTGCTCGATGCCCTTGGAGCAGATCACCACCGGCTGGCCCGGCTTCACATAGGGCGCGAGCTCGCCGGCGATGGCGCGCACCTGTTGCGCCGGCGTCACCATCAACAGCATGTCGCAATTGGCGACCTCGTTGAACCGCGCGGTCGCCTCTATTGCCGGATCGAGCTTGATGCCCGGCAGATAGACCTCGTTCCGATGCTTCTGATTGATGTCGGCGACGGTCTGAGCCTCATAGGCCCAGATGAGAACGTCGCGGCCGGCGCGATGGGCCGTGATGGCGAGCGCGGTGCCCCATGCACCTCCGCCCACGATGCCGACCGATTGAATCGCCATGCCATGCCCTCGTGGCTCTTCATATGCCAGATTCTTTGCTCGGGGCGAAATCAGACCTAGGCCTTGACGCCGGCGCCGAGCGCGGGCGACGCGTCGGGGTCGAGCGGCCAGCGGGCGCGGGCAGGGGCCGAAAGATCGTCGACAATGCCGCGGGAAAGCCGCATCGCCCCCGCCCAGGCGATCATGGCGGCATTGTCGGTGCAGAGCTCCGGAGGCGGCACGATGAGGCGGAAGCTCTGCTTGCGGGCAAGCATTTCGAGCGCCTCTTTCAGTCTCCGATTGGCGGCGACGCCACCGGCGACGACCAGCACCCGTTGTGCCTCTTGCCCGAGGTGCTCGCCATAGAGCGCCATGGCGCGGGCCGCCCGGTCGCTGACAATGTCGGCAACGGCCTCCTGGAAGCTCGCGCAGAGATCGGCGATGTCGCTCTCGCTCAAGGGCGCGCGGGCAAGCGCCTCGTGGCGGAGCGCCGTCTTCAGCCCGGCAAGCGAGAAATGCGGATCGGGGCGTCCGAGCATGGGGCGGGGCAACTTGATGGAGTCGCGGCCTCGTGAGGCGCGAGCTTCCACGGCCGGACCACCGGGGTAGCCGAGACCGAGCAGCTTGGCGGCCTTGTCGAACGCCTCGCCGAGCGCATCGTCGAGCGTGGTGCCGAGGCGCTCATAGCGGCCAACATCCTTGACGATGAGAGACTGGGTGTGCCCGCCCGAGACGAGCAGCAGCAGATAGGGAAAGCCGAGCCCATCGGTGAGGCCTGCGGTCAGCGCATGCGCCTCCAAATGATTGACCGCGATGAAGGGCACGCCTCGCCCAAGCGCGATGGCCTTGCCCGTGGTCAGGCCCACGATCAGGCCGCCGATCAGGCCGGGTCCGGCCGTTGCGGCAATCCCGTCGATCGCATCGAGGCCAAGCTTGGCCTCGGCGAGCGTCTGGAGAATCGCGGCATCGAGCATCTCGACATGGGCGCGGGCGGCGATCTCCGGCACCACGCCGCCATAGACCGCGTGCAGGTCGAGCTGCGAGCGCACCACGCTGGAAAGGATCGTGCCTTGGCCGTCCGCATCGCGGCGCACCACGGCCGCCGCGGTCTCGTCGCAGCTCGTCTCGATGCCGAGCACCGTGAGAGGGGCGTCTTTGCCGTCCGTAACCATCGTGCTTTCTAAGCGTTTGAGACGCCCGATTGAAGGGGGAGCGGAAAGGGGCCATTAATACGGGCGACATTGGCGCCATTACGCCAAGCAACTCAGGGAGTTCCGGTTTTGGCCGCCCGCCCCCTCCTGATCGGCACTCGCGGCAGCCCGCTGGCGCTTTGGCAGGCCCGCCACGTGCGGGCGCGGCTCATCGCGGCACGCCGTTTGAGCGAAGACGATGTTGCCCTCAGCGTCATCACCACCTCGGGCGACCGCATCACGGACAAGCCCTTACGCGACTTCGGCGGCAAGGGTCTCTTCACCAAGGAGATCGACGAGGCGCTTCAGAGCGCCGCCGTCGATCTCGCCGTGCATTCCATGAAGGATCTGCCGACCGTGCTGCCGGCAGGGCTGTGCATAGCCGCCGTGCTGCCGCGCGCCGACGTGCGCGACGCCTTCATCAGCACCAA
>DFXC01000128.1 GCA_002383105.1 Hyphomicrobiaceae bacterium UBA4118
GTCTCGACCGACTACGACACCTCCGACCGGCTCTATTTCGAGCCGCTGACGGAAGAGGACGTGCTGGAGATCGTACGCACCGAGGAGGCGAATGGAAGTGTGAAAGGCGTCATCGTGCAGTTCGGCGGACAGACGCCGCTTAAGCTCGCCCAAGCGCTGGAAAACGCAAAGGTCCCGATCCTCGGCACCTCCCCCGACGCCATCGACCTGGCGGAAGACCGCGACCGATTCAAGGCTTTGATCGAGCGGCTGGGCTTGCGGCAGCCGCGCAGCGGCATCGCCCGTTCGGCGAATGAGGCCAAGGCGATTGCCGCCAAGCTCGGCTTTCCCCTCGTCATCCGCCCGTCTTACGTGCTCGGCGGCAGGGCCATGGAGATCGTCCATGACGAGGCGCAGCTCGCCCGCTACATCGCCGAAGCCGTGGTGGTCTCGGGCAAGAGCCCCGTGCTGCTCGACTCTTACTTGCGCGACGCCATCGAGGTCGATGTCGACGCCATCGCCGACGGCACCGGCGACGTCTTCATCTGCGGCGTGATGGAGCATATCGAGGAGGCGGGCGTGCACTCCGGCGACAGTGCCTGCTCGCTTCCACCCCATTCGCTGAAGCCGGCGATCGTCGCCGACATGGAGCGGCAGACGGTGGAACTTGCCCGCGCGCTCCACGTGGTGGGGCTGATGAACGTCCAATTCGCCATCCAGAACGACGACATCAACATCCTCGAGGTCAATCCACGCGCCTCCCGTACCGTGCCCTTCGTCGCCAAAGTGATCGGGCTCGCCATCGCCGGCATCGCCGCTGAGGTCATGGCCGGCAAGCCGCTCGCCTCGTTCGGGCTCAAGCGGCCGATCCTCGACCATATAGCGGTGAAGGAGGCGGTGTTCCCCTTCGCCCGCTTCCCCGGCGTCGATCCCGTGCTCGGCCCCGAGATGCGCTCGACCGGCGAGGTGATGGGGATCGACCGCGACTACGCCATCGCCTTTGCCAAGAGCCAGCTCGGCGGCGGCTCGAAGCTGCCGCTATCCGGCACGGTATTCGTCTCGGTCAAGGATGGCGACAAGGAGAAGGTAGTGGCGCCGATCCGCGCGCTCGCCGAGATGGGCTTCCGCGTCATCGCCACCCGTGGCACCAAGCGCCATCTCGACGCCTACGGCATCCAGTGCGAGAGGGTCAACAAGGTGCTGGAGGGGCGCCCGCACATCGTCGACGCCATCACCAATGGCGAGGTCGATATCGTGTTCAACACCACCGAAGGTGCCAAGGCGCTGGCCGATTCCTTCTCTATCCGGCGGTCGGCCTTGATCTACCACATCCCTTACTATACGACGCTGGCCGGCGCTCTGGCCGTGACTGAGGCCATCAAGGCGCTCAGGGCCGGCAGCCTGACGGTCGCCCCCCTGCAGAGCTATGTCGGCAAGCGGGCCTAAGAGTCCGCTTGAGCCGGCTGACAAATCGGTCAAAATCAACAGATTCTTGACTTAGACCGGGCAATTCTTGGACAGTGGTTCAGGGGGAGCCCAAGGAGCCTGGATGGACATGGACAAAGTGCCGATGACCGCGGAGGGCTACGCTGCGCTTGAGGCTGAGATCAAGTATCTCAAGAGCGTCGAGCGCCCGCGGATCACCAAGCAGATTGCCGAAGCGCGCACCCACGGCGACCTTTCGGAGAACGCCGAGTATCACGCCGCCAAGGATCAGCAGGGCATCACCGAGGCCCGGATGGCCGACCTGGAGGACAAGCTCTCCCGTGCCGACATCATCGACACCGCCAAGCTCAAGGGCGATCACGTGATGTTCGGGGCGACCGTCACCCTGCAAGACGAGGATACCGACGAGAAGGCCAAATACCGCATCGTGGGTGAGATCGAAGCCGATGTGAAGCAGGGGAGGATATCGATCACCTCACCGCTGGCCCGCGCGCTACTCGGCAAGCGCAAGAAAGACGTCGTCGAGGTATCGACGCCGGGCGGCGGCAAGTCCTACCGAGTGCTCAAGGTCGAGTACAAATAGACGCGGCGCGCGCGGCCAATTGGCGGCGCGGTCCGGCCGAACCATTCCCCCCGTCGCATTGCGCTTCCGCCGACCGCCTTTGCGCGCCTCGAGGGGAGGCTTTGGGACGCCGCCACTGCCATGCTAAGGATGCCGCAAAGGGGCGGCCTACCTCCGCTATCACGTCATGCGTAAAGTCCTGCCATTCATCTTGTGCGGCGGCGCGGGCACCCGGCTTTGGCCGCTGTCGCGCGAGGCATACCCTAAGCAGTTTCATCGGCTTACCGGCCCCGAGACGCTGTTCCAGCAGACCTGCCGCAGGCTCTCAGGCCCGCTCTTTGGCGATCTTTTCGTCCTCTCCAATTACCGCCATCGCTTCCTCGTCGCCGAGCAGCTCGAGGAGATCGGCGCGCCGGCGAAGAACATCGTGCTCGAGCCGGTAAGCCGCAACACCGCGCCCGCCGCCTGCATCGCCGCGCTGATCGCCGCGCGCGCGGATGCCGACGCGCTCGTGCTGCTGACGCCCTCGGACCACATGATCGCCGATCCGGGCGCCTTCGCGCGCGCCGTCGAGGTCGGGGTGCCGGCAGCAGACGCGGGCACGCTCGTCACCTTCGGGGTCGAGCCCGACTGCCCGCATACCGGCTATGGCTATATCGAGACGGAGCCTGGAGAAGGCCCCGACCGAAAGGTGAAGCGCTTCGTCGAGAAGCCATCGCGCAAAGCCGCCGAGCAATATCTCGACGCGGGCGGGTTCTATTGGAACGCGGGCATCTTCCTGTTCAAGGCCGCGACCATGCTCGATCTGCTCAAGGCGCACGCGCCGCACCTCCTCGAGGTCTGCCATGCATCGCTCGACATGGCGACCGAGGACCTCACCTTCCGCGTGCTGAACGGAGCCTATGGGGACGCTCCCGCCATCTCACTCGACTACGCCGTCGCCGAGAAGGCGCCCAACATGCGCTGCGTGCCGCTCAAGACGTCGTGGAGCGACGTGGGCTCATGGGAGGCCCTGTGGAGCTTCCTGGCCAAGGACGCCGCCGGCAACGTGGTGCAGGGCGAGGGCCAGGTCATCCTCGAAAACACGTCCAACAGCCTCGCCTTCAGCGACCATGCTTGCGTCGCCCTGGTGGGGGTGGAGAACCTGGTGGTGGTGGTCATGGAGGACGCAGTGCTCGTTGCCGCGAAGGACCACGCCGAGCACATCAAGCTTGTGGTCGAATATCTGAAAGGGGCCGGCGGCGACCTCGCGCTCCAGCACAATCGCGTCTATCGTCCGTGGGGCTGGTATCAGAGCCTGAACCGGGGCGAGCGCTATCAGGTCAAATGCATCATGGTGAAGCCCGGCGGCAAGCTGTCGCTGCAGAGCCACCATCACCGTTCGGAGCATTGGGTCGTGGTCACCGGGACGGTGGAGGTGACACGCGGCGAGGAGGTGGCGATGCTGAGCGAGAACGAATCCACCTATATCCCCGTCGGCAAGAAGCACCGCCTCGCCAATCCCGGCAAGATCCCGGCCTTCCTCATCGAGGTCCAGTCGGGGGCCTATCTCGACGAGGACGATATCGTCAGGTTCGACGACATCTATCAGCGCAGCTCCAACGAGTAGCGCTCCGGAAACCAACGATTTTGTGATCGCCGGCGAGGCTTGCGGCCCGCGGCCTGCGGCTCTAGGCTTGGAATCGAGGCTCAGGGACGGACCGATTGCCCAACCCATGTTGACCGCACTCACGACCGGGCTCCGCTTCAGGGTGGCGATAGTGCTCGCCGCGTTCGCATCCCTTTGCTTCATCGCCCCGCCAGCCGTGCTTGCCTTCGGCCACGGGGAGAATACGGTCAATTGTCTCGCTCATGCCGATGGGGTGGACCATGGCGCGGCCATGGCCCATGGCATGAAGCACCATGGCGATCACCCCTCAGGAGCTCATCAACCAGGCTCCGGCTGCTGCGGCCTCTTCTGCATGAGCGCGCTCGCGGCCGATACCGGGGAAACCCTGGAAACGATCGAGGCCGGCACCGTGCTCTCGCCGGCAATCGAGGCGCGTCCGTTCAGCCGCGTCCCTGAACTCCC
>DFXC01000147.1:0-689 GCA_002383105.1 Hyphomicrobiaceae bacterium UBA4118
TTCTTCTCCATCGAGCCCGACTGATCGTGGTCGATGACGCGGCCCTGGCGCTCGGAGAAACGGGTGGCGACCAGCTCCTCGATGATCTCCGGCAATGTCGTCGCGTCGGAGCGGAGCGCGCCGGTCAAGGGATAACAGCCAAGTGTGCGAAAGCGCACGCGCGCCATCTCGGCCTTCTCGCCGGGGTCGATGGGGAGCCTATCGTCGTCGACCATGATCAACATGCCGCCTCGCTCGATGACCGGGCGCTCGGCCGCGAAGTAGAGCGGCACTACGGGAATGTCCTCGAGATAGATATAGGTCCACACATCGAGCTCGGTCCAATTCGACAGCGGGAACACCCGCATACTTTCGCCCGGCCTGATCCTGGTGTTGGCGAGATGCCAAAGCTCGGGCCGCTGCCGCTTCGGGTCCCAATTATGCGCGGCGTTGCGGAACGAGAACACCCGCTCCTTGGCGCGCGATTTCTCCTCATCGCGGCGAGCGCCGCCGAAGGCGGCGTCGAAGCCGTGCGCGGCGAGCGCCTGCTTCAGCGCCTCCGTCTTCATGATGTCGGTATAGAGCGCGCTGCCATGGGTGATGGGCGAGATGCCGTCCTTTACGCCCCGCTCGTTGATATGCACGATGAGGTCGAGGCCGAGCCGCCGCATCTCCTGGTCGCGAAAGGCGATCATCTCGCGGAACTTCCA
>DFXC01000147.1:884-1086 GCA_002383105.1 Hyphomicrobiaceae bacterium UBA4118
GCGACCTCGCGCATGATGTGGATGCTCTCGGCCTCGAGCTGCCGGAGATAGGTCGAGAGGCGCTGCTTCATGGCTCGGCCCCCGGGGTCGTGCCGGCGCCAGGCTGCGGCGCCCCCTTCGGATGGTCGCCGGGCGCGCGGCCCTTGCCGTTCTGGGCTTTAGCGGCCTGCGCGGCTTTGCGCTCCTCGGCGAGATAGCGATA
>DFXC01000147.1:1309-3143 GCA_002383105.1 Hyphomicrobiaceae bacterium UBA4118
CGCAGCCAGCACGAAGATGGGCGGCACGTATTCGCGCGCGATCTTCTGCCCGATCAGCTTGCCCGAGAAGGTTGGCACGTTGCTCACCATGAGAAGCGCGATGCCGAGCGTATAGAACAGCACGAGCGGGGTGAGGCTCGGCAGATGCAGGCCGAGATCCTGGGCATAGATGGGCAGAAGCAGGATCAGGGCTCCGGCCGGCGCTGGCACGCCCACGAAATAATTGCCCTTCCAGGCCGGGAGGTCGGTCCGGTCGAGCGACACGTTGAAGCGGGCGAGCCTGAGCGCCGAGCAGACCGCGAACACGAGCACGGCGACCCAGCCCAAGCTATGCAGGTCCTCGAGGGCCCAGCTGAACATGATGATGGCCGGCGCCACACCGAAATTGACGAAGTCGGCGAGGCTGTCGAGCTCGGCGCCGAAACGCGATGAGGCCTTGAGCAGGCGCGCCAGCCGGCCGTCGATGCCGTCGAGAAAGGCCGCAAACACGAGCGCCGCCACCGCCAGGTCCCAGCGACTCTCGATCGCCATGCGGATGGCGGTGAGCCCCGCACAGAGCCCCACCAGGGTGAAGATGTTGGGAATCAGCACCCTGACCGGCACCTGGCCGCGGGCAAAAACGAACTGGCGCCGTTTGCGATCGTCTCTTTCCGGATCAAAGGGAGGAAACATTTCGCGCCTACCCATGCACCCTATCTGACTGGACCACTGAGGCTAGCTCACGCGCGCCCTCGTTCAGCGCAAGCTCTGCCAACACCGACTCGCCGCCGATCGCGGTCTGACCCACGACGACCACGGGTCGCACGCCGGCCGGCAAGTAGACATCGACGCGGCTGCCGAAGCGGATGAGGCCGATGCGCTCGCCTCTTGCCACGCTAGCGCCCTCGCCCACGAAAGTCACGATCCGCCGCGCGATCAGCCCGGCAATCAGCATCGCGCCGACCTTCTCGCCCGTATCCGTCTCGATGACAAGGGCGCGCCGCTCATTCTCCTCGCTCGCCTTGTCGAGCTCGGCGTTGAGGAAGGCGCCCGGCACGTAATGGCTCCTGACGATACGCCCCGCTACCGGCGCGCGCACGATATGCACGTTGAGAACGGAGAGGAACACCGAAACGCGCGTCCGCTTCTCGCTCCCGAGATCAAGCTCGCGCGGCGGCACGACCTCGGCGATGGCAGCGATCGTACCGTCGGCCGAACTCAACACGAGGCCCTCGCGCGAAGGCGTCACCCGGTCGGGATCGCGGAAGAAATAGGCGCACCAGGCCGTGGCGATCGCGCCCAGCCAGCCGAGCGGCGGCGCCACCACGAACAGGAAGAGCGTGACGAGCCCGAAGGCGAAGACGAACTTATGCCCATCCCGGTGAATGGGAACGAATGCGCCCGTGATGCTGTCGAGGAGGCTAAGCCGGTCGGTCATGCGGACGCGGTGCTTTGCTCAGGTTGACGCAAGGGCTTCGTCCTCCAGCCGTTCGGCTGCCCGGGATTCCGGGAGCACGTCCTCGTCGAGAACTTGCGCGAGCCGCTCGCGCGCCTCGTCGGCCTCGCGCTGGCGCGCCCACAGGCTCGCATAGAGGCCGCCTTTGGTGAGGAGCTCGAGATGGGTACCCTGCTCGACGATCTCGCCATGGTCGAGCACGATGATGTTGTCGGCGTGGACCACGGTGGAGAGCCGGTGGGCGATGACGAGGCTGGTGCGCTCGCGGGCCACCCGCTCGAGCGCATCCTGGATCTCCTTCTCGGTATGGCTGTCGAGCGCCGAGGTGGCCTCGTCGAGCATCAGGATGGGCGGCGATTTGAGGATGGTGCGGGCAATGGCGACCCGCTGCTGCTCACC
>DFXC01000069.1 GCA_002383105.1 Hyphomicrobiaceae bacterium UBA4118
CTGAACCTGCACAAGACGTTCTGCATCCCCCACGGCGGTGGCGGGCCGGGAATGGGCCCGATCGGCGTCAAAGCGCACTTGGCGCCTTTCCTTCCCGGGCATCCGGAGACCGGCGGCGGCGTGTTGACAGTCTCAGCCGCGCCCTACGGCTCGGCTTCGATTCTGCCGATCTCATGGAGCTACTGTCTGATGATGGGCGGCGCGGGGCTGACGCAGGCGACGCGCGTCGCTATTCTCAGCGCCAACTACATCGCGAAGCGGCTGCAGGGCAGCTACGACGTGCTCTACACTGGCAAGCAGGGGCGCGTGGCACATGAATGCATCATAGATATGCGGCCATTAAATGAGCGGTGCGGCGTCACGGTCGACGACATCGCCAAGCGGCTCATCGACTGCGGCTTCCATCCTCCGACCATGAGCTGGCCGGTGCCCGGAACCCTGATGATTGAGCCGACGGAATCGGAGACCAAGGCAGAGCTCGACCGCTTCTGCGAGGCGATGCTGGCCATTCGCGAGGAAGCCCGCGCGATCGAAGAGGGCCGCACGGATCGCAAAAACAATCCTCTTAAGAACGCCCCGCACACGGTAGAGGACCTGGTTGGCGAATGGGATCGGCCCTATTCTCGCGAGGCTGCTTGCTTTCCGGCCGGCGCCTTCCGCGTCGACAAGTACTGGCCCCCGGTCAATCGCGTCGATAACGTCTTTGGGGATCGAAATCTCATATGCTCCTGCCCGCCTATGGACATGTATGTGAAAGCTGTCGAGTAGGGACCGCTACCCTTGCTGCATTGCTGACCGAGGAAGAAGAGCGCACCTCATGACTTGTAAGGGACTGACGTGCTGAGATCCAGAACCGCGCGCGGTGAATGTGCGTACCGATGCTTTAGGCACGCACCGCGTGGCCGGACTGCGTTGGCGGTAAACGAGCAGCATGACAGCCTCGTCCACTTCAGCGCGATTTACGCCTTCGCTCGCCCAGGCGCCACTGGACCTTAGCCACGATGCGGCGCGGTCTTTCAATCCATGAACTGGCCGCCATTGATGGTGAGGGCGGAGCCGGTGATCCAGCCCGCCTCGTCGGCGGCGAGAAACACCGCGCAGCGGGCGACTTCGTCGGCCTCGCCCAAGCGTCCGACGGGGATCTGCCCGACAATGCTCTTCATCACGTCCTCGGACACGCCGGCAAGCAGATCTGTCTTGATATACCCCGGTGCGATCGCATTCACGGTGATCCCTTTGCGGGCGCTTTCGAGCGCGAGCGCGCGGGTGAAGCCGATCACGCCGGCCTTGGCCGAGCAATAATTGGTCAAGCCCAGCTGGCCCTTCTGACCGTTGATCGAGGAGATGTTGATCACCCGGCCGAAGCCCCGCTCGCGCATGCCGTTGATCACCGGCCGCGTCATGTTGAAGAGCGAGTCGAGATTGGTGCGGATCACCTCCGACCACTGCTCGTGGGTCATCTTCTGCAGCATGGCGTCGCGCGAGATGCCGGCATTGTTGACCAGCACCTCGACCGGCCCGACCTCGTTCTCGACATTGACGATGCCGGCCTCGCAGGCGAGGTAATCGCCCACGTCCCATTTGAACACCGGGATCTTGGTTTCCTTCTTGAAGGCCTTGGCGGCGTCGTCATTGCCGCCATAGTTGGCGGCGACGTTATAGCCCGCCTTCTTCAGAGCCTTGGCGATGGCGGCGCCGATGCCGCGCGTCCCCCCCGTGACTAAAGCCACCCTTCCCATGCCTTGCCTCCATTAAGAAGCGCTCTTGTGGCGCCTGCTTCGACACTCAAAACGAATGCCCTCGCGGTTGACCCGCGAGGACACTCAAAATGAAGGCCCGCACGACGCGGGCTCCCGATCACTCCCTCTCGACACACATGGCGATGCCCATGCCACCGCCGATGCAGAGCGTAGCGAGGCCCTTCTTGGCGTCGCGCTTCTGCATCTCGTGCAGCAGGGTGACCAGCACGCGTGCGCCCGAGGCGCCGATCGGGTGGCCAATGGCGATGGCGCCTCCGTTGACGTTGACCTTGCCCACGTCCCAGCCGACATCCTTGTTCACGGCAAGGGCCTGCGCGGCGAAGGCTTCATTGGCCTCGATCAGGTCGAGGTCCTTGGCCGACCAGCCGGCCTTCTCCAGTGCCTTGCGCGAGGCCGGGATCGGTCCCGACCCCATGACCTTGGGATCAACGCCCGCCGTCGCCCAGGAGGCGATGCGGGCGAGCGGCTTCAGCTTGCGCTTCTTCGCCTCCTTGGCGCTCATCAGCACCACCGCCGCGGCGCCGTCATTGATGCCTGAGGCGTTGGCCGCGGTAACGGTGCCTTCCTTGTCGAAGGCGGGCCTGAGCTTGGCCGCGTCCTCGACCTTGGCGCCTTCGCGGATATATTCGTCGTCGGTCACCACCGTCTCGCCTTTGCGCGTCTTGATGGTGACGGGAGCGATCTCGTCCTTGAACTTGCCGGCCTTCCTGGCGGCCTCGGCCTTGTTCTGCGAGGCGGTGGCGAACTTGTCCTGCTCCTCGCGGGTGATCTGCCACTGGCGGGCGACGTTCTCGGCGGTGTTGCCCATGTGGTAGCCGTTGAAGGCTTCCCACAGGCCGTCCTT
>DFXC01000072.1 GCA_002383105.1 Hyphomicrobiaceae bacterium UBA4118
GGGGGAGGCAGGCGGGGCGAGAAGCCCCCGCCTCTCGCTACAGCGCAAACGCCGGGCTTCGCGTCTGCCTTTGTCCTTGTGATCGACGCGGGATTGACGGGACTGCCGCACCCCCCGCGTCACCAAAACGCCTACGGATCCAGGAAAAGTCCCGAACCGAAGACCGCTATGATGTGAAGCTAGGCGTTAGCCAGCGATCGAGCGAGCGGATGCCGCTAACTAGCCCGGCGCTCAGGCGCCGGCTTCATGAAGCCGGGCGTCCTGCCGAGCATCGCATAGGGATGGGCGGCTGACGCCACATGGACGGTACCGCTCGACGCCACTTTGGTGGCGGCACGGATCCCCTTGGCAGACGAAGCGAGGCGGGCTTTGGAGCCTACGCTCTTTGCCGCCATCCTTGCCGAGGCCTTTGCTGCCAGCTTGGCAGCGTGCTTTGCGGCATGAGACGGCTTCTCCGCCGCAGCCAACTTCACCTTCTCCTGCTGGATTAGGCTCTTAGCCAGCTGCTTCGTCTTGGAGGAGGCTTTCGATGCCACGATGGTGCGCTTGGCCGTGTGCGAGGCGAAGCTCTTCGCCTTGTGGGTCCGCGAGGCTACGGTCTTTGCCTTGGCAGGAGCCAGGGACGCGACGGTCTCGAGCTTGGCGGCCGCTTCTGTTGTCGTGCTCTTCGCCTCGTCATGCGCTTGCGCATTGGCGCTTTCCGCAGCCGCCGCGGCCAAGCCCTTCTTGGCTTTGGAGGCAGCTTCGCCCAAGGCGGCAAGGGCGCCGCCGTCAGTCTCGGTGGTGGTCACCACCCGCACTTTCGCGGTCCCGGCATCGATCATCCCGATGCTCTCGGCCGCGGCCTTGGACAGGTCGATGATGCGCCCGCCGATGAACGGTCCGCGGTCATTGATTCGCACCACCACCGAGCGGCCATTGGTCAGGTTCTCGACCAGCACTCTCGTGCCGAACGGCAGCGACCGATGCGCGGCCGTCAGCTCGTTGGGATCCATCTTTTCCCCATTTGCGGTGATATTGGCTGGTAGCGAGTACCAGGAGGCATGGCCGAGCTGGTCGGCCTTGGCGAGATCGACAGGTAGCATCGCAGCAGCGCCGAGAAGCCCCACCGAAATCATCTTGGCTCGCATTTTGAACATGCGTTGTGCTCCTTATTCGATTGTTTGGGAGGTTAGAGAGGCCGGCGAAGAGTCAAGCCGGCTGCACATGTTAGTGCGCTGCGTAAACTACCGAGCAACAAGGCGAAAAATCGGCTCCCCAAGGGTAATAGAAGGGCGATTTGGGGGCGCGTGGGATTTATCACCCGTTAAGGTTGACTTAGGTCAGACTGGCCCCCTTGGCGCGACTTGCTTTGGCCGGAAATGAGGGACCTACGGCGGCTTGCGGAAACCGGTGTCTCTTCAGTGGCGTGCGGAACGATGAGACGCCCCCCTGGGGGAACTCAGTGACAGCGATCTCTATCGCGACCAATGTCGCCCCCTCAGGCAGGTCGCGCCCGCTTCTTGGGCGCTCGTCGTTCCTGCCTAATCCTTTGTCATCTCACGCCCAATCCTTGCCCTTTTCGACGTATACTGTAAGAATGGTGTTCATAGATCGAACACTAAGGAAACACCAAGGAAGGACTTCAGGACCACCTGTGATGCCGCAGAAGAAGAAGACTCAAGAGATGCAGGAGAGCCAGCAGCTCTCCTCTGGCTCGTTTGCGCCATCAGGCCGCGAGCCGATGACGGGGGCTCAGGCCTCCTACCTCAAGATGCTCGCTGAGGAAGTGCAAGAGCCCGCGGCCTTCGAGCAAGGCTTGAGCAAACGGGAAGCCACGCGGCGGATCGATGCGCTCATGGAAAAGCTCAGGCTCGGCGAGTTGCCGCCGCATACGGATTAAAGTTGGCGTCCCGCGCGCAGGGCTGACGCGTTGGCAGTGCGCAAGGATCTGGCGATGGCCGGGTGGCGTTCGGCTGGTTCCCTTCGGGTTGCGGCCGGCCTTCTTGCCGCTCAAGTTTGGCTCCTTGCCGATGCTTCTGGCACCGCGATGGCTCTGACGCTCTCCTCCTCCGCTTTCGGGCCGGGCGGCAAGATCCCTTCGAAATACACCTGCGAAGGCGACGACGTCTCGCCGCCGCTGTCCTTCAACGGCGTGCCGGAGGGCGCCAAGTCGCTAGCGCTCGTCCTCGACGATCCCGACGCGCCGGACCCCAAGGCGCCGAAGCGCGTCTGGGTGCATTGGGTCGTCTACAATCTGCCGCCGGACGCCAAAGGCCTTCCCGAGAATGCGAGCCGCGCCGGCCTTCCCGAGGGAGCCGCGAGCGGCGTCAACGATTCAAAGCAGGCCGCCTATAACGGCCCGTGCCCTCCGATCGGGCGGCACCGCTATTTTCACAAGCTCTACGCGCTCGATATCGCGCTTCCTGGCAAGGGACTGACCAAGGCCGGCCTCGAGGCCGCGATCAAAGGTCATGTCCTGGCGCAAGCGGAGCTTATGGGCACCTATCAGAAGGGCGATCCGTAATAGCGGCCGCGGAGTTGGACAGGGAATTGAGCCCGATAGACTTCATCCTTGCTCTGGGGGAATGTTTTTGTGTGTCTTTGCCGCGAACAGGCTCGCGGTGC
>DFXC01000190.1:0-4972 GCA_002383105.1 Hyphomicrobiaceae bacterium UBA4118
ACGCCGCAGAACATCGTCATCGGCGGGGCTGCCGGTGCCGTGCCGCCGATGATCGGCTGGGCCGCGGCGACGGGCGGCGTGAGCCTCGAACCCTTCATCCTCTTCCTCATCATCTTCGTGTGGACGCCGCCGCATTTCTGGGCGCTCGCGCTTCTCAGGGCGGACGATTACGCGCGCGCCGGTGTGCCCATGCTGCCGGTGGTGAAGGGTGCCGACGCCACCAGGCTTCAGATCCTCATCTACAGCCTGATCCTAGCGCCGCTCGGCATGCTGCCCGCACTGCTCGGCTTCGGCGGCGTTCTCTACGCCGTTTGCTCGTTTGTGCTCGGCGCGCTGTTCGTCGTCTTTGCGGTCGCGTGCTATCGCGAGCGAGTCGGGGAGGCGGCCGACCGGGCGGCGAAGCACCTCTTCGCCTATTCCGTGCTTTACCTGTTTCTGCTCTTCGCGGTGATTCTCGTCGAGCAGGGCTTCGGTATTGACGGCGGTGCGTTGCCGCTCATCTGGGCGTCGTGATGCAAGATGCGGAAAAGGAGCGCCAGCGCCGCCAACGCATGCGATCCTTGGCCATCGCCTGGATCCTGTTCGCTCTCGTGGTGCTGTTCTTCATCGTCACCATTGTCAGGCTCGGTGGCAACGTGGCCCTGCGGCCTATTTGATGTGTGGCAAACTTCATGACCAAGCCAGAACACGATAACGGGAAGCAAAGTCGTCACGGCGTCGTGGCGCTCGCGCTTGCCGGTCTGGTTGCCACTATGCTCGGCCTCGCCTTCGCCTCCGTGCCGCTTTACCGCCTGTTCTGCCAGGCCACCGGCTTTGGCGGCGTGCCGCAGCGTGCCGACCGCGCGCCCAACGAGATTCTCGACCGCACCATTCGCATCCGCTTTGACGCCAATGTCGATCGCAGTCTGCCGTGGACCTTCCTGCCGGACCAGCGCGTCATGGACGTGAAGATCGGCGATACGGCGCTTGCCTTCTTCAAGGCGACCAACAACACTGACGCCGCAGTCACCGGCCGGGCCGTTTTCAACGTGGCGCCGGAGCTCGCTGGGCGCTACTTCACCAAGATCGAGTGCTTCTGCTTCAAGCAGCAGACGCTGGCCGCCCACGCGAGCGCCGAGATGCCGGTGACCTTCTTCGTCGACCCCAAGATCGTCGACGACGAGGACACCAAGAGTATTTCCGAGATCACCTTGTCCTACACCTTCTACCGTAGCGACAAGGAACCCGGCATCGCCGCCGCGCCGCCGGCCGGCAATTCGGGATCGTGACGGTAGAGAGCATTTGAGGCGGCCGCCGCCTCGACAAGGTTCTGGAGGAACGGGAGCAAACCATGGCCGAAGCGCACGCCAAACATCACGACTATCATCTCGTCGATCCGAGTCCGTGGCCGGTCATCGGCGGTGTCGGCGCGCTGACGCTCGCCATCGGCGCCATCCTCTTTTTCATTTCGAAGAAGGCCGGAACGCCGCATCTCTGGTACGTGATCCCGGGCTTGGTGATCGTCATCGCCACCATGTTCGGCTGGTGGCGCGACGTGATCAAGGAGGCGCATGAGGGCTATGAGACGCCCGTCGTGCAGCTGCATCTGCGCTACGGCATGATCCTGTTCATCGCCTCTGAGGTGATGTTCTTCGTCGCCTGGTTCTGGGCCTATTTCGACGCAGCGCTTTATCCCGACAGCGCCATCACCTACGCCAAGACGCAGGTGCTGGGAGGGCAGTGGCCGCCGATCCCGAGCGCCGATACCGACATCGCCGGCCTCGGCACCTTCCAGAATACCTTCAATCCCTGGGGCCTGCCGCTGGTCAACACCCTGATCCTGCTCACCTCGGGCACCACGGTGACCTGGGCGCACCATGCGCTGCTCCACAACGACCGCAAGGGTCTCGTGCTTGGGCTCGCCTGCACCATTGTGCTCGGCATCCTGTTCACCACCTGCCAGGCCTATGAATATGCCCATGCCGGCTTCGCCTTCGCCCACCACATCTACGGCTCGACCTTCTTTATGGCCACCGGCTTCCATGGCTTCCATGTCATCGTCGGCACGATCTTCCTGACGGTGATGCTGATGCGGGCGCTCAGAGGCGATTTCACGCCGAAGCAGCATTTCGGCTTCGAGGCCGCCGCCTGGTATTGGCACTTCGTCGACGTGGTGTGGCTGTTCCTGTTCACCTGCATCTATGTGTGGGGAGCGGGCAGCAACTATCCTGGGGAGTAGCGGCGCTTCGCCGGCTGGAAGCATGATCCGGAAAAGTGGAAACCGGTTTTCCGAAGAGATCATGCTCAAAAATAGCTAGAGCGCTATCGCGATTTCAGGCGATGGCGCTCTAGGGGGCGGTCTGAGGCCGCCCCCCTTTTCGTTTGAACGAGTGGGGCTTGATGGGCCAAGGAGAGAGCGGACAGGTTAAGCAGCCCTCATTCGGGTCCACGCTGTGGGCGGGGATGGCGGGAAGCTGCCCGTCCTGCCACCGCGGCAAGTTGTTCGATGGCTATCTCGCCCTTGCTCCGCGCTGCAACGTCTGCGGCCTCGACTACGGCTTTGCCGAGGCAGGGGATGGACCCGCCGTCTTCGTCATCCTGGTGACCGGCTTCATCGTCGTCGGCCTCGCCCTCATCGTCGAGATCCTCTATGCTCCACCCTATTGGCTGCACGCCCTGCTCTGGGGTCCTCTCGCCATCCTCCTGCCACTCGTCCTGCTTCGGTCCTTCAAGGGCGTGCTGATCGCCCTTCAGTTCAGGCACAAGGCCGAAGAGGGCAAGCTCGCCTCCAAATAGAGGCATTGCGCGATGCGGACCAAAGGGCTCCTCGGGTTCACCGCGCTTGCGCTCGCCGCCCTTGCCGTGCTGATCGGCCTTGGCGTTTGGCAGCTCGAGCGGCTCCAGTGGAAGGAAGGACTGATCGCCGAGATCGAGGCGCGCAGCACGGGTGCGCCCATCACCATTGCCGAGGCGCTCGCCATCGCCCGCCAAGGGCGCGACCCGGATTATTACCGCGTGCGGGTCGAGGGCCGCTTCCACCATGACAAGGAGCGCTATCTCTTCGCCCAGTCCCTAGCCGACGGGACGCCCGGGTGGCACGTCATCACCCCACTTGAGACCACGGGCGAGGACATGGTCCTGGTCGATCGCGGCTTCGTGCCTGACGTCCTGAAGGAAGCGTCCTCGCGCGCTTCCGGCCAGGTCGAGGGCGTTGTCACCGTCACCGGGATCGTGCGGTCTCCGGAAATCCAAGGCAGTTTCGTGCCGGACAACGAGCGTGAAGCCAATCGCTGGTTCTGGCGCGACCTTGGCGCCATGGCGCGGTCGATGTTCCCGGAAGGAACCGTCGAGATGGCGCCCTTCTTCCTCGATGCCGAGAAGAGCGATGTGCCCGGCGGCTGGCCCGAAGGCGGCCAGACCCGGCTCGAGCTACCCAACAACCATCTGCAATACGCCATCACCTGGTTTCTCCTCGCTCTTTGCCTCCTCGTCATCTATGCGGTCTACGTACGGGGCCTTTATCGCCGGCGCCGGCCTTGAGACGAGGGGCTTGGCCCTTGTTGCGGGCGAAGTCTCCCGACGCTAGGGTCACCCGGAAAGCCCCCGTTTTCGCCCAAAGAGGCCCCCCTTGAGATTTGTCAGCACGCGCGGTGAGGCGCCGGCCCTTTCCTTTGAAGGCGCGCTCCTGGCTGCCCTTGCCCGGGATGGCGGGCTGTTTTTGCCGGAAGCTTGGCCCAAGCTTCAGCCCGACGAAATCGCGGGACTGGCGGGCCTCGACTATGCCGACGCCGCCGGGCGCGTCATGCGCCCCTTCCTCGAGGGCGATCGTTGCCTTGCCGACCTCGATGCCGTGCTGGAAGAGGCCTATGGCAGCTTCCATCATCCGGCGGTCGCTCCTCTGCGCCAAATCGCGCCGAATACCTTCCTCCTCGAGCTGTTTCACGGACCGACGCTCGCTTTCAAGGACCTCGCCATGCAGGTGGTGGCGCGGCTCATGAACCGCGCGCTGTTGCGCCAAGGCGCGCACGCCACGGTGATCGGGGCCACCTCTGGCGACACCGGCGCTGCCGCCATCGAGGCCTTTCGCGGGCTCGAGGCGATCGACATCTTCATCCTGCATCCCAAGGGGCGGGTGAGCGACGTGCAGCGCCGCCAGATGACGACGGCGACGGAGCGGAACGTTCACAACATCGCCGTCGAAGGGACGTTCGACGACTGTCAGGGGATCGTGAAGGGGCTGTTCGGCGATAACGCGCTTCGCGACCGGCTTGGGCTGACCGGCATCAATTCCATCAACTTCGCCAGGATCCTCGCCCAGATCGCCTACTACTTCACCGCGGCGGTGAGCCTTGGCGCGCCCTACCGCCCGGTCGCCTTCACCGTGCCGACCGGAAATTTCGGTGATATTTTCGCAGGTTACGCCGCGCGCGAGATGGGCCTGCCGGTCGCGCGCCTCGTTATTGCCACGAACCTCAATGACAGTCTCGTCCGCGCCTTGGCCTCGGGGGTTTACGAGCCCAAGGGCGTGATCGCCACCTCTAGCCCGAGCATGGACATCCAGCTTGCTAGCAATTTCGAGCGCCTGCTGTTCGAGCTTGCCGGCCGCGACTCCCGCCGGGTGAGGGCGCTCATGGAGGAACTCCGCAAGACTGGGGCATTCCGCCTGAACGAAGCCGAGCTTGCTCAGCTGCGCGGCCTGTTCGCGGCGCATTCGATCGGCGAGCATGAGACGGAGATGACCATTCGCGGGCTGGCTGAGGAGACGGGCTTGCTGGTCGATCCCCACACCGCCGTGGGGGTGGCTGCGGCGCGGGAGGAGAGTGGCCTCGGCCCCACGCCCATAGTCGTGCTGTCAACCGCCCATCCTGCCAAGTTCCCCGAGGCGGTCGAGCGGGCGACCGGCCGCGAGCCCGAGCAGCCTGAGCGGCTCCGACTGAGGCTTGGCCAGAACGAGCGCTGCACCTTCCTTCCCAACGATGTTGCCGCCGTCGCC
>DFXC01000190.1:5215-36864 GCA_002383105.1 Hyphomicrobiaceae bacterium UBA4118
GGGGTTCCCGCGTGAGCGTGGAGCGGTCAGAGCTCGCCAACGGCTTGACCGTGGTCAGTCACGCCATGGCTGAGGTCGAGACAGTGTCGCTCGGCATCTGGATCGGCGCCGGGAGCCGCAGCGAGGGCCTTGGCGAGCATGGCGTCGCCCATTTCCTCGAGCATATGGCGTTCAAAGGGACCGCACGCCGCAGCGCCAAGGACATCGCCGAGGAGATCGAGGCGGTCGGTGGCGAGCTCAACGCCGCGACCGGCGTGGACTCCACCGCCTATTACGCGCGCGTGCTGCGCAAGGATCTTCCCCTCGCCCTCGACATCCTGAGCGACATCATCCTTACCCCGCGCTTCGATCGGAGCGAGCTTGCCCGCGAGCGCGACGTGATCCTGCAGGAGATCGCAGCGTCCATGGATTCGCCCGAGGACATCGTGTTCGACCTCGTGCAGGAAGCGGCGTTTCCCGACCAGCCGGTCGGCAGACCGATCCTCGGCACCGCCGACAGCGTGAGCCGCTTCAAGCGCGCCCATCTCGGCTGTTATCTCGCCGCCCAATATCACGGCCCTAACATGGTGCTGGTGGCCGCAGGCGCCGTCGATCATGCAGCACTCGTCGCCGAGGCCGAGCGGCGCCTCATGTCGCTCGATGCGACGGCGACGCCCGATCCCAACGGCGCCGTCTATGGCGGCGGCGCCAAGCGCTCGGCGAAGTCCTTCGAGCAGACCCATCTCGTGCTTGCCTTCGAGGCACCCCCCTACCGCCACGCCGATTATTTCACGGCGCAGATTTGCGCGGGCGCGCTCGGCGGCGGCATGTCCTCGCGCCTATTCCAGGAGGTGCGGGAGCGGCGCGGGCTCTGCTACGCCATCTATTCCTTTTCCAGCGGGCTGTCCGACAGCGGCATGTTCGCGATCCATGCAGCGGGCGGGCCCAATCGCGCGCACGAGCTGTTCGCCGTGATCCGCGACGAGCTGGTCAAGGCTGCCGAGGAGGGCTTCCGCGAGGACGAGATCGCGCGCGTCAAGGCCCAGCTCAAAATGGGCCTGCTCGCGGGCCTCGAAAGCTCGAGCGCGCGGACCGAGCAACTCGCCCGGCAGATCCTCATCCATGGACGGCCGCTGTCGACGCAAGAGCTTCTCGATAAGGTTGAGGAGGTCGAAGCCTCCCACCTGCAAGCCTTGGTTGAGCGGCTGCTCGCCTCCCCGCTCAGCCTTGCCACGGTTGGGCCCATTCTTCATGTTGCAAGATTCGACGCAGTGGCGGAAAAATTCACGGTTCCGTCGAGCAAGGCCGCTTGAAGAGGGTGCTATATAAGCCATGGCGTTGTTGCGAGCCGCTTCTCCGAGCGATCTTGGGCCAGTCATCGAGTCCGAGTCCGTCATGTTGCGTACGCCGCAGACCTCCGACTATCCCGCCTGGGCCGAGCTCAGGGCGGCGAGCCGCGATTTCCTGACGCCATGGGAGCCGCTTTGGGCCACCGACGAGCTCTCCCGCACCTCATTTCGCCGGCGCGTCCGCCACTACCTGCGCGATCTCCGCGAGGATGTGGGCTATGCCCTCTTCATCTTCGCCGCCGCGACCGAGTCTCTGGTCGGCGGGCTCACCCTATGCAACGTGCGCCGCGGCGTGACCCAGTCCTGCACGCTCGGCTATTGGATCGGCGCCCATTACGCCCATCAGGGCTACATGACGGCTGCCGTTCGCGCGGTCATCCCTTTCGTGTTCGATTCGCTCGAGCTGCACCGGCTGGAGGCGGCCTGCCTGCCGACCAACACGGCCTCGATCAAGCTTCTGGAGAAGACCGGGTTCAAGCGCGAGGGTCTCGCGCGCCGCTATTTGCGGATCAACGGCGTCTGGCAAGACCATCTGCTTTACGCGCTGCTTGACACCGATACGCGCCGCTAGGCGCCGGACGGGCAGGCGCTGAAGAAGACGGGGGAGGAATGGCGGAGTTAAGCGCCTCATTGCGAGGTGGAGCAGCGCCTTCCCGGCACCGATGGCAGGAAGGGCGGATGAACGCGCTTGTCCGCGCCATTTTTATTGCGCTCCTCGTCCTGCCTGCCGGCCTCGCCCACGCCATCGAGGCGATCTCCGTGCAGCCGGAGCAGGAGAAGGTCGACATCACCGCCAAGGGCGAGCTCTATGAGGGCCGCGGCGACAAGCTCCAGATCGAAACCGCGCCCGGCCCCGACGGTTATATCGGCCGCATGGCGGTGCAGGCCTCCACCCCCGGCACCAATCCGGGCTGGCTCGTCTTTGCCCTGTCGAACCCGACGTCAGAGCGCATCGTGCGATGGCTGGTAGCGCCGCGTTACACGCTCGCCGATTCGCGGGTGTTCTGGCCGGAGCTCGATGCGGGCCGCGTTTCCGCCGTCACCCCCTCGCTCGGCTTCCGCCCCGAGCCGCTCAAGAGCGACCGCGCCGACATGTTCCGGCTCAACCTCGAGCCGGGGCAGACCATCACCTTCGCCGCCGAGATGAGCTCGGCCCAGGTGCCGCGGTTGACGCTATGGGACCCTAACGCCTACCAGTCTAAGCAGCAGGACCGCATGTTGTTCAACGGCGTGCTGCTCGGCATCACTGGGCTGCTCGCCATCTTTCTCACCGCCATCTTCGCCGCCAACCACCGGGCCATCTTCCCGGCCACGGCGCTGGTCGCCTGGGCGGCGCTCGCTTATTTCTGCGTCGACTTCGGCTTCTGGAACAAGCTGTTCCCGGTCGGGCCCGACCGCACCGCGCTGTACCGCGCCGCCGCGGAAGCCGGGCTTGCGGCAAGCCTCGTTCTCTTCCTTTACGCGTTCCTCCGCATCGGGCTCTGGCATGTCTGGATCAGGACCTTGTTCTGGTGCTGGATCGCCGCGCAGTTCGGTCTCATCTTCGTCGCCATCGTCGATCCGGCGTTCGCCTCGGGCCTTGCCCGCGCCTCGACGTTGGCAATAGCCGGCGTCGGCACCGGCCTCATCGCCTATCTTGCGCTGCGCGGCCAGGACAGGGCGCTCGCCTTGATTCCGAGTTGGATGCTGCTCGTCGTCTGGCTGTTCGGGGCGGCCATGGTCGTGCTCGGCAAGCTCTCCGGTGACGTGGTCATCTCGGGCCTGGTCGCCGGGCTCGTCCTCATTCTCGTGCTGCTCGGCTTCACCGTCACGCAATTCGCCTTCCGCTCGACCGCGGGCGCGCTCAATTTGGGTCCGCCGAGCCTCGTGCAGGTGAAGTCGCTCGCCGTCGACGGTTCCGGCGCCTACATCTTCCAGTGGCACGCCGGCAAGCACCTCATCACCGTGGCGAGCGAGGTGGAGAAGGAGCTTGGGCTCGATCCCGGCAGCCTCACTCTCCCGGTCGAGGAATTCCTCCAGCACATGCACAATTCCGACCGCGAGCGCTTCCGGCTGATGCTCTGGTCGCTACAGGAGAAGCAGGGCGGCGACCTGCAGATCGATTTCCGCCTGAGGCGCCACGACGGCACCTATCTCTGGTACGACCTCCGCGGCCATGCGACGCCGAGCGACAATGCGCGGCTGTTGCGCTTCGTCGGGCTGATGCGCGACGTGACGAGCCTCAAGCGGTCGCATGAGCGGCTGATGCACGACGCCGTGCATGACAGCCTGACGGGGCTCCCCAACCGCGAGCTGTTCATGGACCGGCTTTCAGGGGCGATCACGAGGTCGCGCGAGGGCCAGGCCAACCGCCCCACCGTGATCTTCATCGACATCGACCGCTTCAAGAACGTCAACAAGAGCTTTGGCCTCGTCATCGGCGACAGCATGCTGCTGACCCTCGGGCGGCGGCTGAGCCGCCACCTCAACCCGCAAGACACGCTCGCCCGTCTCGGCGGCGACCAATTCGCCATTTTGCTCATCTCCGAGACCGACCCGCACCACGTGGCGACGCTTGCTGAGCGTGTCAGGCGGGCGCTGCGCACCCCCATGAAGATCAGCGCCAAGGAGATCGTGCTCACCGCCTCGATCGGCATCGTCGTCCATGACGGGAGCCAGGTGACCGGACAGGACATGCTCCGCGAGGGCGAGATCGCCATGCTCAGGGCCAAGCGCGGCGGCGCCGACCGCATCGAGATCTTCAATCCCTCCATGCGCGGCGAGGATGAGAGCCGACTTCCGCTGGAAAGCGATCTCCGCAAGGCGCTCGAGCGCCAGCAAATCGCCGTGCTCTATCAACCGATTACCCGGCTCGCCTCCAACCAGCTTGCCGGCTTCGAGGCGTTGCTGCGCTGGGACCATCCGACGCGCGGGCGGCTCGGCGCCGAGGACTTCATCCCGCTCGCCGAGGAGACTGGGATGATCGTCGAGCTCGGCAGCTATGTGTTGAGCAAGGCGTTGGAGGAGGCCGCCGGCTGGCACAAGGTTCTGCCGCGCGACCGCGATCCCCTCTTCGTCAGCGTCAACGTGTCGAGCCGCCAGCTCTTCCGCCAGGACATGGTGCAGGAGATCAGGCTGATGCTGGCGCGCGAGGCGGTGCCCAGGGGGACGCTCAAGCTCGAGATCACCGAGTCGCTCGTCATGGAGAATCCCGAGCGCGCCGTCGAGATCCTAACCTGGCTCAAGACCTTCGGCGCGAGCCTCGCGCTTGACGACTTCGGCACCGGCTACTGCTCATTGAGCTATCTGCACCGCTTCCCCTGCGACACCATCAAGGTGGACCGCTCGCTCGTCCGCGACAGCGGCCTCAACGGCTCGACCCCGCTCATCCTCCGCTCGATCATCGCGCTCGCGCACGAGCTCGGCAAGGAGGTGGTGGCGGAAGGGGTGGAGACGGCGGCCGACGCTAGCTATCTCCGCTCCATCGGCTGCGAGTACGGCCAGGGCTATTATTACGGCGAGCCGATGGCGGCCAAGGACGTGGGCAGCCTGCTCGCCGCTCTCGCCAGCCACCGCAAGCGCAAGGACCGTGAGCGCGCCCGCGAGCCTCAGACGCCTAAGGGTCTTGAGGTGCAAGCTCCGGGTGCTACGATTCTGAAGGCTCTGCCCGCGCCTGGCGCTTCCTCTTAGGCGTGGCCTGCATCGTTGACGAGGCGGATCGGATCGATCCCGATCTTACCTAAGGCGCGGGTATATTTGCGGTCGACCTGCGGATCGAAAATGATCTCAGGATCGGCCGGGCAATTGAGCCAGCCATTGGCCTGGATCTCGCTTTCGAGCTGGCCCGGCGCCCAGCCGGCATAACCCAGCGCCAGCAGCGCCTTGTCGGGGCCCGTGCCCTTGGCGATGTCGCGCAAGATGTCGATGGTGGCGGTGAGGCAGACGCTTTCGTCGATGGGAAGCGTGCTCTCGGCCTTGAAATAGTCGGCGCTGTGCAGCACGAAGCCGCGCCCCGTTTCGACCGGGCCGCCGAGATGCACCGCCATGCCGGTCAAGCCGGCCGGCAGCCTGATGCGCTCTTGCGGCGGCACGATGTTGAGCTGCTCGAGGAGTTCGGTGAAGCTGATATTGGGCGCGCGCTGATTGATGATGATGCCCATGGCGCCGTCCGCCGAGTGCGCGCAGATATAGATGACGGAGCGGGCAAAGCGCGGGTCGCCCATTGCCGGCATGGCGATGAGCAGCTGGCCGTCGAGATGGAGGTCACGTTGCTGCCGTGACTGTGAGCTGCGCGCGGGCATGTGACCAGAGTACAGGAGTTCTGCCCCTTGGGAAGAGGCAATGCTCCATTAACGCGGAGCCGAGGTTTTTCGCCGCATGATGGCTCACAAAAGCGTGAGACTTTGCCGCGCTGCTTGAGGTCGCGCGGCGCGATTCCTGAGGCTAGAGTTGCGGCCCGACGCTTCGGTCTTCATTGGAAATGATGATGATGTCTGTTTGCTTTCACCGCGTTGCCGCTCTGTGTCATTTTGGCCCCGCCTTTGGCGCAATCTTGAGCGTCGCCTGCACAAGCGCCGCGCTTACGGCGATCGCAAGCACTTCGCCCTGGGTCGCCTCGACCAATTCGAAAGTGCGGCTCGTCTCTGGCGCGCTCGATCTTGACGGCAAGCCGACGCTGGTTGCCGGCGTTCAGCTTCGCATGGACGGCGGCTGGAAGACCTATTGGAAGAACCCCGGAGATTCCGGCGTGCCGCCGACCTTCGATTGGTCGGGCTCGAACAACCTGAAGCACGCCGAGGTGCTCTATCCCGCGCCGCATCGCATTGCCGACGCGAACGGCACGGCGATCGGCTATGACGACGAGATCGTCTTTCCCGTCAAGCTCACCCCTGAGCGGGAAGGGGAGCCTATCGAGCTCAAGCTCGCCCTGAATTTCGGCCTCTGCAAGGATCTGTGCATCCCGAACGATGTCAGCCTCGCTCTTGAGCTTCCCGCCGATGCCGCCTCGCATCGCGGCGATGCGGCCTTGCTTGAAAGCGCGCTTGCCCGCGTGCCGAAGCCTGCCGCGCCTGAAGCGCTGCCGAGGGTGGAGGCCGTCACCGCCAATGTTGACGGCGCCAAGCCAGAGCTTCTCATCGACGCACTCTTTCCCCCCGATGCCACCGGGACCGACCTCTTCATCGACGGCGGCGAGACCTACGTTCCGGTGCCGATGCCGGTCAGGCCTCTGGCCGGCGGCAAGCAGCGCTTCGCCGTCGCCTTCGCCTCTCCCGGAGAAGCGGCTTCCATCAAGGGCAAGTCTTTGACGCTGACGCTGGTCTCCGACGGCGGCTCGAGCGATACGGCTTGGACGGCGGAGTAGGGGCCTCGTGGTTCGAGACGCGGGCTGGCGCCCGCTCCTCACCATGAGGATTGATTCCTCACCCTGAGGGGGCCGAAGGCCCGCCTCGAAGGGTGAGGCACGCATCTTGGCCCTCGTCACCGAAGCCGGTATGGTGCCCACCAACCACAGCGGAAGTTTTTCACGGAGGAGCCCCATGGCCATCACAATCGGAGACCGCCTGCCCGAGGCCACCTTCAGGGTCATGAGCCCCGACGGGATCAAGACGCTGACCACGGCCGAGGTGTTCGGCGGCAAGCGGGTGGTGCTGTTCGCGGTGCCCGGCGCCTTCACCCCCACCTGTCATCTGAAGCACCTTCCGGGCTTCATCGAGAGCGCCAGCGACTTCAAGAAGCAGGGCATCGACACCGTGGCTTGCGTCGCCGTGAACGACCCTTTCGTGCTCGGCGCCTGGGAGGAAGCGTCTGGCAGCAAGGGCAAGGTACTGTTCCTGTCGGATGGGAATGCCGAGTTCACCAAGAAGATCGGCATGGATTTCGACGGCAGCGGCGTCGGTCTCGGCACCCGCTCCAAGCGCTACGCCGCATTCGTCGACGACGGCGTGGTCAAGGTGCTGAATGTCGAGGACTCTCCCGGCGTCGCCGATGCCAGCACCGCCGCCAAGATCCTCAACGCGCTTTAGCCGTCGTCCCCCCGGCTCCGTGGCGGTCGCCGAGAAACGGCGCCATGCCTTCGCGTGCGAGCTCGTCGGCGCGCTCGTTCGCGTCATGGCCGTGATGGCCTTTGACCCAGTGCCAGCGCACCGTGTGGCGGAGGGCGGCCTTCTCCAGCCGCTCCCATAGCTCGGCGTTTTTCACCGGCTTGCGGTCGGCGGTGCGCCAGCCGTTCTTCTTCCAGCTCTTGATCCAGCTCGTGATGCCGCCCTTGAGGTAATTCGAGTCCGTGTAGAGTTCGACGTCAGAGGGAGACTTCAGCGCTTCCAGAGCCTCGATCGCCGCGGTGAGCTCCATGCGGTTGTTGGTCGACACCTGCTCTCCGCCCTTGAGCTCCTTGCAGTGCGCACCGGATTGGAGGATCGCGCCCCAGCCGCCAGGCCCCGGATTTCCCGAGCAGGCGCCGTCGGTATGAATGATCACCTTGGGCCGCGCCGTCACGCTCAATGCTCCCCAAGCCCGTAATCGCGGTAGGACTTGACCCGCTGGTGGAAGCGGAGCTTCCGCAGATACTCGTTGGGGTCCTTGGCCTTCACCAGCGCGTTGGCGTCGGTGTTGAGCAGATCATAGGTGCGCGTCAACAGGAAGCGGAGCGCAGCACCGCGCGCCAGCGTCGGCAGCCATTCAAGCTCGGCAGGACTCAGCGGCCGCACGCTTTCATAAGCCTGCAGCAGCGCCCGCGCCTTGGTCACGTTGAAGCTGCCGTCGGGCTCGAAGCACCAGGCGTTGAGGCAGACGGCGACGTCATAGGCGAGCTTGTCGTTGCAGGCGAAATAGAAGTCGATCAGGCCCGACAGCTTATCGCCGAGAAAGAAGACATTGTCGGGGAAGAGGTCAGCATGGATCACCCCTTGCGGCAGATCGGCCGGCCAGTGCTGCTCGAGATGAAGCAGCTCCTTGTCGATCTCGCGCGCAAGCCCCGGCGTCACGTTATCGGCACCGCTGCCGATTGAGGCGAACAGCGCGGCCCAGCCCGGCAGCGACAGGCTGTTGGCCCGGTGCATGGGGAAGTCGGCGCCGTCCACATGAAAGCGCGCAAGCGCCTCGCCGAGGCCTGAGCAATGCCCGATGCCTGGTCGCCGCACCCACAAGCCTTCGAGGAAGGTGATGAGCGCCGCCGGCCTCCCGGCAAGCTCTTTCAGCGTGCGGCCTTCGCGGTCGCGGACGGGAAGCGGGCAGGTGATGCCGCGGGCGGCCAGATGCTCCATCAGCGCGAGGAAATAGGGGAGGTCCTGCCGCGCCACCCGCTTCTCGTAAAGCGTGAGGATGTAGCGCCCGGTCTCGGTGTGAACGAGGTAGTTCGAGTTCTCGACGCCCTCGGCGATGCCCTTGAAGGAAGTAAGCCCGCCGATGGCGTAGCTTGCGATGAAGGCCTCGAGCTCTTCGTCAGAGACGTCGGTATAGACGGCCATCTAGAGCGCCGGCATCTCTCTAAGCTCGCGCGGCAATTTGAAGGCGATGCTTTCTTCCGCCGTGGCGACGGTCTCGACCTTGGCCTCGAAGCGCGCCTTGAAGGCGTCGATGATCTCGTCCACCAGCACCTCCGGCGCCGAAGCGCCCGCCGTGACCCCAAGCCTCTCGATGCCGCCGAAGGCGCTCCAATCGATCTCCGCCGCGCGCTGCACCAGCACGGCATAGGGGCAGCCGGCTCGCTCGGCGACCTCAACGAGGCGGCGCGAGTTAGAGCTGTCGGGAGAGCCCACCACGATCATGCGGTCGCAGCGTGGCGCGATCCTCTTCACTGCGTCCTGGCGGTTGGTGGTGGCGTAGCAGATGTCGTCCTTGCGCGGGGTGACCATGAGTGGAAAGCGCGCTTTCAGCACGCTCACGATCTCCTTGGCGTCGTCCACCGAGAGCGTGGTCTGGGTGATCACGGCGAGTTTGTCGGGGTTCTTCGGGGTGAAGGCGCGCGCATCGTCGACTGTTTCGATCAGGTGCACGGCGCCCGCGGGCAACTGGCCCGTAGTGCCGATCACCTCCGGGTGGCCTGCATGGCCGACCAGGAGGATCTCGTATCCCTCGGCGAACTGGTGCTCAGCCTCGATATGCACCTTGGAGACGAGCGGGCAGGTGGCATCGAGATAGAACATGTTGCGGAGCCTGGCCGCCTCGGACACGGCCTTCGGCACGCCGTGGGCGGAAAACACGATGGGCGCGCCGGTATCCGGAATTTCGTCAAGCTCCTCGACGAAGATCGCGCCCTTGGCTTTTAGCGTCTCCACCACGTAGCGGTTGTGGACGATGGCATGACGCACATAGACGGGCGCGCCATATTTGGCGAGCGCCAGCTCGACGATCTGGATGGCGCGGTCGACGCCGGCGCAGAATCCCCGCGGGGCTGCGAGATATATGGTGAGGGGAGGACGGTCGAATTGCCGTGCGTTAGCCATAAATGTGCCGTTCATCGGCGCCTCAGTAAGGAGGTTAAACTAGCCGCAAACGGCCGGGCCGTGAGCGGCTCAAGTCTGTCCTTGTCGCGCTTGCCGAGGACGGATAGTTTGGCGCCCATTGCGGGAGACCGGCCGCTACGACATCATCAAAGCAATTAGGTCAAGCCCGGCATATCAGGCGGGGATGCCTGGTGTGTCAAGCCGAGGACGGGGTAAGTTGAGGCGTTCCGACGCTCTTTGGTGGGTGCGCCCATGCTGCCTTGCGGGGCTGCTGGCTGTTCCCGTTGCCGTCTCCGGCTGCGCCGTCTCCAAGTTTTCCAATCCCTTCCGCTCGGGCAGCGAGGACACCTCCGCTTCCGCAGTAACCCCTGACCGCCTGCTCGAGACGGCCAAGGCCGATTCCGGGGAGGACCTGCCGGGAGGCTTGAGCTCCCATTGCCCGCAGGTCGTGGCTTGGCCGCGCGACCGGCTGCTCACCATCTACCAGCCGGGCCATACCGGCGACAGCCTCTCGGTCGTCCATCGTGGCGAGATCACCAAGATGGCGCGCGAATGCCAGATCTATTCCGATCGCGTCGTCGTCAAATACGGATTTGCCGGGCGCGTGCTGCTCGGACCCAAGGGCGCGCCGGGCACGGTGAACCTGCCGGTGAACATCCGCGTCGCCGGTTCCGAGCAGAAGACGCTCGCCACCGACAAGATGAGCATCGCCACCACCATCCCGCAAGGCGACCCAGTCGGCTATTTCTCCATGGTGCGGGAGATCGCCTTCCCCATTCAGATCGGCACGCGGCCCGAGGACTATAAGGTCTTCGTCGCCTTCGACCACAACGTGCCCGGCGCTGGGTAGCACGCCAAATCCAAGCGTTAAGCGGCCGGTTCCTCTGTGAACCGGGACCAGACGCCCCACTGTCTTCATTTTGCTGCCAAAAAATTGACCCAGCGTCTTGGTAGACCTATGCCGGGCACACCAACGCGATCATTTATTCGACATGATGCCGGAACCGCATCACGTCGTTCACGGTTGAGGAAATTGCAGAGGGATTTGCAGCGTCAGTGAAGAAGCGGCCATCGTTGCCCTTGGGCACGCCATTTCTTTGTCGACTCATTGAGTTCGCTGCCTTCTGTGCGTTCCGTAGATAGCGTCAGTGAAAAGTGAGAACAGAAGGATGCGAATCTTCCTCCTGCTTGTACGTGCGTCGGAGCGATTCGCCAGCGGGAGGGGTCAGTAAAGACCAGCGAGTCCATGGGCCAACTCAAGCTCATCCCTCAGGCCGATAGGGCCAGTGGCGGTCGCCACATTGGGGAAAAAGCAAATAGCCACTCATCAACCACCGCAGAACGCACGCCGCCGACGCAGCGTCTGGCGACGGAGGCCAGGAAGGACCCATCGCGCAGCGCTGAACAGCTCAGAGCAGCGCGCATGGGGCGGCCATCGCGAACACCGCCCGACCATACACCGCCAACCCCGCCCGGATTCACATTGGCCTCAGGCATTCGCATACTGATCGCCGGCCTAATTCTTGTGGCGCTTGTTCCGAACCTGATTCTCGGAGCCATGTTCTGGCTCGGCGCGATCAATCCGCCTTCGTCAAAGCCCGTGACGCCTGCGCCGGCACCCGCAGTCCTCACGGCGCCTGCCACGATCGAAGCGACAGCTGGCGAGGAAGTAAGCTTCCCCATCGCGCTCGACGGTACTGACGGAGTGCCGGCCCGCAGCATCATCGCCATAAGCGGCCTGCCGCAAGGCAGCCAGTTTTCCGATGGGCGCCCCTACGGCGAGATGGAATGGAACTTGAAGTCAGATCAGATAGGCGATTTGCATCTCGTTCTGCCGAACACGGCGAATGGCGAGTCCAAGCTCACCATCAAGCTCATTTCGCCCGACGACGCGGTCATCGCGGACGCCGAGACGATCCTTAAGGTCGCGTCCGCTCCTATCGAGCGAGCTGGGGCAGAGGACAGCGTTGATGCTACGCCGGAGGTCGGCGCCATCCAGAATCCAAACGGTGGCAATAACGTTGCCCATGGGATGCAGGCCGATTTAGCGGGGGCGCAATTCTTGGACGAGCCTCCCAAAGAGCGTGGTCCAAAAGGCGCAGAGGAAGGCTTCGCGAAGCTAGAGCCGGCGAATGTCCCGCCTGGTGATCCTGTGAAATCGCCCTCCGACAATCCCGGTCAAATGGACGATGGCGATGGCCACGCGAACTGGGTCGAGCCTTCGGTCTTCGTTAATCTGCGGGACGGCCCTTCGTCGTCGGCAAAGGTTGTCGGCGTGATCGCAAAAGGTGCCAAGCTTCCCGTCATGGGGCGCAAACGTGGCTGGGTGCAAGTGACCAACCCCGCGACTTCTGAGAAAGGTTGGATCTACAGCGGCTTTGTCGACGGAGCCATAAAGGGACGGCTTAGAACCAAACGAACAGCTCCTGCCGAACCGGAGCAAAAATCAGAGTCGTTTTGGTCAAATGTGGGGCAGTGGCTAAGCCCCTAGTTCCGGATGACTTCCCATCTAGGTCGGCACTAGACCCGAGAAACTACAAGGTCTTCCTCGTCACGCCCCCTGACCGCAACTTCGCGCTAAAGTGACCTCACCTCATCGCCTACAAGAAGAGGAAGATCCCGGTGAGCCTGAAGGTCATCGATGGTGGTTTTTCCCGATGTCACTTAACTGTCGTGACGGCCGGAGTTCTCCTGATCGCTGTCGCATATCCCGGTTTTGCGTCGGCAGCCGATCGGGCGGAGTCCATACAAGGCGTCTGGCAAGGCCGATATATGTCCGCCCAGGGGGCGACCGGTGCGACATTGACGGTCAGTGCCATCCCCCGTTGGTCCGGGGTTCAGGTTTACCTCCACCGTCTTCTCGTTGGCCTTCTCGCGGGCCCGTACGCCAGCCCTCAGTCCGAGGACATCAAACACATTCAGATTGCGGCGCGATTCCACTTCTATGCCCTTCCGGAAAATCCAGCCGTTCAAAGCGGCGAGTTCGAGCTAAGCGGTACGTTTGATCCGGATCTTGGCCTCCTCGACCTCTATCCATCGAAGTGGATTGATCGCCCGGATGGCTACAATCTCGTGGGCCTGCGAGGCATGCTGGAGGAAGACCGGCAAGGTCTAAAAGGCGCAATCGATGCGGCGGGCTGTGGTGCCATTGTACTGAGGCGAGCGGCAGACGCTGCGCAGGACCAGCCGGTTCAGCCATCGCCAGGACCGTCGACACCGGTTCAGGTTGAAGTTAGCGAAGAGCTCGTCAAGCTCAATCAAGAGGTTTATCAGCGTTTCAAGGCTGGCGAATATGGCCAGGCGCTCCCGATCGCGGAGCAGGCGCTTGGCATCGCCGAGCGCCTCTACGGCCCTAACCACCCCACCGTCGCCGTCGAGCTCAGATTTGTGGTGCAAGTGCTGCAGGCCGCTGGCCGGAGCGCCGAGGCTGAGCCGCTGATGCGGCGCGCGCTCGCCATCGACGAGAAAAATCTAAGCCCCGACGATCCCTCTATCGCCTTCGATCTCAAGATTCTGACCGGGCTGCTCGTAGATGTGAGCTGGAAGAATGATCTGCCGCAGACGGATCGCGACCGCATCGTGCTCACTGGCCAGCTCCCCGACGTGCTGGAGAGGGCCGTGCCCCTGGCCTTGATCGCCTCGTTGCTGTTGCTTTGGATCTATCGGCGCGCCGTCATGCTTTCGATGCGCAGCCGCGCTGACTCAGCGGATGGACCCGCAGCCGGCATGGATCTGAAGCCTGCGAGCGTGGCGCCGGCCTTGCCGCTTCAAATCGTGACGACGGAGGAAGATTCTGCGCGCGGTCCGGCGGCGTCAAAGGTCGAATCGCGCGCCTTGGCCGGTCCTTGGCTGAACGCGGCGGTCTATAGCGTTGCCGGGCTTGGCTACGTTGTCGCGTTGACGTCGGCCTTCTTATACGCCGGAGGTTTTGCCTTCCTTCCCATGCGCTTCGCGGTGAATGCATTGGCCTTAGCTTGGCCCGTGGTGCTGACCATCGGCCTCGTCGCTGCCAGCTCCTGGCGAGGCTGGCTTACGGCCGCCTTGATCTACTTCTTGCTATTCGCCGCCGTCTCCGCCGTGGGAATGGCGCGCAGCGAGACATTGACCTGGGACCAACCGATCCGATTGTGGCTCCTGACCAATTTGCCGGGGACGTTCCTCATCCTCGCCTTTCTGCCGCGGCAGATCCGCGCGGTCGGCCCGATGGTGCTTGTGTTTATGATAGCGGCCGTCGGCGGCTCAACTCTCTGGCACAATGTGTTCGAGGTCAGCCCGCGGCTCATGCTGCCTGTCGTCGATTTCTTCGGTTCGCTTGGCTTCAGCGACATGCAAGCCGTCAGCGCGGCCACATACGCGTTCCAGCTTTTCGGTGCGCTGATGCTGGCCCTGATTGGTTGGATGTTCCTGCGCGGTGTCGGCAATCTTTACCGTTTGCGCTGGATCAGCGACCAATCGGTCATTGTCGACTCGTTGTGGTTCTTGTTCGCACTAACGAGCGCAATCGACTTCGCCTTCTTCGGCCTACTCTGGTTCCTGGCTCCCTTAGCGGCTTTCGCGATCTACAAGATCATGTCGGTTTTGGGCTTCGCCATCCTCCGCCAACGGCCTGGCGGCACGGCGTCTGATCCCACGCTTCTTCTGCTTCGCGTCTTCTCGCTGGGCAAGCGCAGCGCGCTTTTGTTCAATGCCTTCGGTAAGCTGTGGTGCCATGGCGGCAGCATGCGCTTGATAGCGGGCCCGGATCTCGCCACGAGCACGGTCGAGCCGCACGAGTTCCTCGACTTCTTGAGCGGCAAGCTGGCCCGTCGCTTCATATCCGGGCCGCAGGCGCTCACTCAGCGACTCGCCGAGACAGAGCCGAGACGGGACTTCGACGGTCGATACCGCGTGGCCGATTTCTTCTGCCACGATGATACGTGGAGGATGGTGCTCGGACGCCTTGCGCGTGAAAGCGACGCAGTGCTGATGGACCTTCGCAACTTTTCCCCGAACAACCAAGGCTGCATATTCGAAATCAAAGAACTGCTAGGTGTTGTGCCGCTTGACCGCGTGGTGTTCGTGGTCGACGAGACCACCGACCTGGGCTTCTTACGAGAGGTTCTGACCCAATGCTGGGCTGCGTTGGCGGCGGACTCGCCCAACCGCAAATTGGCAGATCCTCGGGTTCTTCTTTTCCGGTTTGCCGGCAATGGTAGCGTGCCGAGTCTGGTGCGTGCGATGGGCGGGGCGTCAACACACGTTCAGAGGCCAGCCGACAAATAGGATAACCGGCGTCGGCTCTTGGCACAAAGCAGAACGGAGCAGCGTCTGGTATTCTGATTTGTTTAGCCGAGGCTTCAGGCGCCCCTTGTGGGAGAGGGAAGTCTAATCAGCTTGGACTTGAGCGCGTCGATGCCCTGCTTGACGAGCATGTCGGCGGCTTCGGGCGTGAGCTTCGCGAACCTAGAGCCGGCAAATGCGCCGGCTGGTGATCCTGTGAAATCGCCCTCCGACAATCCCGGTCAAATGGAGAATGACGATAGCCACGCGAACTGGGTCCAGCCTTCGGCCTTCGGGCACGAAACGAGCGGCTCGTGCCGAACCGGAGCAAAAATCGGAGTCGTTCTGGCCGAGTTTGGGTGAATGGTTGAGCCCCTAGTTCCCGACACGTCCAATTTAGGAACTACAAAGTCTTCGTCGCCTCCGACCGCAACGTGCCCGGCGCCGGGTTAGTGCGTTTACGCATATTTTTCCTGGCGGCCAGCGCTCTTAATTTGCAACTCCCCAGCGGGCACATTCAGGTCTATGCTACTTTTTGCGGCGATACCTGAAGGACAGCTCCCGGAAGTTGTAAGAGGACTCGGACGGCCTTTCGCCAGTAGCCCCTGATCCGGTTATCCCTCCTTTATCGCGCGGACGGCCACGACGAGGATCGGCAGAGCCGTCCTCTGTTTGGCCTCGGAGGAACTCCTATGGCGGTCACCACCATCTGCGACATCCGCAACATGTCCAGTTTCCCGGGCGGCGCAACTCTTGGTGACGATTTCTCCCCCAGTGACATTCGGCAAGAGCGTCAGATACATCGTGAAAGCGCTCGACTCGGCATTAAAGACCGAAATCCCAGGCGCCTCGGTGAGCATCGACAAAAAATATGTCGGGCAGTCAGGCACGTGGTTCTTCTACACGTTTACGCTGAGATGCGAAAATGGCGCAATGGTGGGTCCTCTCATCACCGTCAGTTCGCTCGGCTATCCGATGGCTTAATGCAAACTCTTCCCAGCGAACCGCCGAGCGGCGAGAGGCAGGTCACTCCCTAAGGTGCTGCCGAGCCAAAACGGAGGGGTTGTCTAATTCAGCTTGGACTTGAGCGCGTCGATGCCCTGCTTGACCAGCGTGTCGGCGGCTTCCGGCGTGAGCTTCGCGGCGATCACGCTTTGCGCTGCCGCAACGGCCGCATCGGCGGCGGCGGCGCGCACTTCCCGCAAAGCTTCGGTCTCGGCGCGGGCGATCTTCTCGTTGGCGAGCTTCATGCGCCGCTCGAAATGCTCCTTCATGGAGCGGCGGGTCTCGGCCGCAAGGATCTCCGCCTCTTTGGCGGCGAGGCTGACGATGGCTTGCGCTTCCTTGACCGCATCGCCCTGCTTCCGCCGATAGTCGGCAAGCACCTTCTCGGCCTCTTCGCGTAAGCGCTTCGCCTCGTCGAGCTCCTTGGCGATCATCTCGGCGCGATGGTCAAGCGCTGCGGCGATCTTTTTGTGCACGCCGAGATAGAGCACGCCGCCGACGAACAGGAAGAACGATACCGCGACCCAGAATTCCGGCTCGTAGATGAACTCCATGGGGCTATTCTTTCCGCGCGGCTTCGACCGCCTTGGCGATCTCGGCCTTGGCCGGCGCAACGGCAATCAGCTTGCGCACGATGTCGGCGGCGACGTCCGCGGCCACGGCGTTCACGTCACGCATGGCCGAGATCCTGGCGTCGTTGATGCGGGCCTCGGCTTCCGCGCCGCGCTTGGCGAGCTCGCTGTCGAGCTTGGCGCGCTCTTTCGCCGTCTCTTGCTTGAGCTTGGTGCGGCCTTCCTCGATGATGGTATGCGCTTTCTGCTTGGCCTCGGCGAGCGCCTGTTCATAGGCGGCGATCGCTTCCTCGGTCTGCCGCCTGAGCTTGTCCGCGGCGGCGAGGTCCTTGGCGATGTGAGCGGTGCGCGCCTCGATCACGCCGCCGATGCGCGGCAGCGCCACATACACCATCAGCAGATAGAGCATGCCGAAGGTGATGAGGAGCCAGATGAGCTGCGGCGCCCAGTCGAGCGGATTGAGTTGCGGCATGGCGCTTAAAGCGTCCTAAGAGTCGCGTCCAAAGCCTAGAACACGAACAGGATAATCAGCGCCACCACGAGGCCGAACAGGCCGGTGGCTTCGGCCAGGGCAAAGCCGAGCAGAAGATTGGCGAACTGAGAGGGCGCGGCCGACGGGTTGCGCAAGGCCCCTTGCAGATAGTTGCCGAAGATCGTGCCGATGCCGATGCCGGCGCCGACCAACGCGATCGAGGCAAGACCCGCGCCGATCAATTTTGCTGCTGAAGGATCCATAGTTTCTCTCCCTTGGAACGATGATGGCGATGTCGTGCGGTGACTAGTGATGCATATGCAGCGCGTCGTTGAGATAGATGCAAGTCAGGATGGCGAACACATAGGCCTGCAGGAACGCCACCAAAATTTCCAGACCGGTGAATGCCACCATGAAGGCCAGCGGCGCCCAGCCACCGAGCAGCCCGAGCGCCACGACGAAGGCGCCGAATACTTTCAGCATGGTGTGGCCGGCCATCATGTTGGCGAACAGCCGCACCGACAGCGAGAGCGGGCGCGTCAAATACGAGATCACCTCGATGACCACGAGCAACGGCAGCATCACCAGCGGTACGCCCGAGGGCACGAAGAACTTCAGGAACTTCACGCCGTGCTTGATGAAGCCGAGCAGCGTCACGCCGAGAAAGATGAAGGCGGCGAGCGCGAAGGTGACGATGATGTGACTGGTCACGGTGAAGGAATAGGGCAGCATGCCGAGCATGTTCAGCGTGAGCACGAACATGAACAGCGTGAAGACCAAGGGGAAATATTGCATCCCCGCGGTGCCGACATTGTCGCGCACCATATTGGCCACGAACTCGTAGGAGATCTCGGCGACAGACTGGAGCCGCGACGGCACGAGCGCGCGGCGCCGCATGGCGTACATGGTGAAAAGGGTGATGACTGAGGCCGCGATCACCATGAACAGGGCGGAATTGGTGAAGGAGGCATCGAGCCCGAACAGATGGAGGTCGAAGATCCGCTTGATCTCGAACTGGTGCATGGGGTTGGGCAGGCTGCCCCCGCTCCCGTGCGCTGCCCCTTCTGCTGCCGCCTCGGTCACTTTGTAACGCCCCTAGTCATCGTCGTCGTCCGTTACGCCCTGCGGCAAATCCTTCCCGGCCGGCGGCGCCTCCGTCTGCATGGCCTTGGCGGTCCTCACCACGTTGAGGATCCCGGCGGCGGCGCCCAACATCAGGAACACTACCATCAGGAAGGGCGCGGTGCCGAGAAAGCGGTCGAGCGCCCAGCCGATGAAGCCCCCAACCGCCACGCCGGCGACCATCTCGGTCGCAAGCCTGAGGGCCTGGCCGAGCGCCGCGCCCCGAGCCTGCGTTTCAGGCTCGGGTGGTGCGGCGTGCCGGATACGGGCTGCCGCGATCCGCTCCTCGAGCGTGTCGAGACGCCCCCGAATGCCCTCAGTGTCACGGCCGCTCGTCGTGCGACCGGACTGTTTGTCGGCTCCGGTCATTGGCACTGCTCGGTTTCCGGGAGAGCCCGCGGGACCGGCTGGTCCTTAAGCTTGGGGCGCACCTTAGAGTTTGCGATTTGCGCCTGTCAAGGAAGTCTGAGGGCCGCGGAATGCCCTAAAACCGCCGAAAAATGCAACGCGAGAGCCGCTATGCTAGAATTGGTTAGATTTGGAGCCCTGCAGATGAATGCCAAGACCAAGGCCCTCAGCGAAGAGGCCCGGAGACTGAGCCCTGAAGAGCGAATCGAGCTTATCGAGGATCTCCAGGGGAGCCTCGATCCCATCGATCCAGAAATCGATCGACTCTGGGTCGAAGAAGCGCGCAACCGTCTCGCCGCCTATCTTCGCGGAGAGTTCAAAGCGAGACCCTTCGAGGAGATACTCAGGAAGTACCAACGACCGTGACAATCAGGTTCGTCGAGGCGGCCGAGGCCGAATTAGGCGCCGCCCTCGGCCACTACGAAAGTGAATCTCCGGGGCTTGGCGCTGAGTTTCTTGTTGAAGTCACCTCCGTCGTGAACCGCCTCGCGGAATTCCCCGACGCATGGCAGGAGTTGGAGAGTGGGGTTCGCCGGTGCCGCCTCAACCGGTTTCCGTAGGGCATCGTCTATTCGCTCAAGGCGGACGACATCATCGTGCTCGGTGTAGCGCATCTACACCGTAAGCCGGAAAGCTGGCGGGCTCGACTTAAGAAGGGCCGCCGTTAGCTCGCATCGCGCAGGCGCTCTGCGTTCTCCAGATCCACCGAGACGAGCTGGCTGATGCCGCGCTCCGCCATGGTCACCCCGAACAGCCGGCTCATGCGCGCCATGGTCAAGGGGTGGTGGGTGATGATGAGGAAGCGGGTATCGGTCTCCTTCGCCATCTCCTCCATCAGCCGGCAGAACCGCTCGACATTGGCGTCATCGAGCGGGGCGTCGACCTCGTCGAGCACGCAGATGGGCGAGGGGTTGGTCAGAAACACGGCGAAGATCAGCGCCAGCGCAGTCAAGGCCTTCTCGCCGCCCGACAGAAGCGTCAGCACTTGCGGGCGCTTGCCCGGCGGGCAGGCGAGGATCTCGAGTCCAGACTGGAGCGGATCGTCTGAGTCGACGAGCTTGAGCTCCGCCGAGCCGCCGCCGAACAGAGTCTGGAACAGCCGTTGGAAATGCCCATTGACCGTGTCGAAGGCTTCCAGCAGCCGCTTGCGGCCCTCGCGGTTCAGGTTGGAAATCCCCTGGCGGAGCCGCGCGATGGCCTCCTCGACGTCGGCCTTCTCGCGCGCCATCTCCTCGAGTTTGAAGGCAAGCTCCGCCTCTTCCTCTTCCGCCCTGAGATTGACGCCGCCGAGCCGTTCGCGATCGCCTTTGAGCTTCAGAAGCCGCGCCTCGACCTCGACCAGAGGCGGGATGGCTGCGCCTTGCTTCACGCCGGAAAGCGCCAAGCAGGCCTCAGGCGCGCAGTCGAGTTGATCGCGAATGGCGCGGGCCGCTTCGCTCCGCCGCTCGCGTGCCGACTCTAGTCTCGCTTCGGCGCGCGCGCGCGCCTCGCGGGCAGCCGACAGCCGCTCCTGCACGTCGCGCAAACCCTTCTCGCGCTGCTTCAACGCAGTCTCGGCTATCGCCAGATCGTCGGCAGCCTTGCTTCGCTCGCGCTCTGCGGCGGCAATGGCGTCGAGCAGCTTGGCCCGGCGCTGCTCGATCTCGGCGGGGAGATTGGCGAGAGCGGCAAGGTCGGCGCTGGTCTCCTCCTCGCGTGCGCGTAAGGTCGCGATCTGCTCGCGCGCGTTCGCGATGCGCTTCTGCCACAGCTCCTCTTCGGCGCCGATCGCTTCCATCCTCTCCTGCCGGAGGCGGACCTCGCGCTCGAAGCCTTCAAGCGTCGCCTCGGCGCGAGCATGGATGGAGCGCTGCTCTGCGGCGAAAAGTTGCGCGGTCTCAAGCTCGGCTTCAAGCACGGCTAGCGAGGTAAGCTTGCCGAGGGTGGTCGTGATGTTGGCTGCCTGCGCACGGGCCTGTTCCAAGGCAGCGTGGGTATGGTGCTTTGCCTCGGCGAGGGCGCCGAGCTGTTTGTTTCTGGCTTGGCTTTTGTGCTCCGTGGCGGCGATAGCGTCACGAGTGTGGTCAAGCTCCGAATGCGTTTCCTTGACGATCTGTCGGATTGCCTTGACCGCTTCACTGCTGGTCATGATTTCTCTGCTGGCCGCTTCAAGCTCGGCTTCGGCGACCTTCGAACGGCGCTCGGCCACGAGCGCGTCGGCACTCAGCGAAGCAAGCCGCCCCCGCTCGATCAACCGGGCTCCGGCCGCCATGGCGGTGCCGGCGCGCACGCTATAGCCGTCCCAGCGCCAAAGATCCCCAAAAAGGGAGACGAGCCGCTGCCCGGGCTTAAGCCTGGCCTGCAGGCTTCCACCGAGCTCAGGTTCCACCACCCCGATCTGCGAGAGCCGGCGGTCAAGCACGGAGGGCGCTTCGACGAACTCGCTCAGAGGAGTCGCCCCCTCGGGAAGGGTTGGATCCTCCACGCTCGTCGTCAAGCGCCAATGCGCAGGCGCAGATTCATTGGCGGCGGCGTCTAGGTCGTCGCCAAGCGCCGCGGCGAGCGCCTGCTCATATCCTTGCTTCACCCGAACCTGCTCGACGATCGGGGACCATTCGCCCGCATTCTTGGGCTGAAGCAATTTGAGGGCAGTGGCGAACTCGATCTCAAGCTCTTGCCATTTGAGCTTGGCGGCCGAAGCCAGATCGCGCGCCTTGGTCTCGAAGCCTCGCGCCCGCTCTTCCTCGGCCTCGGCGCTTGCAAGCTCCGCCTCTGAACGCCGGGCGTCGCTTGCAAGGCTTGCGGCCTTTGTGCTGAGCTCGGCCAAGTCGCCATGCTCGGCGAGTTCTGCCTCTAGCTTGGCAAGCGTCTCGGCAACGCTATTCGCCTCCGCCTCCAGCCGCGCCAGACGATCTGTCGAGTCGACCTGCTCGGCCTCGAGCCGGCTGTGCTCGGCGCGCACCTCGGCAAGATCGCCGGTGGCCTTCGTCAGGGCTTGTTCGGCGCTGGCGAGTATCTCTCCCGCTCGTGCCGCCGTCTCGCGGAGTTGCGGCTGCTGATGGTCACCGGTGCTCGCTGCCTGAAGGCGCCGCCCCTCTTCGCCAAGCCCGCGCAACATTCCTTCGGCCTCGGCGATATGCTCCTCTTCGCGGGCCAGATCGCGGGAGGCTTGCGCCAGCCGCGTCTCTAGCTCGGCCTGGCGCGCCTTGGCGCGCGCCTCCTCGCGCTCGAGCGCATCACGCTCGACGCTCAAACGGTGCAGCACCGCTGCACGGGCAGCTTCCTCGTCGCGCAAAGGCTGGAGCTTCTCGGCGGCCTCCGCCTGCTGGCGCAATGCCTCGCCCTCGGCCTTGGTCTCTTGCGCCACAGCGCCGAACGCCTCCTGGAAGGAGGCTTCCTCATGCTCGACCAGCGCGCAGACCGCGGTCCAATGGAGATGATGCTGGAGTGCCTCGGTCTCGCGGATCTTGCCGGAAATCTCCCGGTAGCGCTGCGCCTGGCGGGCCTGCCGCTTCAGCGCCTGCAATTGCGAGGAGAGCTGGCCGATCAGGTCGGCGAGCCGCGCTAAGTTCGCCTCGGTCGCCTTCAGTCTAAGCTCGGCCTCATGCCGCCTGCTGTGCAAGCCGGCGATGCCAGCGGCGTCCTCGAGCACGCGGCGGCGCTCCTGAGGTGGCGCATTGACGATCTCGCCGATGCGGCCTTGCGGCACAATGGCGGGCGAGCGCGCTCCGGTTGCTGCATCCTCGAACAGGAGGCGCACGTCGCGGGCGCGGGCATCCCTGCCGTTGACCCGGTAAGCCGAGCCGGCGTCGCGCTCGATCCGCCGCGTCACTTCCAGCGTGTCGCTGTCGTTGAGCTCGGCCGGCGCGGTCCGCGCGCTGTTATCGATGAACAGCGTGACTTCTGCGCTGTTGCGCGCCGGGCGATCCACGGAGCCGGCGAAGATCACGTCCTCCATAGCCGATGCGCGCATGACCTTGTAGGAGGTCTCGCCCATGGCCCAGCGGAGCGCCTCGAGCAGGTTCGACTTGCCGCAGCCATTGGGGCCGACCACACCGGTCAGCCCGGGCTCGACCAGGAGTTCGGTGGGCTCGACGAAGGACTTGAAGCCGAGAAGGCGGAGTCGGGTGATCTTCACGGGATCATGCCTCTAATTTTGGAAACCTACGTGCAGAACGAACGCTTCAACGCGCTCCCGCAAGGGGTCATGTCGATTGCGGCGACGGTGCCTGCTCGATCATGGCCTTGATCTCCTCGAAAGTGACCTCTCCTTGCGCCTTGCGGCCATTGATGAAGAAGGTCGGCGTACCGATCACGCCAAACTGCCGCCCCCGCTGCTTAACCTCGGTCAAGCCGTCGATAATGGTTTGATTCGTTAGGCATTTGTCAAACGTCTCGCGCGTCATGCCGCTCGCTTTGGCGACCGAGTAGATGGCGTCGGGGCGCACCTCCTGGCTCACCCATTCGGGCTGCCGCGTCAGGAACTGGTTCAGCAAGAAGAAATATTTGTCGGCCGGCGCGCAGCGATTGACGATGGCCGCCGTTCCCGACGTGTGCCCGATGGGGAACTCCCGGACGATGAAGCGCACCTTGCCGGTGTCGATGAACTCCTTCTTCACGCGCGGGAAGAGGTTCTTCTGAAAGTTCGCGCAATGGGGACAGGTGAGAGAGACATATTCGATGACGGTGACCGGCGCGGTTGCCTTGCCGAGCACGCGGTCGCCGAGCGGCCCCTCGGCCATCAGCTCCTCTTTGGCAGGAACGTCGAGCGCCTTGTTGGCGGTCGCGTCCGTGCCCACGGCTCCGCCGCCGCACCCTGAAAGCGCGATGGCGACCCCGAGGACGACCGAGGCTCTAGCCGCTCTCACCAGCATCCGCTTCGACACCTATTGGCCTGGGGTCCCCGCAGGTGGGCTTGCGCCTCCCTCAGGGGGGCTCGCGCTACCCTCGGCTGGACTTGCGCCTCCCGCGGGTTTGCTTGCGCCTTCATCAGGCTTTCCGCCCAGCGCCGCGTCGAAATCTTTGAGCTCGTGCTCGCCAGTAAGCCGCTTCCCGTTTACGAAGAAGGTGGGCGTGGAGTCGACGCCGAACTTGTCATGGGCGCGCTTGGTCTCGGCCACGATGTTGTCGCGCAGCGTCTGGTCGTCGATGCACTTGTCGAAGCTTTCCTTGGAAAATCCGGCTTGCTTGGCGATGAGCAGCAGCTTCTCCCGGCCGTCGGTGCCCGGAACCGCCCAGACGTGCTGGGTCTCGAACAGGCCGCCGACCATCGGATAGTAGCGGTCGGGCCCGGCGCAGCGCGCCAGCATGATGGCCGCAAGCGCCAGTCCGTCGAGCGGAAATTCGCGCAAGACCAAGCGCGCCTGACCGGTATCGATATATTTCGCCTTCACCAATGGAAGGACCGTGTTGTGAAATTGGGCGCAGTGGGGGCAGGTCATGGAGGCATATTCGACGATGGTGTTCGGTGCGTCGGTCTTCCCGAGGAAGATGTCCTGTGTCGGTCCGGGCGCCATCAGCTCGGCGATATCAGGGTCGGTTTTCGGCCCTGTGCCGTCATCCCCGTGGGCGAGACCGCCGCGAAGATAGAAGATGCCGCCGGCCACCGCAGTGGCGGCCACCGCCGCGACGATGAAAAGCCCGATCTTGCCAATTCCGCCGGACGCTTTGCCGGTCGGCTCCGCTGCGGCAGGATCGCCGGAAGATGTCTTGCTGGCCGCTGTCGTGCCTGCCGGTGTCGTGCCTGCCGGTGCCTTGGCCGTCGGTGTCTTGGCCGCCGGTGCTTTGCCAGTCGCTGGTTTCTCGGTTTTCGCCACTCTCGCCACTCCACCTATGCTGTGCTGATGCTCTAGGCCCTCAGGCCGGGCCTACATTCGTTGAAACCACCCGTTCCTGGCAAGAAGCGAGAAAGGAGCGAACGTCCTCAACCTCTTGTGAGCCTTGCCCGCGTGGCGGAGCCTAACCGCGACAGCGCGGCGCGCAAGCCCTGGTCCTCGATAGAGGCCGAAGCAGGCAACGCCTCGGCGTCGATGACGGGCTGCGGCGGAGCGGGAGAGCGCGCAGGCGCTCTCGTGACGGGGGCTTGCAGGATGCGCAGCTCGGCGATGGCCCGATAGCCGAAATAGCTGTTGACCCGCTCGAGGATCTGCCCCGAGCGGTGCTGCACCTCGATGGCCCGGGGCCCCTCGACCCTGAGCACGAGGATCGCGCCTTCGCCGCGCCATCCCCTTTGCGGGCTGCCCTCCTCGCCATCCTCCCGGCGCCTCGGCCAGGCCACCCTGTCGGGCATGGTGAATTGAGCAAGCTCGGCGCCCACGATTGCCGGCCATTCACTCAAGAGGGCGGTGGTGGCAAAGCCGCGGGCGCGGGCTGAAGGATCGAGCGCGCGAGCGGCATAGGCGCCGATCGGCCGGGCTCGGCCCGCGGCTCGTGCCAGCGCTCTTCGCTCGTCCTGGTCCATGGCTTTCAGTGAACGGTGGAGGGCGGGGCTCGCCCCCTTGCTTCGCCTCGCTGGAGCTTACACCATGGCTCAAGGAGAAGCGCGGGCGGAGTTGCGATGATGCAGCGGGGCATGACGGCGCTTGCCGGGCTTGAGGGACAAGACCTCGCCGATGCTGTGCTTGCCTGGTATGACCGCGAGCGGCGGCATCTGCCCTGGCGGGCCGCCCCGCACCAGAAATCCGATCCCTATTGCGTGTGGCTGAGCGAGATCATGCTGCAGCAGACCACGGTCAAGGCGGTGCTGCCGCGCTATGCCACCTTCCTTCGCCGCTGGCCTGACGTGAAGGCTCTGGCAGAAGCCGAGCTCGGCGAGGTGCTTGCCGCGTGGGCGGGACTTGGCTATTACGCCCGCGCGCGGAACCTGCACGCTTGCGCCCGCGCCGTGGTCGAGCGGCATGGCGGCCAGTTTCCGGCAACGCAAGCCGAGCTCCGCCAATTGCCGGGGATCGGCGCCTATACTGCTGCCGCCATCGCTGCCATCGCCTACGGGGAGCGCGCGACACCCGTCGACGGCAATATCGAGCGCGTGGTGGCCCGCCTCTTTGCCGTCACGACGCCTCTGCCCGGCGCCAAGGGCGAGATCAGGTCGCTCGCCAAGACTCTCACTGCGGCAGAGCGCCCCGGAGATTTCGCGCAAGCCATGATGGATTTGGGCGCTGCCATCTGCACGCCGCGCCGTCCCGCTTGCGGCCTCTGTCCGCTCAAGCCCGACTGCCGCGGTTACGCGGCCGGGCTCGCCGATCTCCTGCCCTATCGCGAGGAGAAGGGAGAGCGTCCGGTGCGGCGCGGCGCGGCTTACGTGGCGATCAGGTCCGACGGCGCCGTGCTGTTACGCGAACGCCCACTCAAGGGACTACTCGGCGGCATGCTGGAAACGCCGTCGACACCTTGGGAGGATGCGGGGCCGAACGGAAAGTCGGTGCGCGAGCACGCGCCGCTCGAGGCCGACTGGCAGAAGATGCCGGGCCTCGTCGAGCACACCTTCACCCATTTTCATCTGGAGCTTTCCGTCTACCGCGCGGGCGTTGGCCTCGATGCGATGCTGAAGCGCTGCGCTGAGCCTGAGCGCTGCCGCTGGCTCAAGCTCTGCGACCTTGCCGGTGCTGCGCTGCCTTCCCTGATGCGGAAAGTGATCTCTCACACCGTGAAGGCAGATTCTAGGCCTGCGGCTCGAGTTGGCGGCGGGCCGCCTCGCGCAAGGCGTCGATCGGCTTGAGCGTCCCTTCCGCCTCGTAATGCCAGAAGGTCCAGCCATTGCAGGCGAGAGCCCCCTGCACATGGGCGCCGATCTTGTGGATTGAGCCTTGAGCCCCGGCTGAGGCGATCGAGCCGTCGGCGCGCACCTTGGCCTCATGGCGCGCCGCCTGGTCGTAAAGCACGGTGCCGGGCACGATCAGCCCGAGCTCGACCAGCGCGCCGAAGGGGACGCGTGCCTCTGCCCGCTTGCCTTTGACGACCTGGAGCGCGGCGGAATCGAGTGGGGCGAGCGCGGCAAGCCTCGCCTCTGCGGCTTGTGCATAAGCCGCCTCGCGCTCGATGCCGATGAAGTGCCGCCCGAGCCGCTTGGCAGCGACCGCCGTTGTGCCTGAGCCGAGAAAGGGATCTAGCACCACGTCGCCCGCATGGCTTGAAGCCAGGATCACGCGATGGAGGAGCGCCTCGGGCTTTTGCGTCGGGTGGGTCTTCCGCCCGCTATCCTGCTTCAACCGCTCGGCGCCCGAGCAGATGGGGAACAGCCAGTCCGACCGCATCTGCAAATCCTCGTTCAGCGCCTTCATCGATTCGTAGTTGAAGGTGTAGCGGGCTTTGGGTCCCGTCGAGGCCCAGATCAGCGTCTCGTGCGCATTGGTGAAGCGGCGGCCGCGGAAATTCGGCATCGGGTTGGTCTTGCGCCAGATCACGTCGTTGAGCATCCAGAAGCCGAGATCCTGCAACGTGGCGCCGACGCGGAAGATGTTGTGGTAGCTGCCGATCACCCAAAGGCTGCCGCTTGGCTTGAGCACGCGGCGGCAGGCTTGCAGCCAGGCGCGGGTGAAGGCGTCATAGGCGGCGAAGCTTCCGAACTTGTCCCAGTCGTCGTCGACGCCGTCGACGCGGCTGTTGTCGGGCCGCAACAGCTCGCTGTTGAGCTGGAGATTGTAGGGCGGGTCGGCGAAGACGAGATCGACGCTTGCCTCAGCTAAGCGCCCAAGAGCCTCGATGCAGTCGCCGACGATGATTCTGTCGAGCGGGAGCCTGGCTCCCCCCTTTTCCCCCACGCCCATGACACCACTCGGGTTACGCAGAACGATACCGGCGCCATGCTGCGCGACTTACGGTAAAGGCGGGCTTAACCCGCGGCGGTTGGCTTGCGTCCCAAGCCATGCCAAAACGGCGCGGGGCTTTGCGACCGACTTTGCCGGATCCGACGATGGCGCGGTGGTTTCGCCGGGAATTCCTTCAGGCGGCGCTTACCCTTGCCGCGTTACCGATGATCGTAGGCAGTCGGGCTCACGGGACTGCCGCGGAAACTCCTAAGCAGAAGGGTGCTGATCGAGCCATGACCCAGGACATCGTGATGCTGCACGGCGCCAATGAAGGCGGCTGGTGCTTCGATCAGTTCCGCAAAGTGTTCGAGGGTCTGGGCTGGACGGTTCACACTCCCGACCTGATCGGTCATGGAACCAAGGCTGCGGACGCTGCGGCCAAGCTCGTCGGTGTCGGCATGGCCGACTATCGCGCCGAGCTCGAAGCCTTCCTCAAGACCGTCGGCCCTGAGCCGGTGCTGCTCGGTCACTCCATGGGAGCGCTGCTCGCCCAGCAGCTTGCCAGCCGCGGGCTTGCGCGCGCGCTGATCCTGGTGAGCCCAGCGCCCCGCGCAGGCATCCTGCCGCCCACCGGCGGCGAGAAGCAGCTCGACCAAGACCTGATGGGTCTCGGGGCGTTCTGGAAGACGGTCATCAATCCCGATTTCGCGCTCGCCTGCATCTACACCCTCAACCGGGTGCCGGCAACCGAGCAGCGCGCCGTGTTCGACAAGTTCGGGCCTGAGTCCGGCCGCGCCTTCTTCGAGATCTTCTTCTGGATGTTCGATCAGACCAAGGCGACCGCCGTGGACACCGGCGCCATACGCTGCCCGGTGCTGTGCCTGTCGGGCGCCGACGACAAGCTCGTGTCGCTCGCCACCGCGCGCGAGACGGCGGCGCCATACCGCGACGCCACGTTCTGGGAGCTTCCCGGCCATGGCCATATGCTGGTGCTGGAGCCGGGCGCCGCGACAATCGCCCAGCGCATCGCCGAATGGATCCCTGACTAGAATTCTTGCGACGGCGGAGCAACGTCTGCGCTCTGCTCATTGAGCAGCCGGAGCGCTTCCTCGATGGGGCTGAAGGAGCGGCGGTGATGGGTGCACACGCCGTGCTTCTTGATGGCCGCCGCGTGCTCCGGCGTGCCGTAGCCCTTGTTTCTCTCCCAGCCATAACGGCGGTAGCGGCGAGAGAGCTTCACCATCAGCCGGTCACGGGTGACCTTGGCGACGATCGAAGCCGCCGCTACCGAAAGCGACAGGCCATCGCCGCCAACGATAGCGCGCGCCCGGCAAGGGAAGCGGCGGGGAATGATATTGCCGTCGATCAGAGCAGCCCCTGCCGGCACGGCAAGCCCGCGATAGGCCGCCCGCATTCCCCACAGGCTCGCCTGTAGGATGTTGTCGCGGTCGATGCGCCTCACCGGGCCGATAACCACCGACACGATAGACGTAGCCACGATCTCGCCATAGCGGTCCTCGCGCGCCTCAGGCGTCATGAGTTTTGAGTCGTTGAGGCCCTGAGGGATGCGGTCAGGATTGAGGATCACCGCTGCGACCACGACGGGTCCGGCCCAAGGACCGCGACCGGCCTCATCGATGCCGGCCACAGGGCCGTGATATTGGTCCATCAGCGCCGCTTCGAGGTCGAAGCAGGGCGAGGGCTGGACGGGCAAGGCTCTGGCGGCGAATCCCATGACCCAGGCACTTTCGCGCAAACCGCGCGGGCTTTGCAACTCACGACCGTGGCCGGCCTCAGTCTTGTGGAAAACAGTGCGAGCTTTGCCCCAAGGCAAGGAGCCGAACTGCTGGCAACGCTCACCGCTAAGCGCGCTGCGGGTGACTGCCTGCTCTTTGCGGCAGGAGGAGTATGCAAACGATCATCAGGGCCGCAACAACGGCAGAGGCGAGCGGACGGCTCAAGGCTAGGCCACCATGGTCCAAGGGCTTGTCGATAAAATCGCCGACAGTGGCTCCGAGCGGCCGGGTGAGAATGAAGGCGGCCCAAAAGAGGAGCACGCGTGAAATGTCGGTCCAGAAATAAGCTGCCGCCAGCGCCGCCAATCCGCACGTGAACACGAGCGCTCCCCCTTCATATCCAAGGCCCGTATCGGCGATCCAATCTCCGAGAGCCGTTCCCAACGTTTGTGAGAAGGTAATTGCCGCCCAGTAGAAGGCTTCCACTCTTGGCCTGCTGACGGTCGCCACCGAAATTGAACCGAGCGACCAATACCAGAGGCCAAGCACCGCCATAAGGCAGGCGAACAGGATCAATGAGCCCCCGACATAGCCGATACCCAAAGAGCGGGTGGCAAAGTCGGCCATCGTAGTGCCGGCGGTCGTGGAGGCGACGATCACAGCCCAGTACAACAAAGGGTGAAATTTCCTCGTGGCGATCTGGATGGCGACCAGGAGCAACAAGGCGGAGAGAAAAATCGCCGTGCTGACAAGGTACCCAAGGTCCATTGTCATGCTGAAGGTGTCGCCGCCCGTTTCGCCTAACGTAGTTGCGAGGATTTTGATGATCCAGAAGCCAAGCGTGACCGCTGGAACCTTCGTTGCGTGATGATTGGAAACGGGTGCCATTCCTGCTCTCGATCTCTCGGCCCCTGCGATTTGCGGGGCTTGGCATCTTCGCGCAACTCTCGATGAGTGCACAAGCGCCACTAGAGGGGAGCGGACTACTTTCCCAAACGCGGCCAGAAATGCCTCGCGTGGTCCCGAATTATAGAACCGGCTTTTTTCACTAGAAGAGGCGCATCTGCTGCCCCTTGAGCACCGGAGGGGTGAAGAGATCAGTGCGGAGCTCGACCGAGCTCTTATTCAGCCCGAGGCGCTCGGCGGCGACCTCGAACCTACGGCCGATCATCCAGGCGTAGGGGCCGTCGCCCACCATGCGCTCGCCCCATTTCGCATCGTAGAGCTTGCCGCCCCGCGTCGAGCGCATCAGCGACAGCACGCGCTTGGCACGGTCGGGGCAATTGGCCGTGAGCCATTCGGTGAAGAGATCGCCGATCTCGAGTGGCAGCCGCAACAGGACGTAGCCCGCCTGCGTCACCCCTGTCGAAGACGCGCGCTCGAGTATGCGCTCCATCTCCATATCGGTGAGCCCCGGGATGACCGGCGCCACCATGACCGAGGCCGGTACCCCGGCATCGACGAGCCGCTCAAGCGTCTCGAGCCGCTTATCGGGGGTGCTCGCCCGGGGCTCCATGGCGCGGGCGAGCTTGCGGTCGAGCGTGGTGACCGAGAGCGCGACTTTGACGAGACCGCGCTTCGCCATCGAAGTGAGCAGGTCGAGGTCGCGCAACACGAGCGCCGACTTGGTGACGATGCCGACGGGATGGTTGGCCGCGCTCAGGACTTCGAGGATGCGGCGCATGACGCGGTAGCGCCGCTCGATCGGCTGATAGGGATCGGTATTGGTGCCGATGGCGATGGTGCGGACTTTATAGCCCGGCTCGGCGAGCTCGCGCTCGAGCGCTTGCCCGGCATTGGTCTTGGCGAACAGCTTCGTCTCGAAGTCGAGCCCCGGTGACAGCCCGAGAAAGGCATGGGTCGGCCGCGCGAAGCAGTAGATGCACCCATGCTCGCAGCCCCGATAGGGGTTGATCGAGCGGTCGAAGCCGATATCGGGGGATTCGTTCTTGGTGATGATACGCCGCGCCGGGACCTCTTGCACCTCGGTGGCAAGCGCCTCGAGCTCGGCAAGCGATTCCCAGCCATCGTCGGTGGGTTCGTAGGCGATGGGCTCGTAGCGGCCCGAGCGGTTGGTCTGCGCCCCCCTGCCATGCCGGCGACCGGCCGCAACGCCCGCTGTTTCGAGCGGGGCGCTCTCCAATTCGTGGGGTTTTCTCAAGGCGACGGTCATGGGCTCTATATAGTTAAGCGCCGTGAACAAATCAAGAACATATGCGGAGTGCTGCCATGTCGCGATTGCCGGTGGAGGGCCAAACGCTATAGTCCGCCCCATGATTTCGGTGATCATCCCGACTTTGAATGGCGAGCGGACGCTCACGGCGACCCTCGCTGCGCTCGTGCCCGCCGTGGTGGACGGCGTGGTGCAGGAAGCGATCCTCGTCGATGGCGGCTCGACCGATGAGACCTGTATCATCGCCGAAGCTGCCGGCACGCATCTGATCGAGGCCCCGCGCGGGCGGGGCGGCCAGCTCGACGCGGGCGCCGCGCAAGCGCGCGGCGATTGGCTGCTCTTTCTGCATGCCGACACTGTGCTTGAGCCGGGCTGGGCCGATGAGGCGCAAAGCTTCATCGAGCGGGTCGCTGTCTCTTATACAC